>CANGXM010000038.1 GCA_947457845.1 Rhodospirillales bacterium | reverse complement strand
CCCGTCACGTCCGTCGTGCGGAAGTAGAACTGCGGACGGTAGTTCGAGAAGAACGGCGTGTGGCGGCCGCCCTCCTCCTTGGTCAGGATGTAGGTCTCGGCCTTGAACTTGGTGTGCGGCGTGATCGTGCCCGGCTTCGCCAGAACCTGGCCCCGTTCCACGTCCTCGCGCTTGGTGCCGCGCAGCAGCGCCCCGATGTTGTCGCCCGCCTCGCCCTGGTCGAGCAGCTTGCGGAACATCTCCACGCCGGTCACCGTGGTCTTCGTGGTCGCCCGGATGCCGACGATCTCGACCTCCTCCCCCACCTTCACCACGCCGCGCTCCACGCGACCCGTCACCACCGTCCCGCGGCCCGAGATCGAGAACACGTCCTCGATCGGCATCAGGAACGGACGGTCCTTCGGGCGCTCGGGCTGCGGGATGTACTTGTCCACCTCGGCCATCAGCTTGAGCACCGCCTGCTCGCCCAGCTCCGGCTGCTTGTCCTCCAGCGCGCACAGAGCCGAGCCCCGAACGATCGGGATGTCGTCGCCCGGGAACTGGTAGCTCGACAGAAGCTCGCGAACCTCGAGCTCGACCAGGTCAAGAAGCTCGGGATCGTCCACCATGTCGCACTTGTTCATGAACACGACGATCGCCGGAACGCCGACCTGCCGCGCCAGCAGAATGTGCTCCCGCGTCTGCGGCATCGGGCCGTCGGCCGCCGACACCACCAGGATCGCCCCGTCCATCTGCGCGGCGCCCGTGATCATGTTCTTCACGTAGTCCGCGTGGCCCGGGCAATCCACGTGCGCGTAGTGACGGTTCGCCGTCTCGTACTCCACGTGCGCCGTCGAGATCGTGATCCCGCGAGCCTTCTCCTCCGGCGCCTTGTCGATCTGGTCGTACGCCGTGAACGTGGCACCGCCCGACTTCGCCAGCACCTTCGTGATCGCCGCCGTCAGCGACGTCTTCCCGTGGTCAACGTGACCGATCGTGCCGACATTGCAGTGCGGCTTGTTCCGCTCGAACTTCGCCTTCGCCATGGCCTGTCTCCGTCAGATCTTATCTAGCCCGTCACGCCATCTTCGCGCGGACTTCGTCCGCGATCGCCTGAGGCACCGGCTCGTAGTGGTCGAACTGCATGGTGTACTGCGCGCGGCCCTGGGTCATGGACCGCAGCGTGTTCACGTAACCGAACATGTTGGCCAGCGGGACCATGGCGTTGACCACGCGGGCGTTGCCACGCTGGTCCATGCCGGTCACCTGACCGCGCCGTGCGTTCAGGTCGCCGATCACGTCGCCCATGAACTCGTCGGGCGTCACCACCTCGACCTTCATCACGGGCTCGAGCAGCGCCGGCTTCGCCTTCTGGATGCCTTCCTTGAAGGCTGCCCGGGTCGCGATCTCGAAGGCCAGCACCGACGAGTCGACGTCGTGGAAGGCACCGTCGATAAGCTCGACCTTGAAGTCGATGACCGGAAAGCCAGCGATGACGCCCGACTGCCTGGAGCTGTCTAGGCCCTTCTGCACGCCCGGCACGTACTCCTTCGGTACCGCGCCGCCGATGACCTTGTTCTCGAACGAGAAGCCTGCACCAGCCTCCTGCGGGGAGAACACCAGCTTCACGCGGGCGAACTGGCCCGTGCCGCCCGTCTGCTTCTTGTGCGTGTAGTCGATCTCGGCCGTCTTGGTGATGGTCTCGCGATACGCCACCTGCGGCGCACCGACGTTGGCCTCCACCTTGAACTCGCGCTTCATGCGGTCCACGAGGATCTCGAGATGGAGCTCGCCCATCCCCTTGATCACCGTCTGCCCGCTCTCCTGGTCGACCGTCACGCGGAAGGACGGATCCTCCTGCGCGAGGCGTTGCAGCGCGTTGCCCATCTTCTCCTGGTCGGCCTTCGTCTTCGGCTCGACCGCGACCTCGATGACGGGCTCCGGGAACTCCATGCGCTCGAGGATGATCGGCTTCAGCGGATCGCAGAGCGTGTCGCCCGTGATCGTGTTCTTCAGGGACGCGAACGCGACGATGTCGCCGGTCTGGGCCTCCTTGATCTCCTCCCGGCTGTTCGCGTGCATCAGCAGCATGCGGCCGACGCGCTCGCGGTCCCCCTTCGTGCTGTTCAGCACGTAGGACCCGGAGGAGACGGTGCCCGAGTAGATGCGCACGAACGTCAGCGAGCCGACGAACGGGTCGGTCATGATCTTGAAGGCGAGGCCCGAGAAGGAGGCATCGTCCGCCACGGCGCGGCTGTCCGGCTCGTCGCTGTCGATCTTCATGCCCTTGATCTGCGGCACTTCGAGCGGCGACGGCAGGAAGTCGACGACGGCGTCCAGCATCGGCTGCACGCCCTTGTTCTTGAACGCCGCCCCGCACACGACCGGGACGAACTTCAGCGCGATCGTGCCCTTGCGGATGCACGCCTTCAGCGTCTCGATGGACGGCTCGTCACCGGCCAGATACGCCTCCATCGCCTCGTCGTCCATCTCGACGGCGGTCTCGATCATCTTCGTCCGCCACTCGGCCGACTTCGCCTGGAGGTCGGCCGGGATGTCGGTCTCGAAGAACTCGGCGCCCAGGCTCTCGTCCTTCCAGACGATCGCCTTCATCTTCAAAAGGTCGACGACGCCGACGAACTCGCTCTCCGACCCGATCGGCAGCTGGGTGACCAGCGGCACGGTGCCGAGGCGGTCGATCATCATGTCGACGCAGCGATAGAAGTTCGCGCCGATGCGGTCCATCTTGTTGACGAAGCACATCCGCGGAACGGCGTACTTGTCGGCCTGCCGCCACACCGTCTCCGACTGGGGCTCGACGCCAGCGACGCTGTCGAACACCGCGATCGCACCGTCGAGAACGCGCATCGACCGCTCGACTTCGATGGTGAAGTCGACGTGGCCCGGCGTGTCGATGATGTTGATGCGGTGATCCTTCCAGAACGCCGTCGTCGCCGCCGACGTGATGGTGATGCCGCGCTCCTGCTCCTGCTCCATCCAGTCCATCGTCGCGGCGCCGTCGTGCACCTCGCCGATCTTGTGCGACTTTCCGGTGTAGTACAGGATTCGCTCGGTCGTCGTCGTCTTGCCGGCGTCGATGTGGGCGCAGATACCGATATTGCGGTAGCGCTCGAGCGGGGTGGTGCGGGGCATGGCGAAAGCTCCGGCGACGAAGAATCGTCGTTTGGGTTACCAGCGGTAGTGCGAGAAGGCCTTGTTGGCCTCCGCCATGCGATGCGTGTCCTCACGCTTCTTCACGGCGGTTCCGCGCTGCTGCGCGGCATCGAGCAGTTCGGCCGACAGGCGGTCGACCATGGTGTTCTCGGACCGGGCCCGCGCGGCGATGATGATCCAGCGGATCGCCAGCGCCTGCGCCCGCTCCGACCGGACCTCGACCGGGACCTGGTAGGTGGCGCCACCGACGCGGCGCGACCGGACCTCAAGGTAAGGCTTCACGTTCGTGAGCGCCTCGTGGAAGACGTGGACCGGGTCGGCCTTCGCACGGGTCTCGACCTTGGTGAGCGCGCCGTACACGATCGCCTCGGCGGCCGACTTCTTGCCGTCGTACATCAGGCAGTTCATGAACTTGGTCAGGACGCGGTCGCCGAACTTGGGGTCCGGCAGGATCTCGCGCTTGTCGGCGCGGCGACGACGGGACATCTCGCGGTCTCCTTACTTCGGGCGCTTGGCGCCGTAGAGCGAGCGGCGCTGCTTGCGGTCCTTGACGCCCTGGGTGTCGAGGACGCCGCGCAGGATGTGGTAGCGCACACCGGGCAGGTCCTTGACGCGGCCGCCGCGGATGAGCACGACCGAGTGTTCCTGCAGGTTGTGGCCTTCGCCCGGGATGTAGCTCGTGACCTCGAAGCCGTTGGTCAGGCGAACGCGGGCGACCTTCCGAAGGGCCGAGTTTGGCTTCTTCGGCGTCGTGGTGTACACGCGGGTGCACACGCCACGCTTCTGCGGGCAGGCCTCCATGGCCGGCACCTTGTTGCGCGCCTGGTTGGGGACCCGCGGCTTGCGGATCAACTGGTTGATCGTCGGCATCGACCGCCCTTCGCTGCTCTCATCCCGTTCCACCGACCGTCAATCCAACCGAAAACGACGAAAAACGCCCGCCGTCGGATCGCTGCGATCCGCGCGGGGTCGAACGTCGCCGGCCGGAAATCTGGACGGCTCTCGATTTTTTTCGGGGGGTTCCGTGACCGGGGACAGCGTCTAGGCCATGACCGGCCTACAGCCTGCCCCCCGAAAATCGTCGGCGGAATATATGGACCGACCCCAGAGGCGTCAAGCACGACCGGGAGCGCCGCCATGCGAAACGCGAAGGGAGGGGCGGCGTTCCCGGAGGGTGGCCGCGGCCGTCAGTCCACGATGTCGAGCCGACGCTTGTTCCGGTCCGTCTCGGCCTGCATGCGGTCGATCCGGAGCCGCATGGGCGCGGTCCGCTCCGCGCCGGCGCCCTGGTCGCGGGGCATGCGAATCTGCCCGTTCCCGATCCGGGACAGTCGCTGGCGCCCTTCGGCTCGTGGACGACCACGGAACCACGATTCACAACCTTCGGCGCCATGCACGCGTCCGCTCGCGCGGACGCTGGCGCTGACGCTCGGCGCGACACATATTCCCGCGTCATGACACGGACCCCCGCCCCCGCGCCCGCCCAGACGCCGCCGAAGGTCGGCATCGTCAGCCTCGGCTGCCCCAAGGCCCTCGTCGACAGTGAGCGTATCCTCACGCGCCTCCGCGCGGAGGGCTATTCGATCTCGTCGACCTACGACGGCGCCGACGTCGTTCTCGTCAACACCTGCGGCTTCCTCGACAGCGCGCGCGACGAGAGCCTGGAGGCGATCGGCGAGGCCATCGCCGAAAACGGGAAGGTGATCGTGACCGGCTGTCTCGGCGCCGAGGCCGGGCTGATCCGGGAGAAGTATCCGCAGGTGCTCGCCGTCACCGGGCCGCACCAATACGAGCAGGTGGTCGAGGCCGTGCACGGCGTGGCACCGCCGCTCAGCCACCCGTTCTTCGACCTCGTGCCCGAGCAGGGCATTCGCCTCACGCCCCGACACTACGCCTATCTGAAGATTTCGGAGGGCTGCAACCACCGCTGCAGCTTCTGCATCATTCCTTCGATGCGCGGCGACCTCGCGAGCCGCCCGGTCGCCGACGTGCTGCGCGAGGCGGAGAAGCTCGCCAAGGCCGGCGTGAAGGAGATCCTCGTCATCTCCCAGGACACGTCGGCCTACGGGCTCGATCTGCGCCACGCCGAGTGCAAGTGGCGCGGTCGCCCGGTGAAGGCGCGGATGACGGAGCTGTGCGAGGCGCTGGGCGAACTCGGCGTGTGGGTGCGGCTGCATTACGTCTATCCCTATCCGCACGTCGACGAGGTCATCCCGCTCATGGCCGAGCGAAAGATCCTTCCCTACCTCGACATCCCCTTCCAACACGCCTCGCCGACGGTGCTCAAGGCCATGCGGCGCCCGGCGAATCAGGAGAAGGTGCTCGACCGCATCCGGAACTGGCGGACGATCACGCCGGACCTGACGCTGCGCTCCACCTTCATCGTCGGCTTCCCCGGCGAGACCGAGGCGGACTTCCAACTCCTCCTCGACTGGCTGACGGAGGCGCAGATCGACCGCCTCGGCGCGTTCAAGTACGAGAACGTGACCGGTGCCGCGGCGAACGAGCTCCCCGGCCACGTGCCGGAGAAGGTGAAGGAGGAGCGCTGGCATCGGCTGATGGCGCATCAGCAGGCGATCAGCAATGCGCGCATGGCCGCGAAGATCGGGAGCACCATCGAGGTCCTGATCGACGAGGTCGACGACGAGGGGGCGTTCGGCCGCTCGTGGGCCGACGCGCCGGAGATCGACGGCTGCGTCTACCTGAACGGCGAGACTGACGTTGCGGAGGGCGACGTCGTCCGGGTCCGCGTGGCGCATGCCGACAACTACGATGTCTGGGGCGAGGTGGTGCGGGATTGACCGACACCGTTGCGGCCGGGCGACCGGTCGCTAAACTGCCCGGGCGATGTCCATGTCCCGCAGCGCAGAGCTGGCGGCAGAAGCCGACCGGCTGATCCCCCACGCGCGTGGCGATCCCTCGTCAGAGGCGCGCGTCCGCGATCTGCTGGCGGCGCTCATGGCCGCGGACGAGGCGGCGGCGCTCGTGCGGATCTGCCGGCTCTGGCCCTCCCTCGTCCCGGCACATCTCCGGCTCGGCGAGATCCATTGGCGTCAGGGCGAGGCCGAGAGCGCACGGCGACTGTGGACCCAGGCGGCGACGCTCGAACCCGGGAACGCCGCGGCCCTCTGGCATCTGGGGCAGGTGGCCGAGGCCGACGGCCGCTTCGGCGAGGCGGAGCGGCTCTATCGCGCCGCGATCGCCACCGACCCCGACCTCGCGACCGCCCAACACGATCTCGGCATGCTGCTGCTGCGCCTCGGCCGGTTCGCCGAGGGCTGGGCGGCGCACGAATGGCGGCTGCGGACCCCTGACTACAAGGGACCGGCGATCCCTCACGCCCTTCCCCATTGGACCGAAGGCCCGCCCCCGGCGCGCGTCCTCGTCCTGGCCGAACAGGGCAACGGCGACATGGTCCAGTTCGCGCGCTTCCTGCCGCGTCTCGCCGACGCCGGCGCCGCGGTCGCGTTCGTCGTGCCGGACCGGCTCGTGCGGCTCATGGCCGGGCTCGACCCCCGCGTCGCCGTCGTCGGGCGGAGCGCCGCCCCCCCGGCGGTCGACGGCTGGTGCCACCTCATGAGCCTGCCCCAACGGCTCGGCCTCGGCGCGGCCGACATCGGTGCGCCGTCCCCGGTGCTGACCGCGGAGCCGGAGCGGGTCGCGCGCTGGGACGGGCTGCTCGCCCGTCGGCCCCGGCCCCGGGTGGGCCTCTGCTGGCAGGGCAATCCGACCGTGCTGCACGACCGGACGCGGTCGCTGCCGTTCGAGGCCGTCCGTCCCCTGCTGGCGGTGCCGGGCATCACATTCGTCTCCCTCCAGCGCGACCCCGTCGGCCGATGGATGCCGGCGCCGGCCGGTCTGGTCGACCTCGGGGCACGGCTCGACGCCGACGGACACGCCTTTCTCGACACGGCGGCGGTCCTGACGGGGCTCGACCTGATCGTCACCAGCGACACCATCACCGCCCACCTCGCCGGATCGCTGGGCCGGCCCGTCTGGGTGATGTTGCGGAAGGTCGCCGACTGGCGATGGTTCGAGGATCGTGCCGACTCGCCCTGGTACCCGTCGATGCGCCTCCATCGCCAGACCGTGGCCGGCGACTGGAGCGACGTCGTCGGCCGGATCGCGGCCGATCTGGCGGATCTCGCGGCATGAAGCTGAACCTTGGCTGCGGCGGCGACCGCCGCGACGGCTGGCTGAACGTGGACGCCTGGCCCGGATGCGCGCCGGATCTCGTCCACGACCTGGAGGCGCTTCCCTGGCCGTGGGCCGACGACACGGCGGACGAGATCCTGATGTCCCACGTGCTGGAGCACCTCGGGCGCGACCCGGCCGTCTACGTGGGGATCGTGAAGGAGGTCCACCGCGTGCTGCGGCCGGGCGGTCTCTGGACCGTGACCGTCCCGCACCCCCGCCACGACTTCTTCCTGTGGGACCCCACCCACGTCCGCCCGGTCACGCCGGAGGGGCTCGCCATGTTCGACCAGCGTCGCAACCTGGAGGACCGACGGCGCGGTGCCGCCAATTCGCCGCTCGGGCTGATGCACGGCGTCGACTTCCGGATCGAGGCCATGACGCACGATCTCGACGCGGCATGGCAGGCGCGCCTGCGGGCCGGAACGACCACGATGGCGGAGGTGCAGGCGGCGGCCCGCAGCCAATTCAACGTGATCGAGCAGACGACCGTCCGCCTGCGGGCGATGAAGCCGCCGCGCGGCGCCTAACCCGCCGGCGCACCGCACCGCTTGGCGCTGCCGTCCGGCTCCCCTACCCTCGTGGCATCACACGACAGGGGCCGCGAAGCCCCGGAGGGAGGAGATCGATGCGGACCCTGATTCTCGCCGCGGCCGTCGCGATGGCCGTATCGGCCGGCGCCGACGCGCAGACGGCCTATCCGTCGCGTCCGGTCACGATGGTGGTGCCCTTCGCCGCAGGCGGGCCGACCGATGTGGTGGCGCGCCTGTTCGCGCAGAACATGTCGCGGACCCTGGGCCAGCAGGTGGTGGTGGAGAACGTGGCCGGCGCCGCGGGTTCGCTGGGCGTGTCGCGGGTGGCCCGCGCGGCGCCCGACGGGCACACCCTGCTCATGGGGCACATGGGCACCCAGATCGCGAACATGATCCTGTACGACAACCTGACCTACGACAGCCGGACCGACCTCGAGCCCGTGTCGCTCGTGCTGAACGTGTCGCAGGTGCTGGTGACCAAGAAGGCGATGCCGGTCGACAGCTTCGCCCAGTTCGCCGACTTCCTGAAGCGGAACCAGGCCACCATCAGCTACGCGACCGCGGGCGTCGGCTCCGGTTCGCACATCGGCGGCATGCTGGTCCAATCGGCGATCGGGGTGAAGAACGAGATGATCGGCTATCGCGGCACCGGGCCGGCGATGAACGACCTCGTCGCCGGACACGTCGACTGGATGGCCGACCAGATCACCAACGCGGTGCCGCAGATCCGGGCGGGCACGATCCGCGCGATCGCCGTGCTCGGGGATCGGCGCAACCCCTCGCTCCCCGACGTGCCCACCACCGCCGAGGCGGGCATGGCCGGCGCCAACTCCAACATCTGGCACGCGGTCTACGGGCCGAAGGGAATGCCTGCGCCGGTGGTCGAGGCGGTGCTGAAGGCTGTTCGGGAGGCCTTGGCCGACGAGACGGTGAAGGCGCGGCTGGTGGACCTCGGCGGCGACCTGCCCCCGGCCGAGGCGATGGGCCCGGCGGCGTTGCGCCGGCACATGGACGAGGAACTGGCGCGCTGGACGCCGATCATCCGCTCGGTCGCGGAGAAGACGACGCTGCAGTGAGGGAGGCCAGAACGGTGTCGGCGAGGTCGGCGACCGGCCGCGCGGTGTCGAGGCGGAGAACGGGACACGGCAGCCGTGCCAGCCACGCGTCGTGCCGCGGCCGGCTCCGCCCCGGACGGCTGCCGGCGTCGTAGGCCTCCGCCCAGCTCAGAAAGGCGGTGCTCGCCTCGTGCATGTCGCCGCCCGGTTCAATTGCCGCGCCGTAGCGGGACCCCTCGCGGGTCCGGATGCGCGCCATGCGGACGTCGGGGTCGAGCGCGAGAAAGACGACGAGATCGAAGCGCGGGATCAGCGGATCGCCCCATCCGTCGAGCGATCCGGACAGGACCCAGCCGTCGCTCGCGCCGAGGGCCGCCTCCAGCATCGCAAGCCGCGCTGCGACCGGCCGCGCGTCGAGGAAGGGCGGATCGGTCGGCAGCCAGAAGAACGAATCGGTGTCGTGGTGCGGACAGGCGAGCCGTCGCGCCAATTCGGCGCCGAGGGTTGTCGTCCCCGAACCGGAAGCTCCGGTCAGGTGGATGCGAACCGTAGCCATCGTGCGTCCGGCCCGCCGCCTCAGAGCAACTTGACCAACGCCGCCATCGCGCCGACCGCGACGACGAGCACGCCGCCGAGGCGGATGGTCAGGTCCTTGCCCAACGCGTCGATGCGGTTGCTCAGACGCAGGTCCAATTCGTCGATCCGCTTGTTCAGGCAAGCATCCATCCAGTCCATCCGCGCGATCAGATCCGTCCGAAACTCCTGGAAATCCGACGTCGTCGCGACATTGTCCCGAGTGGCGTCGACAAGGGACGCAGCAACTCCTTCGGCCTGCGCCGCCGTGAGCTTGCCTCTATTGCACAGGTCGCAGGCCAGCTTCAGCGTGTCGAACGGAACCATCCCCACGCCTCCCTCCGCGACGCGCGCCACAACCGGAAGGAGACGAAAACCATCCGGGCCAGAAAGAAAAGGGCCCGGACGGTCGAACCGTCCGGGCCCCGATCACGCCACGACCATGCGGTCGCGGATCACTCCGCTGCCTGACCGGGCAGCACCTCCCGGGCGGTGTCCTGCTCCACCGCGGCTTCGCGGTCGCGCTCGGCGGCGATCTGCTTCAGGCGGTTGACGACCGAGCCCGTGCCCGCCGGGATGAGGCGCCCGACGATCACGTTCTCCTTCAGCCCGTCGAGCGTGTCGATCTTGCCGGCCACCGCCGCCTCGGTCAGCACGCGCGTCGTCTCCTGGAACGAGGCGGCCGAGATGAAGGACCGCGTCTGCAGGCTCGCCTTGGTGATGCCCTGGAGCACCGGCTTGCCGACGGCGACCCGGAGCCCGTCGCGATAGGCCTTGTCGTTCTCCGCCTCGAACTCGTCCCGGTCGATCTGCTCGCCGGCCAGGAACGTCGTCTCACCCGGATCGAGGACCTCGACCTTCTGCAGCATCTGGCGGACGATCACCTCGATGTGCTTGTCGTTGATCTTCACGCCCTGCAGTCGATAGACCTCCTGAATCTCGTTGATGAGGTAGTTGGCGAGCGCCTCCACCCCCATCACGGTCAGGATGTCGTGCGGCACGGGATTGCCGTCCATCAGCAGGTCGCCCTGCTGGACGAAGTCGCCCTCCTGCACCGAAATGTGCTTGCCCTTCGGGATCAGGTACTCGCGCTCGTCGCCCGTCTCATCGTTCCGCACGACGATCCGGCGCTTCGTCTTGTAGTCCTTTCCGAACTCCACGCGGCCCGCGGTCTCCGCGATGATCGCGTAGTCCTTGGGACGGCGGGCCTCGAACAGTTCCGCCACACGCGGCAGACCGCCGGTGATGTCGCGGGTCTTCGAGCCCTCGCGCGGGATGCGGGCCAGCACGTCGCCGGCCTTCACCGGCGTGCCGTTCTCCACCGACAGGATGGCGTCCACCGACAGGTAGTAGCGCGCCTCGAGCCCGTTCGGCAGCTTCACCGGGTTGCCCTGGGCGTCGTGCAGGGTGATCCGCGGCTTCAGATCATTGCCGCGGGGCTGCTGGCGCCAGTCGATGACCACCTTGGAGCTGATGCCCGTCGCCTCGTCCATCACCTCGCGGATCGAGACGCCCTCGACGAGATCGCCATAGTGCGCCACGCCCTCCCGCTCCGTGATGATCGGGAGCGTGTAGGGATCCCACTCCGCCAGGCGCTGGCCCTTCGTGACCGCGGCGCCCTCGTCGGCAAGCAGCTTGGTTCCGTAGGGTACGCGGTGGCGGGCCTTCTCGCGGCCCTGGTCGTCGACCAGGACCAGTTCGGTGTTCCGCGCCATCACCACCGGCGTGCCGGACGAGTTGATGACCACGTTTCGGTTCTTGACCTGGACCTTGGCGTCGAACGCCGCCTCCACCGACGACTGCTCGGCCCCGCGCTGCGCCGCACCGCCGATGTGGAAGGTGCGCATCGTGAGCTGGGTGCCCGGCTCGCCGATCGACTGCGCCGCGATGACGCCCACCGCCTCGCCGGAGTTGACGAGCGTGCCGCGGGCGAGATCACGCCCGTAGCAGCGTGCGCACACGCCGGTCTTGGTGTCGCAGGTGAGGACCGAGCGGATGACGACGCTGTCGATGCCCGCCTTCTCGATGGCGTCGACGATGTCCTCCTCGATCAGCTCGCCGGCGCCGATGATGATGTGGCCCGACAGGGGGTCCACCACGTCGACCGAGGCCGACCGGCCGAGGATGCGCTCGGACAGCGGAGCGATGACCTCGCCACCCTCGATCACCGCCTTCACGGTGAGGCCGTTGCGCGTGCCGCAATCGTCCTCGATGATGATCGCGTCCTGGGCCACGTCCACCAGACGGCGGGTCAGGTAGCCCGAGTTCGCGGTCTTCAGCGCCGTGTCGGCCAGACCCTTTCGCGCACCGTGCGTGGAGTTGAAGTACTCCAGCACCGACAGGCCTTCCTTGAAGTTGGCGATGATCGGCGTCTCGATGATCTCGCCCGACGGCTTGGCCATCAGGCCGCGCATGCCGGCCAGCTGCTTGATCTGGGCCGGCGAGCCGCGGGCGCCCGAGTGGGCCATCATGTAGACCGCATTGACCGGGACGCCCGGCTTCACCGCGGTCTCCTGAATGACCTTCATCATGTCGGTCGCGACCCGGTCCGTGCACTCCTGCCAGACGTCGACGACCTTGTTGTACTTCTCGCCCTGGGTGATCAGGCCGTCGTTGTACTGCTGCTCGAACTCCTTGACCTTGGCCTGCGCGTCGGCGACGTGCTTGCCCTTGGTCGCGGGGATGATCAGGTCGTCCTTGCCGAACGAAATGCCGGCGCGGCAGGCGTGGCCGAAGCCGAGCTTCATCAGCCGGTCGGCGAAGATCACCGTCTCCTTCTGGCCGCAGTGGCGGTAGACGGCGTCGATGACGTTCGAAATGTCCTTCTTCGTCAGCAGACGGTTGATCAGCGCGAAGGGGACGTTCTTGTTGCGCGGCAGGATCTCCGACAGGAGCATCCGGCCCGGCGTGGTGTCGACGCGCTGGACGATCGGCTTCCCGTCGTTGTCGATCGTGTGATAGCGCGCCTTCACACGAGCGTGCAGCGAGACCTTCTTCTCGGCCAGCGCGTGCTCGATCTCGCCGATGTCGACGAAGGCCATGCCCTCGCCCTGCTCGCCGGCGCGGTCGAGCGTGATGTAGTAGAGCCCGAGGACGATGTCCTGGCTCGGCACGATGATCGGCTTGCCGTTTGCGGGGCTCAGGATGTTGTTGGTCGACATCATGAGCACGCGGGCTTCGAGCTGCGCCTCCAGCGAAAGCGGCACGTGCACCGCCATCTGGTCGCCGTCGAAGTCCGCGTTGAAGGCGGTGCAGACCAGCGGGTGAAGCTGGATCGCCTTGCCCTCGATCAGGGTCGGCTCGAACGCCTGGATGCCGAGCCGATGCAGCGTCGGCGCCCGGTTCAGCATGACCGGGTGCTCGCGGATGACCTCCTCGAGGATGTCCCACACCTCGGGACGCTCCTTCTCCACCATCCGCTTCGCGGCCTTGATGGTGGAGGCGTAACCGTAGAGTTCGAGCTTGTGGTAGATGAACGGCTTGAACAGCTCGAGTGCCATCTTCTTCGGCAGGCCGCACTGGTGGAGCTTCAGCTCCGGCCCGACGACGATGACCGAACGGCCCGAATAGTCGACGCGCTTGCCCAGCAGGTTCTGCCGGAACCGGCCCTGCTTGCCCTTCAGCATGTCGGACAGTGACTTCAGCGGACGCTTGTTCGCACCCGTGATGACACGCCCGCGACGGCCGTTGTCGAACAGCGCGTCGACCGACTCCTGCAGCATGCGCTTCTCGTTGCGCACGATGATGTCCGGCGCCTTGAGCTCGATCAGGCGCTTCAGGCGGTTGTTGCGGTTGATGACGCGCCGGTAGAGGTCGTTCAGGTCCGACGTCGCGAACCGGCCGCCGTCCAGCGGCACCAGCGGGCGCAGCTCGGGCGGAATGACCGGGATGACGCGCAGGATCATCCATTCCGGGCGCGAGCCGCTGTCGATGAAGTTCTCGAGCAGCTTCAGGCGCTTGACCAGCTTCTTGCGCTTGGCCTCGGAGTTGGTGTCGCGCAGATCGTCACGGCAGCGGATCTTCTCCTGCTCCAGGTCGAGCCGGGAAAGGAGACGCTCCAACGCCTCGGCGCCGATCATCGCCTCGAAGGCGTCGTCGCCGAACTCCTCCTGAGCGCGGATGTAGTCGTCCTCGTTCAGGAGCTGGTTGTTCTTGAGCGACGTCAGGCCAGGCTCGACCACGACATAGTTCTCGAAATAGAGCACCCGCTCCAGATCCTTCAGCGTCATGTCGACGAGAAGACCGATCCGGCTCGGCAGGCTCTTGAGGAACCAGATGTGCGCGACGGGCGAGGCGAGTTCGATGTGACCCATCCGCTCGCGGCGGACCTTCGACAGGGTGACCTCGACGCCGCACTTCTCGCAGATGATGCCGCGGTACTTCATCCGCTTGTACTTGCCGCACAGGCACTCGTAGTCCTTGATCGGACCGAAGATGCGCGCGCAGAACAGGCCGTCACGTTCGGGCTTGAAGGTGCGGTAGTTGATGGTCTCCGGCTTCTTGATCTCGCCGAACGACCAGGCACGGATCTGCTCGGGACTCGCGATGGAGATCCGGATCTGATCGAAGCTCTGCGGGCCCTGAACCTGGCCGAAGATGTTCATCAACTCGTTCATCGAGTGTCTCCCGGGGAGAGGGATTCCCTCACAGGGGCGCGTCCGCCCCGAACCCTTGCCCGTCGGTCCCGGCGTCCCGGAACCGACGGGTCAACCACAGACGATCAGTAGGAGCGCTGCCCGAGTTCGACGTTCAGGCCGAGGGAGCGGAGCTCCTTGACCAGCACGTTGAAGCTCTCGGGGATGCCGGCCTCGAAGTTGTCGTCGCCGCGGACGACCGCCTCGTAGACCTTGGTGCGGCCGGACACGTCGTCCGACTTCACGGTCAGCATCTCCTGGAGCGTGTAGGCGGCACCGTAGGCCTCAAGCGCCCAGACCTCCATCTCGCCGAAGCGCTGGCCGCCGAACTGGGCCTTGCCACCCAGCGGCTGCTGCGTGACGAGGCTGTAGGGGCCGATGGACCGCGCGTGGATCTTGTCGTCCACGAGGTGGTGCAGCTTCAGCATGTAGATGTAGCCGACGGTGACCTTGCGGTCGAAGGCCTCGCCGGTGCGGCCGTCGGTGAGCTTGACCTGGCCCGACCGGTCCCGGTTGGCCTTCTCCAGCATGCGGACGATGTCGTCCTCCCGCGCGCCGTCGAACACCGGCGTCGCGAAGGGCACGCCCTTGCGGAGGTTGCCGGCGAGTTCCATCACCTCGCCGTCGGACAGGTCGGAGATCGTCTCCTCGAAGACCTTCTCCCCGTAGACGTCCTTCAGCTTGTCGCGCAGCTCGACCATCGTGTCGGTGCCGTCCTTCTCGCGCCGGACCTGGGCGAGATACCGGTCGGCGACCGCCGCGATCTGCTGGCCCAGGCCGTTGGCGGCCCAGCCGAGGTGGGTCTCGAGGATCTGGCCGACGTTCATCCGGCTCGGCACGCCGAGCGGGTTGAGCACGAGGTCGACCGGCGTGCCGTCCTCGAGGTACGGCATGTCCTCCTGCGGCATGATGCGCGAGATGACGCCCTTGTTGCCGTGGCGCCCCGCCATCTTGTCGCCGGGCTGGAGCTTGCGCTTCACCGCCACGAAGACCTTGACCATCTTCATGACGCCGGGCGGCAGCTCGTCGCCGCGCTGCAGCTTCTCGACCTTGTTCTCGAAGCGCTCCTGAAGCTTCTCGACCGCCTCGTCGAAGACACGGCCCAGGCCCTCGACGCGCTCCATCACCGCGTCGTCGGCGACGACGATCTGGCGCCACTGGCCCTGGGTGAAGGATTGGAGGTCGACGTCGCCGAGCGGGCCGCCGCCGGTGCGGAAGCCCTTCGGGCCAGCCGTCGGCACCTGACCCATCAGAAGCTCCTTGAGGCGGCCGTAGTAGCTGCGCTCCAGGATCTTCCGCTCGTCGTCGCGGTCCTTGGCGAGACGCTCGATCTCCGCGCGCTCGATCTGCATCGCGCGCTCGTCCTTGTCGACGCCGCGACGCGAGAAGACCCGCACCTCGACGATCGTGCCCGACACGCCCGGCGGCAGCCGGAGCGAGGTGTCGCGGACGTCGGACGCCTTCTCGCCGAAGATGGCGCGGAGCAGCTTCTCCTCCGGCGTCATCGGGCTCTCGCCCTTGGGCGTCACCTTGCCGACGAGAATGTCACCGGGCTTCACCTCGGCGCCGATGTAGACGATGCCCGCCTCGTCGAGGTTCTTGAGGGCCTCCTCGCCGACGTTCGGGATGTCGCGGGTGATTTCCTCCTGGCCCAGCTTGGTGTCGCGGGCCATCACCTCGAACTCCTCGATGTGGATCGAGGTGAAGACGTCGTCCTTGACGATGCGTTCGTTGATGAGGATCGAGTCCTCGAAGTTGTAGCCGTTCCACGGCATGAACGCGCAGAGCACGTTCCGGCCAAGGGCGAGCTCGCCAAGCTCCGTCGACGGACCGTCGGCGATGATGTCGCCCCGCTCGACCCGGTCGCCCACCGTCACCAGCGGGCGCTGGTTGATGCAGGTGTTTTGGTTCGAGCGCTGGAACTTCAGCAGCTTGTAGATGTCGACGCCCTGGGTCGACGCCTCCTGGTCCTCGGTCGAGCGGACCACGATGCGGGTGGCATCCACCTGATCGACGATGCCGGCGCGGCGCGCGACGATGGTGGCACCCGAATCCCGCGCGACCGTCGCCTCCATGCCGGTGCCCACGAGGGGCGCGTCGGCGCGGATGAGCGGGACCGCCTGCCGCTGCATGTTCGAGCCCATGAGCGCGCGGTTCGCGTCGTCGTTCTCGAGGAACGGGATCAGCGCCGCGGCCACCGACACGATCTGCTTGGGCGACACGTCGATGAGGTCGATGTGTTCCGGCCGGGAGAGGATGTACTCGCCCGCCTTGCGCGAGGAGACCAGCTCGTCGGCGAAGCTCATGTCGGCGGCGAGCGCCGCGTTCGCCTGCGCGACCGTATAGCGCCCCTCCTCCATGGCCGAGAGGTAGATGACCTGATCCGACACCTTGCCGTCGATCACCTTCCGGTACGGGCTCTCGATGAAGCCGTACTGGTTCACCCGGGCATAGGTGGCGAGCGAGTTGATCAGGCCGATGTTCGGGCCTTCCGGTGTCTCGATCGGGCAGATCCGGCCGTAGTGGGTCGTGTGCACGTCGCGGACCTCGAAGCCCGCACGCTCGCGCGTCAGGCCGCCGGGACCGAGCGCCGAGAGGCGGCGCTTGTGCGTGATCTCCGACAGGGGGTTCGTCTGGTCCATGAACTGGGACAGCTGCGAGGAGCCGAAGAACTCGCGCACCGCCGCCGCCGCCGGCTTCGCGTTGATGAGGTCGTGCGGCATCACGGTGTCGATGTCGACCGACGACATGCGCTCCCGGATCGCCCGCTCCATGCGCAGCAGGCCGACACGGTACTGGTTCTCCATCAGCTCGCCGACCGACCGGACGCGACGGTTGCCGAGGTGGTCGATGTCGTCGACCTCGCCGCGGCCGTCCTTCAGCTCGAGCAGGACCTTCAGGATGAGGAGGACGTCCTCCTTGCGCAGGATGCGCACCTGATCGTCGGTCTGGATGTTCAGGCGCGCGTTCATCTTCACGCGGCCGACGGCCGAGAGGTCGTAGCGCTCCAGATCGAAGAACAGGCCCTTGAAGAGCGCCTCGGCCGACTCAAGGGTCGGCGGCTCGCCCGGGCGCATGACCCGGTAGATGTCGATGAGCGCGTCCTCGCGGCTGGCGTTGCGGTCCGCCGCCATCGTGTTGCGCAGGTACGCGCCGACGTTGATGTGGTCGATCGCCAGCACAGGGAGCTGCTGGAAGCCGGCCTTCACCAGCTTGTCGAGCATGCTCTGGGTGATCTCGTCGCCGGCCTCGAAGAGGACCTCGCCGTTGTCTTCGTTGATGACGTCGACGGCCAGATAGCGGCCGATCAGGTCCTGGTCGGGGACCAGCTGCTCCTTCAGCCCCTGGTCGACCAACTTGCGGGCGAGGCGCGGGGTGATCTTCGTGCCCGCCTCGGCGACGACCGCGCCGGTGGCCGCGTCGATCAGGTCGCTGGTGATCTTGACGCCCTTCATGCGGTCGGCGTCGAACTGGGTCATCCAGCCCTTGTCGGACCGGTCGTAGGTGACGACGCCGTAGAAGGTGGAGAGGATCTCCTCCTTCGCCATGCCCTGCGCCTCGTAGGGCTGCAGTTGCTTGCCGTCGGCGGCGCGGGCGGCCCGCAGCTCCTCCGTCTCCTTGCCGTCGAGCGCGTAGAGCAGCGTCGTCGCCGGCAGCTTCCGGCGGCGGTCGATGCGCACGTAGAGCAGGTCCTTGGCGTCGAACTCGAAGTCGAGCCAGCTGCCGCGGTAGGGGATGACGCGGGCGGCGAACAGGTACTTGCCCGAGCTGTGGGTCTTGCCCTTGTCGTGGTCGAAGAACACGCCGGGCGACCGGTGCATCTGCGAGACGATGACACGTTCGGTGCCATTGATGACGAAGGTGCCGTTGGACGTCATGAGCGGCATGTCGCCCATGTAGACGTCCTGCTCCTTGATGTCGCGGATCGAGCGCAGGCCCGTGTCCTCGTCCATGTCGAAGACGGTGAGGCGCAGGGTCACCTTCAGCGGCGCGGCGAAGGTCATGCCGCGCTGCTGGCACTCGTCGACGTCGTACTTCGGCTGCTCGAGTTCGTAGCGCACGAAATCGAGGATTGCGCGCTCGGAGAAGTCCTTGATCGGAAAGACCGACCGGAACACCTCCTGCAGACCGACGTTCTTCCGCCTGTCGTGCAGGACGTCCATCTGGAGGAAGTGATCGTAGGAGCTGCGCTGCACCTCGATGAGGTTCGGCATCCGGATGACCTCCGGAATGCGCCCGAAGCTCATGCGCACACGCTTACGGCCGGTGAACGACTTCGCCATGGATCACCCTTCTGACCTCAGGCCCGAACTCGACGGCCGGGGCGCCGGTCACGTGCGCCCCCGCCGGTCCGCTTGAGAACCATGCGAAGACGGGGCCTCGTTCCGGACGCACGGGCGCCGGGGCGGGACCCCATCTCCTCAAACGGCAAAAACCACCGTTCGGCGGCGAGCCCTTCCGGGCCGGCCACCGTTCGGCGTGAATATGTCGCGCGTTTCGCTCAGCAAGACGGTCTTACTTAATATCGACCTTCGCGCCGGCCTCTTCAAGCTGCTTCTTGAACTTCGCGGCGTCGTCCTTGGACACGCCCTCCTTGACCGCCTTCGGCGCGGCCTCGACCAGGTCCTTGGCCTCCTTCAGGCCGAGACCGGTGATGGCGCGCACCTCCTTGATCACGTTGATCTTCTTCTCGCCGGCTTCGGCGAGGATCACGGTGAACTCGGTCTGCTCCTCGACCGGGGCGGCGGCGGCGGCCGGGGCGGCGGCAGCGGCGGCGACCGGCGCTGCGGCCGAGACGCCCCACTTCTCCTCGAGCATCTTGGAGAGTTCGGCGGCCTCGATGACGGTCAGGGCCGACAGCTCGTCGACCAGCTTGTGCAGATCAGCCATTTGGATTGCTCCGATTTCGAACGTCTGGATTCAGGTCTGGGTGCGGACGGGAACGGCTCAGGCCGCCTCGTCCTTGTTGGCGTAGGCCGACAGCACGCGCGCGATCTGCCCGCCCGGCGCCTGCAGCACGCCGGCGATCCGCGTCGCGGGCGTGCTGATGAGGCCGATGAGCTGGGCCCGCAGCTGGTCGAGCGACGGCAGGGTCGCGAGCGCCTTGACGCCCTCGGCGTTCAGGACCTGGTTCCCCAGGCCGGCGCCCACGATCTGCAGCTTGTCGTTCGACTTCGCGAAGTCGGCGACGACCTTCGCCGCAGCCACCGGATCGCGCGAGAACGCGATTGCGGTGGGTCCGGTGAAGAGGTCGTCGATCCCTTCGAACTGCGTGCCCTTGAGCGCGATGCGGGCGAGCCGGTTCTTCGTCACTTTGAAGCCGGCGCCCGCAGCCCGCATCTTGCCCCGGAGGTTCGTCACCTCGGCGACCGTCAGCCCCAGCTGGTGGGTGACGACCACGAGTTGCGTCTCCTGGAGGGTGCGATGGAGCGCTGCGATGGCGGCGGCTTTTTCGGTGCGATCCACGGATCGTCTCCGTACCATCCGGGCCCGTTCCGCCGTCGCCGACGCCCCGGGCCCCGTTGCTCACATGGCTCCGTCGACACCCGCCCGAAGGCGGTGGACGGCGGAACCGGTGGACCTGTCCCAGAAGCTCAAGCCGACGATCCGTCCGGCCCCCCTTGCGGCGGACCGGACGGGCGATGTCCGGTTGACCTCCCGTCTATGCAGGACCATTAAGCCGGAAACCGGCGCCTGCAGTCTCGGACAGGGGCGGACGCCGCCGTTTCCGGCGACGTCCTGACGCCGCGGCCCGGTCGCCCGGGCCGCGGCGGATCACGTCAGTGGGCGGCCTGCTGCTGCAGCTGCACGAGGTCGAGCTTGACGCCCGGCCCCATGGTGGAGCTGAGGCTCACCTTGTTGATGTAGGTGCCCTTGGCGCCCGCCGGCTTCGCGCGGACGATCGCCTGCACGAAGGCGCGGACGTTCTCGGTCAGCGCCTCGGCGGAGAAGCTCGCCTTGCCGACGCCGGCGTGGACGATGCCCGCCTTCTCGGCGCGGAACTCGACCGAACCGCCCTTGGCCGCCTTGATGGCACCCGCGACGTCCGGCGTCACGGTGCCGAGGCGCGGGTTCGGCATCAGGCCACGGGGACCGAGGATCTTTCCGAGCTTGCCCACGATGCCCATCATGTCGGGCGCCGCGATGCAGCGGTCGAAGTCGATCTGGCCGGCCTGGATCTTGTCGGCGAGGTCGTCGGCGCCGACGACGTCGGCCCCGGCGGCCAGCGCCTCGTCAGCCTTCGCGCCGCGGGCGAACACCGCGACGCGGACCGTCTTGCCGGTGCCGTTGGGCAGCTGCACCACGCCGCGGACCATCTGGTCGGCATGGCGCGGGTCGATGCCAAGGTTCATAGAGATCTCGATCGTCTCGTCGAACTTGGCGGTGGCGTTGCCCTTCACCGTGCCGACGGCATCCTCGACCGAGTAGAACGCCTCGCGGTCGATCCTGGCGTAGGCCGCCTTCTGTCGCTTGCTCAGACCCGCCATGACTTACTCCACCACCTGGAGGCCCATCGAACGCGCCGAACCGACGATCATCCGCATCGCGGCGTCCTCGTCGTGGGCGTTCAGGTCCTTCATCTTCGCCTTCGCGATCTCGCGCACCTGATCCATCGTGACCTTGCCGATGGTCGGACCCTTGCCGGTGGTCTGCGAGCCCTTGTCGATGCCGGCCGCCTTCTTCAGGAAGTAGGAATTCGGCGGAGTCTTCGTCTCGAAGATAAAGCTGCGGTCCGAAAAGGCCGTGATGACGACCGGAATCGGCATCCCGGGCTCCATGCCCTGGGTCCGCGCGTTGAACTGCTTGCAGAATTCCATGATGTTCAGGCCGCGCTGACCGAGCGCGGGGCCGATCGGGGGCGAGGGGTTCGCCTTAGCGGCGCCCACCTGCAGCTTGATCGTGCCGACGATCTTCTTCGCCATGGCTCACTCACCTCTGGGCGTGGCAGGAGGGTCCGGCCACGGGGCTTCGCGGTTCGTACGGCCCTGGCCGGGCCTCCCGCTCGAAGGGACGTGCATATAGAGGGCGGGCGGACGGAAGTCCAGCACGAACTGCCGGACCCGTCCGTTCCGCCGGCGGGTCAAACCCGCTCGACCTGGGTGTACTCAAGCTCGACCGGAGTCGAGCGGCCGAAGATGGAGACCGCGACCTTGATCCGCGACTTCTCCTCGTCGACCTCCTCCACCGTGCCGGTGAAGCTCTCGAACGGGCCGTCCTTGACCTTGACTGCGTCGCCGATCTCGAAGGTGATCGACGGCTTGGGCCGCTCGATGCCCTCCTGGACCTGCCGCATGATCCGATCGGCCTCCTTCTCCGTGATCGGCACGGGCTTGCCGGCCGAGGAGAGGAAGCCTGTGACCTTGGGGGTGTTCTTGACGAGGTGCCAAGTCTCGTCGGTCAGGTCCATCTTGGCCAGCACGTAACCGGGGAAGAACTTCCGCTCGGTATTGTACTTCGTGCCGCGACGGACCTCGACGACCTCCTCGGTCGGGACGAGGATCTGCTCGAACCGGTCCTCAAGGCCCTTCTGGGCGGCCTTCTCGCGGATCGCGTCGGCGACCTTCCGCTCGAAGTTCGAGTACACGTGGACGACATACCAGCGCATGGTCATCGCGGTCAGGCCCTGATGCCGAGGATCGTCTGCACGACGACAGCGATGATCTGGTCGACGACGAGGAAGAAGATCGCCGCGAGGATCACCATCACGAACACCATGCCGGTGGTGACGAGCGTTTCCTTGCGCGTCGGCCACGTGACCTTGGCGGCCTCGCGGCGGACCTCACGGAAGAACTCGGCGGGACTGGGTCTCGTCATAACGTCAAGCGGCGCCGGTCGTGACCCGGCGCCTTCTCCCTTCATCTCAACGCGCGTCTCGGACCATCGGCGGCCGTGCCATCGCGAGGATGGCAGGAGCGGCGGGGCTCGAACCCACAACCCCCGGTTTTGGAGACCGGTGCTCTACCAATTGAGCTACGCTCCTTCGGCCGAGCACGCATCATAGACGCGACGCCCGGCTTAATCGACCCCTTCGTTGATCCCCTTACTCGATGATCTTTGCGACGACGCCGGCGCCGACGGTGCGACCGCCCTCGCGGATGGCGAAGCGCAGGCCCTCGTCCATGGCGATCGGCGCGATCAGGTGCACCTCGATCGAGATGTTGTCGCCCGGCATCACCATCTCGGTGCCCTCGGGAAGCACCACCTGGCCCGTCACGTCCGTCGTGCGGAAGTAGAACTGCGGACGGTAGTTCGAGAAGAACGGCGTGTGGCGGCCGCCCTCCTCCTTGGTCAGGATGTAGGTCTCGGCCTTGAACTTGGTGTGCGGCGTGATCGTGCCCGGCTTCGCCAGAACCTG
>CANGXM010000037.1 GCA_947457845.1 Rhodospirillales bacterium | reverse complement strand
GCCCGTGCCGGTGCGCCGCCGCGGCGGCCGCCAGCGTCGTCGGGAACTCCGACAGGACGACGCCCGCCTCGGCGGCCTCGGCGACATGGGCCTCGGTCTCGTCGTCGTGGCTGGCCAGCGGCAGCCCGCGCGCGCGGCAGGCCGCCGCGATCCGCGCGCGGTTCACGGGGCCGATCGTGCGCGAATTCGCGATCGCGGTCTCGAGGTGGGCGTCCACCACCTCCATGGAGATCCGGTAGTGGGTCCGGTACGCCTCGCGCCATTTCTGCACGTCCGGCGTCTGCCGATGGCCGGGCGCGTGGTCCATCACCGAGACGAGACGGACGAGGGGGTCGTCCACCCACCGCTCGAACAGGCCGAGGACGGCCGGGTCGATCACCTCGCAGCGCAGGTGCAGCCGGTGGTCCACCCGCAGCAGGCCGAGCGCCGCCGCCCCGCGGACGCCCTCGACCATGGGGGCCAGCATCTCCGGCCGGCCGGGGATCGCGATCCCCTCTCCCACCGACACGCTGTCGAACACGGTGGTGATCCCGGCCGCCGTCACGACCGCATCGTGGGCGACGGCGGCGGCGATCCCGTCCCAGAGCACGCGGGCGCGCGGCTCGATGTGCTTCTCAATGTTGTCGGTGTGGATGTCGATCAGGCCCGGCAGCAGATGGTCGCCGGCGCAGTCGATCGCCCAAGGCACGCGGCTCGACCCCGCGTCGACCGCGCGGACGATCCCGCCGGCCACGTGGACCGTGCCGTCGACGACGCGGTCGTCCAGCACCACGCGGGCGTTGGTCAGGATGAACTCGCCCGCCCCGCCGATCACGCCGCGACCCTCCGCAGGGCGACGTCGAAGCCGCGGTCGGCCAGAAGGCCGCGCACCTCGGCGTCGTGAAAGATGCCGACCACCGCCGCCCCGGCCGCCTTGCGCGCCCGAATCAGCGCCACCACCGTCGCACGGTTGGCGGCGTCGAGCGAGGCCGTCGGCTCGTCGACCAGCAGAATCGGGTGTTCGGCGATCAGGCCGCGGGCGATGTTCACCCGCTGCTGCTCCCCGCCCGAGAAGGTGGCGGGCGCCAGCGACCAGAGCCGCTCGGGGATGCGCAGGCGGGCCAGCAGGTCGGCGGCGCGGTCGCGCGCCACGGCGGCCGGCACGCCGCGGGCGCGAGCCGGCTCCATCACCACCTCGATCGCCGGAACGCGGGGGATGACGCGCAGGAACTGGCTGACGTAGCCGACCGTCTCGCGCCGGATTTCCAGCTGGCGCCAGGGCTCGGCCCCCGTCAGGTCGGCCCAGTCGCCCCGGTGCATCACCCGCACGCGCCCGGACGCCGGGCGATAGTTGGCGTAGAGGCAGCGCATCAGCGTCGACTTGCCCGCCCCCGACGGGCCGTCGAGGCAGACGCACTCGCCGGCCGTGACGATCAGGTCGAGCGCGTCGAACACGGGGATCCGCACGCCGCCCTGGGTGTGCAGCACGAAGGTCTTGGACAGCCCTTCGGCGTGGAGGAGCGGGGTCGTCATGCCGTCATCACCGAGGAGACGAGGAGCTGGGTATAGGGGTGCTGCGGGTCGTCGAGCACCTGGTCGGTCAACCCGTGCTCCACCGCCTCGCCGCGGTGCATGACGAGGAGCCGGTCGGCCAGCAGGCGCACCACCGCGATGTCGTGGGTGACCACGATCGCCGCGATGCCGAGGTCGCGCACCAACTCGCGGATGAGATCCAGCAGGCGCGCCTGCACCGAGACGTCGAGGCCGCCCGTCGGCTCGTCCATGAACAGGAGGCGCGGGCGCGTGACGAGGTTGCGGGCGAGCTGCACCCGCTGGCGCATGCCGCCGGAGAAGCGGCGCGGCAGGTCGTCCATGCGGCCGACGTCGAGTTCGACGCGGCCGAGCCACGCCGCCGCCTCGGCCCGCATGTCGGCGTAGGAGCGCGCACCCGTGCCCATCAGCCGCTCGGCCACGTTGCCGCCGGCGGAGACATGCATCCGCAGTCCGTCCCGCGGGTCCTGGTGGACGATGCCCCATTCGGTGCGCATCAGCGCGCGCCGGGCCGGTTCCGCCATGGCGTAGACGTCGGCGAGCCCGCGCCCGCCGGCGTCGAACGAGACGGTGCCGGCATTGGGGGCCATGCGGGCGGAGAGCACCTTGAGCAGCGTGGTCTTGCCCGACCCGCTCTCCCCCACGATGCCCAGCACTTCGCCGGGGTGGATCGCGAGCGAGACGTCGCGGCAGCCGACCACCTCGCCGTAGGATTTCGTCACCCGTTCGGCGACCAGCAGTGGGCGGGCGCGGTCGTTGGCGGGCGCGTCGGGAAGGGAGAAGGCGGCGGTCATGGCGTGCCCTCCCCTTCGGTGACGTACCCCGGCGGCTCCCCCGCCATGGGTCCGCGGTGCCCGGCCGCCCGGCGCTCCTCGCAGTGGTGGCTGTCGGAGCAGACGAACATCTTCGCACCCCTGTCGTCGAGGACGACCTCGTCGAGGTAGCTGTCGGTGGCGCCGCACAGGCCGCAGGGCTCCTCCCACCGCTGGACGGTGAAGGGATGGTCCTCGAAGTCGAGGCTCTTCACGCGCGTCCAGGGTGGGACGGCGTAGATGCGCTTCTCCCGCCCCGCGCCGAACAGCTGGAGCGCCGGGTTCATCTCCATCTTCGGATTGTCGAACTTCGGGATCGGCGAGGGCGACATCACGTGCCGCCCGTTCACCAGCACCGGATAGCTGTAGGTGGTCGCGATCTCGCCATAGCGGGCGATGTCCTCGTAGAGGCGCACGTGCATCAGCCCGTACTCGGCCCAGGCGTGCATCTTGCGCGTCTCGGTCTCGCGCGGCTCGAGGAAGCGCAGCGGTTCCGGGATCGGGACCTGATAGACGAGGATCTGCCCCTCGGCCAGCGGTCGCTCGGGGATGCGGTGGCGGGTCTGGATGATGGTCGCCGCGGCCGTGTCCTCGGTCGTCGCGACGCCGGCCACGCGGCGGAAGAACTTTCGGATGGAGACGGCGTTGGTCGTGTCGTCCGCCCCCTGGTCGATCACCTTGAGAACGTCCGCGCCCCCGATGACCGACGCCGTCACCTGGATGCCGCCGGTGCCCCAGCCGTAGGGAAGCGGCATCTCCCGGCTGCCGAACGGCACCTGATATCCCGGGATCGCCACGGCCTTCAGGATGGCCCGGCGGATCATCCGCTTCGTCTGCTCGTCGAGATAGCCGAAGTTGTAGGCCGGGTCGATCGCGGCCGGCGGAAGCGTCGCGGCAGTCATTCGGCGGCCTCCTTCAGGCCCTCGGCGGGCGGCGTGGCGCGGCGGGCCTCCCATTCCGCCTTCAGGCGGCGGACCAGATCCAGATCGGCCTGGAAGTCGACGTAGTGCGGCAGCTTCAGGTGCTGCACGAAGCCCGACGCCTCGACGTTGTCGGCGTGCATCAGCACGAACTCCTCGTCCTGGGCCGGGTGGATCGCCCGCTCGCCCAGCTCCTCGGCCCTGAGCGCCCGGTCGACCAGCGCCATGCCCATGGCCTTGCGCTCGCTCTCCCCGAAGGCGAGGCCGTAGCCGCGGGTGAAGCGCGGGCCGGTCTCGGCGGTGCCGCGGAACTGGTTCACCATCTGGCATTCGGTCAGCGTGACCGCGCCGATCTCGACCGCGAAGCCGAGTTCGGGGATCTCCACCTCCACCGGAACCTCGCCCATCCGGACCTCGCCGACGAACGGGTGCGTGCCGCCGAAGCCGCGCTGGGTGGAATAGCCCAGCGCCAGAACGAACCCCTCGTCCCCGCGCACCAGCGCCTGGAGGCGCTGGTCGCGCCCGGCGGGAAAGCCCATCGGCTCGCGCGTCAGGTCGAAGGGCTCCGACCCGGCCTCGTCCGCCCGTTCGGGCTCCATCAGCCCCTCGTGGTCGAGGATGCCGGCGACGCTCGCCATCGGCTCGACCGCCGCCGGCGCCTCCGGGGCGGCGGGCGGATCGACGCCCCCGGCCGCCAGCGCGAAGTCGAGCAGGCGGTGGGTGTAGTCGAAGGTGGGGCCCAGCACCTGCCCACCCGGCAGGTCCTTGTAGGTCGCCGAGACGCGGCGTCGCACGGCCATCCGGCCCGTGTCGAAGGGGACCGCGTTCCCGAACCGCGGCAGCGTCGTGCGATAGGCGCGCAGGAGGAAGATCGCCTCCACGAGGTCGCCGCGGGCCTGCTTGACGGCGAGTGCGGCGAGGTCCGGGTCGGCGAGCGAACCCTCGGTCATCACCCGGTGGACGGCGATGGCCATCTGCTCCCGGATCTGGGCGAGGGAGAGTTCGGGCACCGACGGGTCGCCCCGGCGCACCTCGGCCAGCCAGGCGTGGGCGGCATCGATCGCCCGTTCCCCGCCCTTGACGGCGACGTACATGGCCTCAGCCCTCCATCCGCACGGTCCGCGGCAGGCCGACCACCCGGTCGCCCGCCACGAGGACGACGTCCACCCCCAGCGGGTAGAGCGTCGCATTGTCGGCCCAGGCCGCGGCGAACCCGTCCGGCAGGCCGGCGACGCGCAGTTCGGCCGATCCGCGGATTCCGGGGCCGGTCAGGCGCAGCGCCCGCCCCTCGCCGAAGCCCGCGACCTGCACCAACAGCGTCGCCGACCGATCCGGGTAGAGATCCTCGCCCGGCGCGAACTCGTGCAGGCCCGGCATCGCCAGCGGGTCGGTCACCACGGCGAACCGGGCGTCGGCCGGCGACGCCGCGATCGGGCAGCCGCAGTGGAAGCGCAGGAACCCGTCCGCCGCCGCCGCCGGCCCGTCGAGCCAGAGCGGCGTCTCGTAATCCACCAGCGTGAGGCAGAGCGCGACCGTCGCCGGCATCAGCGGGGCCGGCACCGCGGGCGGCGCCGCGAGGGTCACGATCCGAGCGGGCGTGGACAGGGCGTCGAGCACGCCGCGGAACGCCGCCTGCGCGTCGTGGACGGGATCGGCGAAGCCGGGGGCGAGGCCGGTCATTTCGGGTTGTCCCCACGGACGAGGGTGAAGAATTCCACGCGCGTCGCCGCGGCCTTGCGCGCGGCGGCGGCGTGGGCGCCGTCGAGATCGGCGGCGATGGGGGCGAGGAGCGACGCCTCCAGCCCCGCCCGGGCCTCGTCGTCCTGGAGGAGCGCGTCGAAGGCGGCGGCGAGTTCCGCCTTGCGCCGGTCGCGGCCCTGGATCCAGCCGTGGCCGACGCGGCCATCGGCAAGCCGCACGGTGCAGCGCGTCACCGGCATCTCGCCGACGTTGAAGCGGGCGCCGGTGCCGCCGGCCCGGCCGCGCAGCATGACGAGGCCGATCTCCGGCCCGCGCAGGCGGTCGTAGGCCGGCGCGTCCGGCAGCGCGGCCCAGACGGATTCCAGACGCTCGGTCGCGCCGCGGGCCAGAAGGCCCATCCAGCGACGCCGTGCTTCGGTCCCGGTCGGGACGTCGTTGCGCGGAACGGTCACCGCATCCCCTCTAAACGTCTAGACGTCTAATTCGCCTTGACCATACGACCGGGCCCGTCGACAGTAAAGCCGTGCGCATTTGAAACTTTCGTGACGGACCCGGCTCATGACCGTCGCACGGGGAAGCGGCGTGGCGCTTTGGAAGCAGATCGCGGAGGCGCTGGCCGGGGAGATCGCCTCGAACGCCCTGCGCCCGAGCGAGCGGCTGCCGACCGAGGGCGACCTCGCGACGCGATTCGGCGTGAACCGGCACACGGTGCGCCGCGCGGTGCAGACGCTGGAGGACCGCGGGCTCGTCCGCGTCGAGCAGGGCCGGGGCACGTTCGTCACGGCCGACACGCTCTACGACTACCGCCTCGGCGACCGGGTGCGCTTCACCGACCTCGTCGCGCGGCAGGCGCGGCGCGGCCAGGGCGAGCTGGTCGCCGCGACGGTCGAGCCGGCCGGCGCCGCCGCGGCGGCGGCCCTCGACCTGCGCGAGGGCGCCCCGCTGGTGGTGCTGGAGATCCTCTCCCGGGTCGACGGGCTGCCGGTCACGCTCGGGCGCCACGGCTTCTCCGGCGTCCGCTTCCCGACCCTCGCCGACGTCTACCTCGAGGAGGGGTCGATCACCCGGGCGCTGCGGCGCCTGGGCGTGCCCGACTACACCCGCCGCCGGACCACGGTGACGGCCCGGGCGGCGACGCCCGAGGAGCGGGAGCGGCTGGAGATGCCGCGGACCGTGCCGCTGATCGTCGCCGAGAGCCTGAACGTCGACCCCGACGGGCGGCCGCTGGAACACGGGGTCGCGCGGTTCGCCGCCAACCGGGTGCAGATCGTGTTCGAACCCGGCGGCTGACGCCCACCGGGCGCCCCTCAAGCCGCCGCCCCGGCCGGCGCCCGGCCCATGATGGCGAAGCGCAGCTTGCCCGACACCCAATCGATCGCCGCGACCGTCACCAGGATCAGGATCACGAGGAACGACACCTGCTGCCATTCGAGGATGCGGATCTGCTCGGACAGGTGTGCGCCGATGCCGCCCGCGCCGACGATGCCGATGATCGTTGCCGAGCGGGTGTTCGACTCGAAGAAATAGAGCACCTGGCTCGCCATCACCGGCAGAACCTGCGGGATGATGCCGAAGCGGACGCGGGAGACCGGGCCCCCGCCGGTCGAGGTCACGCCGTCCACCGCCTTCCGGTCCGCCGCCTCCAACGCCTCGGAGAAGAGGCGGCCGAGCGCGCCGATGTCGGACGTCATCACCGCGAGCACGCCGGCGAAGGGGCCGAGCCCCACGACGTTGATCCAGATGAGCGCCCAGATCAGCGTGTCGACGCCGCTGACCGAATTGAACAGGCGCCGCGTCGGCCAGCGCAGGACCCAGGAGCGCACGACCGTCTTCGCCGCGAACAGGGACAAGGGGAAGGCGAGGATCGCGGCGCCCACGGTGCCGAGGAAGGCGATCGCCATCGTCTCGGCCAGCGACCAGAGATACATCTCCGTCCGCGCCCAGGTCTCCGGGTTCGGCGGGAACATCAGCGGGATGAAATCGCCGAGCCGGCCGAGCCCGCGCCACATCCGCCCGAACGAGAAGCCCAGCTGCCAGAAGCCGAACAGGAAGAGGGCGAGCGCCGCGCCGAGGAGTGCGAGGACGATCGCGCGGCTCAGGAGCGGCGGGCTGAAAATCTCCGGATAGCGTCCTTCGAGTTCGGCGCGGCGCTGGCGCGCCTGCCGGCCGAGCGGACCTTCTGCGACACGGGCGGTCATCGCGCGCTCTCCATCGACAGGAGCCTGTGACGCAGGCGCTCGCTGATCAGGTCGATGATCACGACGGTCGCGATGATCATGACGAGGAGCGCCGACACGTCGGAATAGTAGAACTTGCGGATCGCCTCGAGCAGGTCCTGCCCGATGCCGCCCGCGCCGACGAAGCCCATGACGGCGGCGCCGCGCACGTTCACCTCGAACCGGACGAGCGCGTAGCTGAGGAAGCCCGACAGCACCTGCGGCACGACGGCGAAGCGCACCGTCATGGCCCAGCTGGCCCCGGTCGAGGACACGCCCTCCACCGGCTTCATGTCGATGTTCTCGACCACTTCGTAGAACTGCTTGCCCAGCGCGCCCATCGTGTGGATCGCCAGCGCCAGCACGCCCGGGACCGGGCCGAGGCCGAAGGCGATCACGAAGATCAGCGCGAAGACGAGTTCCGGCACGGTGCGCGAGAACTCGAGCAGGCGGCGGACGGACGACCGGATCCACGGGTTCGCGACGAGGTTGGCCGAGGCGACGAAGCACAGGAGGAAGCCCGCGACCGCGCCGATGATCGTGCCCACGTAGGCGATCAGCAGCGTGTCGAGCAGGAGCCGGCCCCATGGCTTCCAACCCCAGAACCATTCGGCCGGATCGGTCCAGACGCGCTGGCCGTTCTCCAGCGTCAGGATGCGGTCGAAGTAGCTGCCGATGTTGCCGATGTTCGCGAAGAACTTGGTGAGGTCGACCTCGGCGGCGAGGACCGCGAGGGCCGTGACCACGAAGAAGATCGCGCTGTAGGCGAGAGACCGGGCGCGACGCGCGGCGAGTGCCCGCGCATAGCCGTCCATCAGCGGCGAAAGCCTGTTCTCAGACAGGCGGGGGAGTGACTGGGCCATGTGGCGATATTCGTTCGCCAGGACCGGGCGGGGTTCCGGAGAACCCCGCCCGCCGGACGGTTCCTCAGCTGCCCTGGCGACGCAGACGGTCGACGAACTGGTTCACCTCGATGATCGGCAGGAACGCCTCGTGCGTCGTCGTGTCGAACGGCCGGTTCTTGCCGTCGGACAGGCGGTCGAACGCCTCCTTGTCCTTCATGTGGGCCTGGAGCCACGCGTTGCGGATCCGGTCCTTCAGATCCTGCGGCATGTTCGACAGGTAGGTGTAGGGCGAATTCACGATCAGATCGGACCGGAAGATGATCCGGAAGTCGGACGCCTTGACCATGTTCTTGTTGGCCATGCGGGTGAGGTTCGAATCCGCCTCGGTGTTCCACCAGTTGGCCGCCACGTCCACCGTGCCCTGGCCGAGCGCGATGACCGCGTTCTCATGGCTGCCGGTGTAGACGACGTTGGAGAAGAACTCCTGCGGCTTGATCCCCATCTTGTCGAGCGCATGGCGCGGGACGTTGTTGCCCGAGGCCGAGTTCGGATCGACGAGGCCCAGGCGCTTGCCGCGCAGGTCCTCGATCTTCTGGAACGGGCTGTCGGCCTTCACGTAGAAGACCGAGTAATAGCCCTTCGAGCCGTCGGCGTTCACGTCCATCGCGAACGGCTCGATCTGCGCGCCGGTCATCCGGGCACGGGCGTAGGACGCGGGCCCGTGATAGCCGATGTGGATCTGGCCGGCGCGCTGACCCTCGATGACGGCCGCGTAGTCCTGGGCGACGCGGATCGTCACCTTGGTCCCGATCTCCCGCTCCAGATAGCGGACGAACGGAGCCCAGCGGTCCATGACGCCGGACGCGTTCTCGGCCGGGACGACGGCGAAGACGAGTTCGGGATAGCGCGCCTTCCAGTCCTGCGCGACAGCGGGAAGGGAGACGGCGACGAGGCCGAGGGCGGCCGCGCCGGCCATGACGATCCGACGGTTGAGCATGGGTGGGCTCCTCAGGAGGTGGGCGGGTGTCAGTGCGCGCCGGCCGAGCGGCGGGCGGGAAGCGGGGTCACGCGGGGGTCGGCGGCCGGGTCGGCGTCCGTGACCTCGTCGGCCTCCAGGCCATACAGTTCGCGCGAGACGGCGTCGGTCAGGGCCACGGGCGGCCCGTCGAACACGAGCCGACCGGCGGCCAGACCGACCAGCCGGTCGCAGTAGTGGCGGGCGAGGTCGAGGCTGTGCAGGTTCACCAGCACGGTGATCCCGAACTCGCGGTTGATGGTGCGCAGCGCGTCCATCACGAGGCGGGTGTTGCGCGGATCGAGCGAGGCGACCGGCTCGTCGGCCAGGATCAGGTCGGGCTCCTGCACCAGCGCGCGGCAGATGGCGACACGCTGCTGCTGGCCGCCCGAAAGCGTGCCGGCGCGCTGGGCGGCCAGCCGCCCCATGTCGAACATCTCCAGCGCGGTCATCGCCATCGCCCGGTCCTGCGCGGACCAGAGCTTCAGCATCGCGAGCGCGGGGGAGACGTGGTTGGCCCGGCCGAGGAGGACGTTCGTCATCACGTCCAGCCGGTCGACCAGGTTGAACTGCTGGAAGATCATGGCGCAGCGCGCCCGCCATGCCCGGAGGTCCCGGCCCCGCAGCGCGGTGACGTCCGTGCCCTCGTAGACGACGGAACCGGCCGTGGGCTCGTTCAGCCGGTTGATCAGGCGCAGCATCGTCGACTTTCCGGCGCCCGAGCGCCCGATGATGCCGACGATCTGGCCCGCGGGCACGTCGAGCGACACGTCGTCCAGCGCCCGGACGGATCCGAACGTCTTCGTGAGACCGGAAATGCGGAGCATCGGGGGGCCACCTCTCGTGATGGCCGCATGTATCCCGGGATATGGGTCGGTTGCGTGACAGTTGTGTTGCGATCCGGCGAAACATCCCGAAGTCATCGTCCGGCTTTACTTCGGACGACGTTTGAGGCACGTCCGGTGGCCGAAGCGTCGACGTCGCGTCGCGCAGCGCGACCCGCGGGCGTCGCCGCCCCGATCCGGAGGACAGGGATGAAATCGTTGGGTCCGGAGCCGACCGTCCATCCGACGGCGCGGCTCGTGTCCTCGACGCTCGGCGTCTACACCGAGGTGGGCGAGCGGACGAGCCTGGTCGAGACGACGATGGGCGACTACAGCTACATCGTCCACGACGGCGAGGTGATCTACACCGCCGTCGGGAAGTTCTGCTCGATCGCCGCCTTCGCCCGCATCAACCCCGGCAACCATCCGCACTGGAAGGCCGCCCAGCACCATTTCCTCTACCGCTCGGCCGCCTACGGGATGGGCGAGGACGACCGGGAGTTCTTCGACTGGCGGCGGTCGCACCCGGTCACCATCGGCCACGACGTCTGGATCGGCCACGGGGTCACCGTGATGCCGGGCGTGACGGTCGGGACGGGGGCCATCCTGGGGGCCGGGGCCGTGGTGACGAAGGACGTGCCGCCCTACACCATCGTCGGCGGCGTGCCGTCGAAGCCGATCCGCCGCCGGTTCCCCGAGCCCGTGGCCGAGCGCCTTCTGGCGATGGCGTGGTGGGACTGGCCGCACGCGACGCTGACCGAGGCGCTGCCGGACTTCCGCGCGCTCTCGGTCGAGGCGTTCGTCGAGAAATGGGGCTGACGGGGCGCCCGGCGCGCGCCCGTCAGCCGGCGGCCAACGCCGCGTAGGCACGCCCCAGCGCCTCGGCCGCCCGCTCCAGTTCGGCGGGGGTGCAGACGCTGTAGCAGATCCGCAACGTGTTGCGCCGCGGCTCCCCGGGGAAGCAGTGGACGCCCGAGAACAGCGCCACCCCGTGCCGGGCCGCGGCTTCGGCGAAGACGTCGCCGTCCATCCCGTCGGGCAGTTCGCCCCACAGGAAATAGCCGCCCGCCGGCCGCCGGAACCGGAGCGCCGGGACGTGGCGTTCGAGGCCGGCCGCCAGCGCGTCGCGGTGGGCACGCATCTCGGCCGTGATCGCGCGGGTGATGTCGGCGAGCCGGCCGCTCGCGATCAGGTCGGCCACGATCCGCTGGGTCAGCGGGGAGGAGCCGCCGTCCATCTTGAGCGCGCCGATGCGCCGGACGAGCGCCGGATCGGCGTCGACCCAGCCGACCTTGAGCCCCGGCGCCAGCATCTTCGCCATCGTCCCCACGCCCACCACGCGCCGGCCCGTGGGGTCGAGGCTGCGGATCGGCGGCAGCGAAGCGCCCTCGAACCGGATGCGGCGGTAGGGGTCGTCCTCCAGGATCACGAAATCGTGGGCCTCGGCGAGGTCGAGCAGGCGCCGGCGGCGGTCGAGCGACATCGTCACGCCGGTCGGGTTGTGGAAGTCGGGCATGTCGAAGACGAGTCGCGGCCCCGGCAGCCCGGCGGCGCGGCGCGCCACGATCGCCGCCTCCAGCAGGTCGACCCGCATCCCCTCGCCGTCGAGCGGGATCGGCAGGAACGTCGCCCCCTCCCGCCGGAAGATCGAGATGGCGGTCAGGAACGTCGGCGCGGTGAGGGCGACGAGGTCGCCGGGCGCGAGCAGGGCGCGGGCGACCAGTTCCAGCGCCTGCTTGCCCCCGTTCACCACGATGATCCCGTCGCGCGCGGTGCGGACGCCATCCTCGGCCAGGAGGCGCACCAGCCCGTCGCGCAGCGCGTCGATGCCGTAAAGGGGCCCGTACTGGAGCGCCTCCTCCCGCATCGCCCCCAGCGCGCGAACGGCCTCGGCCGTCAGGTCGGGCAGCGTCGCGGGGCTGCCGTTGCCGACCGAAAGCTTCAGCAGCCCCGCCGGCGTCGGGGCCAGGGCCACGGGAACGGCGAGGTCCGCCGACCGGGCGGGGGCGATGGGATCGGTCATGGCTGTCCACGCGGAGGCGGGCCGGCCCGGCTTGTGGGGCCGGACGACGTTCGTTAGCATCGAACGATGAGCACCGCAAACCTGCGACCCGCCTTTCCGGGGGTCGGACGGCGGACCTTCCTGGACAGTGCCAGCATCGGTCTCGTCAGCACGGCCGCCCGCGACGCCATCGCGGCCTTCCTCGCCCGTGCCGAGCACGACCCCCAGGGGGCGCACCACGGCGACGCCTTCGCCCGGGCCCGGGCCGCGGCGGCCGCGCTGATCGGCGCGACGCCGGAGACGATCGCCCTGATCCCCTCCACGTCGCTGGCCCTCAACATCGCCGCCGACGCGATCCCGCTGGCCGCGGGCGACAACGTCGTCACCACGGACCTGGAGTTCATGTCGGTGGTGGTGCCGTGGGTGGAGAAGGCCCGCGTGGCGGGGGCCGAGATCCGCGTGGCGCGCCACCGCGACGGCCGCATCGCGCCGGACGACGTGATCGCGCTGATGGACGGCCGGACCCGCGCCGTCACCCTCAGCGCGGTCCAGTGGACCAACGGCTTCCGGATGGACGTCGCCCCCATCGGCCGGGCGTGCCGGGACCGCGACGTGCCGTTCGTGCTCGACGCCATCCAGCAGATCGGGGTCGTCCCCTTCGACGCGGTGGAAAGCGGGGCCGACTTCGTCGCCTGCGGCGGCCACAAATGGCTCTGCTCGCCCGCCGCCACCGGCTTCGCCTACGTGAGCCGGCGCTTCGCCGAGCGGTTCCGGCCGAGCCTCAGCTACGTCCCCACCTCCCGCCCGCCGCTGGCGAGCTGGCAGGCGAGCTGGACGGACCCGGCCTACGACCCCATCCGCACCTACGAGCTGAAGCCCGCCGCGGCGCGGTTCGAGCAGGGGGTGCACCACGGCGGGCTGGGGGCCACCGGCCTCGCGGCGTCGCTCGCCCTCCTCCTCGAGGCCGGCCCGGCCGCCGTGTGGGACCGGGCGCGGTCGCTCGCCGACCGCGTGGCGGGCGGCGTCGCCACCCTGGGGCTGGCGGTCGTCAGCCCGCTGGAACCGGCGGCGCGGTCCGGCATCACGGTGTTCGCCACCGGCCGCGGCCCGGCGGGCGACCTCGCGGTGAAGGAGGGGCTCGCCGCCGCGGGGGTGGACGTCAACGTGCGCTACACCTCCGGCGTCGGCGGCGTGCGCGTCTCGACCCACGCCTACAACGACGAGGACGACGTCGACCGCTTCCTCGACGCGCTGCGCCCGTTGCTGGCCGCTTGAGGGGCGGGCGTCGGCTCGGCGCCGTCGCTCCAGACGCCGCGGGCGGCCGCCTCGGCGAGAAGGGCCATGAACCGCTCCGCCGCCGGGGACGCCGTGCGGCCGTGCAGGCGCACGATGCCCATCGACCGGCTGGCGACCGGCTGGCGGATCGGCAGGGTGACCAGCCCCGGAACCCGGTGGGACGGCAGGGTGAGGCGGGGCAGCGCCGTCATGCCGATCCCGGCCGAGACGAGGCCCAGCACCGTCTCGGGATAGCCGCTCTCCAGATGCGGGACGACGTCGAGCCCGAGCTTGCGGAACACGTCGTCGGTCGTGCTGCGGATGCTGGACCCGCGGGCGAGCGCGATGAAGGGCACCGTCCGGAAGATCGACCATGCGACCGCCGGCCCGTCCGGCACCGGCCCGTCGGCGGCGCAGACGAAGCGGAACTCGTCCTCGAAGATCGGCTGGAAGGTGAGATCCTCCTCCACCGGCGGGCGCATGGCGACGGCGAAGTCCGCCTTGCCGCGGCGGACGTCGTCGATGGTAGGCTCCTGCGGCCCGTCCCGGATCTCCACCGCGACGTCGGGATGCAGGCGCAGGAAGGACCGCATCACGCCCGGAAGGAGCGACAGGACCACTGACGGGAGGGTGGCGATCGTCACCCGGCCCGATCGGCACTTGAGGAAACTCGAGAAATCGGCCAGACCGTCGTCCATCTCCGCGGCGATGCGGACCGCGACCTTGCGGAACTCGACGCCGGCGGGCGTGAGTTCGAGGCTGCGGGTGTGACGGTCGAACAGGCGGACGCCGAGCGCGTCCTCCGTCGCCCGGATGCTGCGGCTCAGCGACGGCTGGGTGACGCCCAGCGCCGCGGCGGCCCCGGTGAAGCTGCCGAGTTCGGTCACCTTGAGGAAGGCGCGGAGCCCGGAGATCGAAACTTTCATACGCATGATGCATGAATTTATAGTGATCCATGCCATTGTCAAATGAAGGTCCGGTCGCCACGCTTTCGGGTCCGCACCGCGACGACGGAGGAACGACCGAGATGGCGAGCGCCACCGAAATCGAGATCGTGCACGTGAACGCCCCGCTCGGTCACGAGGTCCGCGGCGTCGACCTGTCCCGGCCGCTGGCCGCGCGGACGGTCGAGGCGGTGGAACGGATCTTCGACATGTACGGGGTGATCACGCTGCGCGGCCAGACGATCACGCCGGAGCAGCACATCGCCTTCAGCCGCCACTTCGGCGCGCTCGAACGCTATCCGATCGACCGGTTCCTGCTGCCGGGCCATCCGGAGATCTTCGTGGTCTCCAACATCGTCGAGGACGGACGCGCGATCGGGATGGCGGACGCGGGCCGGGTCTGGCACTCGGACATGCACTTCACCGCCACCCCGTCGCGCTGCTCGCTTCTCTACGCCCGCGAGGTGCCGATGCGCGACGGGCGTGCGCTCGGCGCCACCCTCTTCGCCTCGACCGCCGCCGCCTACGACGCGCTGCCCCGGGACATCAAGGCCACGGTGGACGGGCGCAGGGCGCTGAACTCCTATTCGCGCTATGTGGAACGGCGCAGCGCCAAGGTGGGCGGCGGCAAGAGCGGCCAGTCGGAGCGGACCAAGCAGGCGGACCAGCACCCCGACGTCTGGCACCCGCTGGTGCGGACCCACCCGCGGACGGGCCGCAAGTGCCTCTATATCAGCGACGAGGTCACCTGCGCGGTCGAGGGGATGGGGGAGACCGAGGGCGAACAGCTGCTGAAGGAACTTCTGGCGCACATCACGCGGCCGGAATTCGTCTACACCCACGAATGGCGGGTGGGCGACCTGCTGATCTGGGACAACTGCTCGGCCGTCCACAACGCGATCGGCGACTACGGCCCCGACGAACGGCGCCTGATGCACCGGACCACGGTGGCCGGCGGGCCGACCTTCTGATGGGTCGCATGGTGGTGAGGCGCGTTCTCGCACGGACCCGACGCCCGACCGCGCCGCGGCCGACCCCCTCTCCCCCGCCCCCTCTCCCCGGGGGGAGAGGGGAGTGAAGGTCAGGCTGCGTCCCCTCTCCCCCCCGGGGAGAGGGACAGGGAGAGGGGGTCGCCGCCACGGAACCGACCCCGGAGCCCCCCCGTCATGAAGGTCCACGAGGCCATCGCCCGCGTCGTCGTGGCGGAGGATTGTGGGCCGCTCTTCGCGCTCTTGGGCGACGCCAACTACATGCTGCTCGCGGCGCTGGGCGACCGCGGGCCGCGGGTGATCCACGGCCGGAACGAGGCGGCCGTCATCGCCATGGCCGACGGCCACGCCCGCGCGACGGGGCGCACCGCGCTCGCCACGATCACCTGCGGCCCGGGGCTGACCCAGGCCGGCACCTCGCTCGTCGCCGCGGCCCGCAACGCGAGCCCGCTGGTCGTGCTCACCGGCGACACGCCGCCCCACTGGCCGATCAAGCTGCAGCTCCTCGACCAGCGCCGCTTCGTCGAGGCGTGCGAGGCGCGCTATCACCGGGTCGCCGGCCTCGACACGCTGGCCGCCGACCTCGCCGAGGCCTTCCTCGCCGCCCGGCTGCTGCGCCGGCCGGTGGTGGTGAGCCTGGACCTCGACCTCCTCGACCGCGACCTGCCGGACGGCTGGACCTACGCGCCCTCCGCCGGCCTGCACGCGGGGCCGCCGGTGCTGCGGCCGGACGAGGGGGCGGTGGACGACCTCGCCCGCGCCCTCGCATCCGCCCGCCGGCCGTTGCTGGTGGCGGGCCGTGGTGCGGCGCTCGCCGGCGCGCGGGACGCGATCCGCGGGATCGGGGATCGCACCGGCGCGCTGCTGGGAACCACGCTCCTCGCCCGCGGCCTGTTCGAGGGCGATCCGTTCGACGCCGGGGTGGTCGGCGGCTACGCCTCCTCGGCGACCCGCAGACTCGTCGGCGAGGCGGACCTCGTCGTCGGCTTCGGCGCGGAACTCGGGACCTTCACGACGATGGGCATGACGCCGGGCGTGCCGACGGTGCGGGTGGACCTGGCGCCGCTGCCCTGGCCGTCGGGCCTGCCGCCCGGGCGCCTCGTCCAGGGCGACGCGCGGGAGACGGCGCGGATGCTGCTGGAACGCCTGCCGGCCGGGGGAGCGTCGGACGCCGGCTTCCGGACCGAGGCGACGCGGACGGCGCTGGCGGCCCCCGTCCCGCTGCCGGCGCGACCGAACGATGGCGCCGATCCCCGCCGGCTCATGCTGCGGATGTCGGACGCCCTCGACGGGCCGACGGTGGTGACCGTGGGCGTCGGCCATTTCGCCTCCTTCCCGGCCATATACCTCGACCTGCCGCCGGGAAGCGCCATGCGCTTCTGCCTCCAGTTCGGATCGGTCGGGCAGACGCTGCCGGTCGCGGCGGGCGCGGCACTGGCCGAGCCGCACGCGCTGCACGTCTGCGTCGAGGGCGACGCCAGCTTGATGATGAACCTGCAGGAGTTCGAGACCGTCGCCCGGCACGCGATCCCGCTGACGGTGCTGGTCTTCAACGACGGCGGGCTCGGGGCCGAGGTCCACAAGCTGACGGGCAAGGGCCTCGACCCAACGGTCGCCCGCTTCGCCGTGACGGACTTCGTCGCGGTCGCGCGGTCGTTCGGGGGCGACGGGGCGACGGTGGAGCACGAGGACGCGATCGGCGACGCGATCGCCGCCGCGCGCCGGGCGCCCGGGCTCTTCGTGATCGACGCCCGCGTCTCCCCCACGACCGCCAGCGATCCCTACCGCCGCAGCCACATGGGCCTTCCGGCGGAGAGCCCCCTCGTCCAGGGTCGTCTCGTCCGCCGGACCTGATCCCCCAGGACCCGTTCCACGGGAGCCGCCCGCATGTCCCGCCCGCTCGTCGTCGTCATGGACCCGCAGCACGCGGACCGCACGCTGGAGGAGCGGCTCGGGCGCGGCGCGTTCGCGTTCGCGTTCGTGCCCTACCCCGTCCCGGGCGCGCCGGTCGATCCCGCCCTGTTCGCCCGGGCGGACGCCTGGCTCAACTATCGCGGCCGGCACCGGCTGCCGGGCGCGCTGCTGCGCCGGATGGAGCGCTGCCGGATCGTGGTGAACTCCGGCGTCGGCTACGACCACGTCGACGTCGCGGTGGCGGCGGAACTCGGCATCCCGGTGTGCAACGTGCCGGACTATGGCACGACCGAGGTGGCCGACCACGCCATGGCGCTGACGCTGGCGCTGTGCCGCGGGATCGTCGCCTACGACGAGGGGCTGCGCAAAGGGGGCGACTGGACCGCGCTCGGGATGCCGGGCGTGCGGCGGATCCGGGGCCTCCGGTTCGGGGTGGTCGGGCTGGGGCGGATCGGCCTCGCGACCGCCCGGCGCGCGGCGGCCTTCGGCATGGAGGTACGGTTCTTCGATCCCTACCTGCCGGTCGGCACCGAACTCGCCCACGGCTGGCGGCGCCTCGACACGCTCGACGGGCTGCTGGCCGAGAGCGACGTGCTCTCCCTCCACACGCCCCTGACGGCGGAGACGGAGGGGATGATCGACGGGGCGGCGCTGGCCCGCCTGCCACCGGGGGCGATCCTGGTCAACACCAGCCGCGGACGGGTGGTGCGGCTCGACGCGGTGGCGGCGGCGCTGCGCGACGGCCGCCTCGGGGGTGCGGGCCTCGACGTGCTGGCGCACGAGCCGCCCGCCTGGGACCACCCGCTGCTCGCGGCGTGGCGGGCCGGCGAGGACTGGCTGCGCAATCGGCTGATCGTCACGCCGCACGCGGCGTTCTTCACGCCGGAATCGATCGAGGACAAGCGGCGCCTGACGACGACGACGGCGCTCGACTATCTGCGCGACGGCACGCTGCGCGCGTGCGTGAACCTGGAGCTGCTGAAGACGCGGCGGTGAGGGCCGCAACCCTCACCGCCGCACCTGCGATCCTCACTCCGGCTTGATGTCCGCTTCCTTCACGATCACCGCGAACCGCGTGACCTCGTTGCGGATGAAGGCGCCGAACTCCTCGGCCGTGCCGGTGAAGGGCCGCCCGCCGATCTGCTTCAGCCGCTCGAGCAGTTGCGGGTCCTTCAGCGCCTTGGCCGCCGCCTCGCTCACCTTTGCGATCACGGCCGGCGGCGTGCGCAGCGGCGCCACGATGCCGGTCCACGCCTCGCTCTCGATGGTGGGGAACCCGGCCTCGGCCATGGTCGGCACGTCGGGCAGCTCGGGCAGGCGGACCTTCGAGGCGATGGCGATCGCGAAGGCCCGGCCCGTGCGCACGTTGGACAGCGCCGTCGGCGCGCTGTCGAACATCATCTGGAGCTGGCCGCCCAGCAGGTCCGTCCCGGCCTGGGCCGAGCCGCGGTAGGGAACGTGGACGATGTCGATCTTCGCCTCGCGCTTCAGCATCTCGCCGGCGAGGTGGATCGACGTGCCGATGCCGGACGAGCCGAAGTTCACCTTGCCGGGGTTCGCCCGGGCGTAGGCCACCAGCTCCTGCACCGAGCGGGGCGGGAACGACGCGCTGACCACCAGCACGTTCGGCACCACGCTGAGCGGCGCCACGGGAATGAAGTCCCGCACCGGGTCGTAGCCCGGGTTCGCGTAGAGCGAGGCGTTGATGGCGAAGGCCGGGCTCACGGAGAAGAGGGTGTGGCCGTCGGGCGTCGCCGCCGCCGCCGCGACCGCCCCCGTGTTGCCGCCCGCACCCGGCCGGTTGTCGACGATCATCTGGGTGCCGAGTTCGGGCCCCAGCCGGTCGGCGAACAGCCGGGCCAGCGCATCGCCGGCACCGCCCGCCGTGTAGGGATAGATCATGCGGATCGGCCGCTCGGGCCAAGCCTGCGCCGGGGCGTCCGCAGCCGCGAGGCCGAGGGCCGTGAACACGACCAGGGCGATTGCACGTGCAGTCCTCACGACCGTCTCCTCCATTGCGTCGATGTTCTGAAACCCATATTCTGCATAGCATAAATGCATTGTCCAGCGTGCGGCCGGGTGAAGCCCCTCCACTGAAACCGGCGCCGCCGACCGAAGCCCTGTGCGGGAGATTGGCCGATGGCCGGTATTCGCCTCTGGTATCAGAGCTACGTGGACGAGGAGAACGGGCGGAACTACTGGACGCATCTGCGCGCGCATCTTGCGCGTCTGGTCGACGACGGCACGACCGTGGAGATCCACGGCATCACGCCGCACGATTCCTATCCGCATCCGTTGATGGAATGGCGGTGCGCGCGCGAAATGATCGCCAACGCCATCCGGGCCGAGCGCGAGGGCTACGACGCGGTCGTCGTGGGCCATTTCCAGGACGCCGGGCTGCACGAGGCGCGGTCGGCGGTGGGCATCCCGGTGCTCGGCCTCGGCGAGACGACGATGCTGAACGCCTGCATGCTGGGCGAGCGGGTCGGCATCGTCAGCCTCAAGCACGGCTACGAGCCCTGGTTCCGCAGGCAGATCCGCACCTACGGGCTGGACGCGCGGATCGCCGGGCCGTTCAACCTCGACGTCCGGCCGGAGGTGCAGGCCGCCGCCTGGACGGACGCGGACGCCCGGACGGCGCTGTTCGACGGGCTGCGCGCCCAGATGCGCCCCATCGTGGCCGCGGGCGTGGAGGTGCTGGTCCCGTCGGGCGGGGGGCCGATGTCGCTGCTCTCGGCCATGGGCGACGTGGACGGCGCGCCGGTCGTCGACGGGACGGCGATCACCGTCAAGACGGCGGAGATGATGGTGAAGCTCGGCCGCCTGAACGGCCTGTCGACCAGCCGGGCCGGCGCCTTCCGCCGGGCGCCGCCGGACGTGGTGGAGCAGTTCCTGACCCATCCCAAGGGGCTCTGACGGGCGACCATGGCCGGCCCCCTCGACGGTCTGCGCATCCTCGACCTGACGACGGTCCTCATGGGGCCGTACGCCACCCAGATCCTCGCGGACTGGGGGGCGGCGGTGACGAAGATCGAGCCGCCCGGCGGCGACATCAGCCGCGGCCTCGGCCCCGGCCGCACGCGGGGGATGGGGCCGACCTTCCTCCACCTGAACCGGGGCAAGCGCAGCCTTGCCCTCGACCTGAAGGTCCCCGCCGCCCGCGCGGTGCTGGACCGCCTCGCCGACCGGTCGGACGTGTTCGTCTCCAACATCCGCGCCGAGGCGCTCCGCCGCCTCGGCGTCGACAGCGCGGCGATGACGGCGCGCAACCCGGGCCTGATCGTCGTGGCGCTCACCGGCTACGGCGCGGGCGGGCCCTATGCGGGGCGGCCGGCCTACGACGACCTCGTCCAGGGACAGGTGGCGATCCCGGCGCTCACCGCCGCCGCCGACGGCGGGCCGCCGCGCTACGTGCCCCTCCCGGTCGTCGACCGGGTGGTGGGGATGCGGGCCGCGGGCGCCATCCTCGCCGCCGTCGTCGCCCGCGCCCGGACGGGCCGCGGCCAGTCGCTCGAGGTGCCGATGTTCGAGACGATGGCGGAGTTCGTGCTGTCGGACCACCTGCAGGGCGCCGCCTTCGACCCGCCGACGGGCCCGCCCGGCTATGTCCGCCTGCTGTCCGCGGCCCGGCGCCCGTTCCCCACGCGCGATGGGCATCTGTGCGCGATGATCTACACCGACCGGCACTGGCGCGACTTCCTCTCCGCGGTCGGGCTGTGGGATCGGTACCGCGACGACCCGCGCTTCGCCGACATCACCGCCCGCACCCGCCACACCGCCGCGGTCTATGGCGTGGCGGAGGCGGTGATCGCGACCCGCACGACGGCCGAATGGCTCGACCTCCTCGCGGCGATCGACGTGCCCGCCGGGCCGGTCGCCGACCTCGACGCCCTGATCGCCGATCCGCACCTGCGCGCCTCCGGCTTCCTCGCGCCGGCCACGCACCCGACCGAGGGGGCGATGGTGCGGATGGGCGTGCCCGAGCGCTGGTCGGACACGCCCGTCGGCGACCCCCGCCCCGCCCCGCGCCTCGGTGCGGACGCGGCGGCGGTGCTGGAGGAGGCGGGCTACGACGCCGAGGCCGTCGGCGCGCTCGTCCGGTCGGGCGCGGTCGGCGGACAGGGGGGCTGAAGGGCCGTGCGGTTCGCGTTCTCCCCCGAAGACGAGAATTTCCGCGCCGCCTCGCGCGACTGGCTGGCCGACAACGTCCCGCGCGGGACGCGCCCGCTCCGCGGGCCCGCCCTGCGCGACTTCGACCTCGCCTGGCAGCGGACCAAGTTCGCCGGCGGCTACGGGGCGGTCTCCTGGCCGGTCGAGTGCGGCGGTGCCGGCCTCGGCCCCGTCCGGCAGATGATCTGGTACGAGGAGTGCGCGCGGGCCGGGGCACCGTCGGTCGGCATCCTCAGCATCGCGCTGGGCCACGCGGGGCCGACCATCGTCGCGATGGGCGACGCGGCGCAGAAGGCCGCGTTCCTGCGGCCGATCCTGCGGGGCGAGGCGGTGTGGTGCCAGGGCTTCTCCGAGCCCGGCGCGGGCTCCGACCTGGCGGGCATCCGCACCCGCGCGACGGTCGAGGGCGACCACCTCGTGGTGAACGGGCAGAAGATCTGGACCAGCCAGGCGCAGCACGCCGACTGGCAGGAACTCCTCGTCCGCACCGACGCTTCGGCACCCCGCCACAAGGGCCTGACCTGGGTCGTCTGCGACATGCGCACGCCGGGCATCACCGTGCGGCCGATCGAGACGATCGCGGGCGAGCAGCACTTCTGCGAGGTCTTCTACGACGACGTCCGCATCCCGCTCGCCAATGTCGTCGGCGGGCTGAACGGCGGCTGGCGCGTGGCGATGTCGACGCTGGCGAGCGAGCGGGGTGCTGCCGCGGCGAGCCGGATCTTCGACCTCTGCCGCCTCGTCGAACGGCTGGTGTCGCTGGCGCGGGCGCGCAGGGGCGCGGACGGCCGGCCGATGATCGACGACGCGGAGATCGCCGCGCGCCTCGCCATGCACCGGGCCGAGGCGGCGGCGCTGCGCTCGCTCGGCTACGCCATGATCTCCCCCGGCGCGACGGCCTCGGCCGACGAGGCGCGCGGGCGCGACGCAGGCTCGCTCGCCGCCCTCCTGTTCCTCCATTTCGGGGAACTGGTGCAGCGGGTGCGGGAGACGGGGCTGACGATCCTCGGCGCCGGCGCGCTCGCCCTGTCGGGCGAGGACGGCGACCTCGTCCGCGGCTTCCTCGCCGACCGGATGCATGTGATCGCGGGGGGCACCGCCGAGATCCGGCGCAACATCGTGGCCGAGCGCGTCCTCGGCCTGCCGCGGGGGGACCGGGCGTGAGCGCCGACACGACGGGCATCGACCTCGCCCCCGACGCGACCGGGACGCAGATCGTCGACGCGACCCGCGCGGTCCTGCGCGACGCGTTCCCGCTGGCGGAGCTGACCCGCCCCGAGCCGACGCCGGATCTCGCCGACCGGCGCCGGGCCCGCGCGGCCGACCTGGGCTGGACCGGTTGCGGCCTGCCGGAGGCCCTCGGCGGGGCGGGCTTCGCCGTGACCGAGGAGGCGCTCCTCTTCCGGGAACTGGGGCGCGGGCTGGTGTCCCCGGGGGTCATGGCGACCCTGCTGGCCGCCCTCGTGGTGGCCGACGCCGACCCCGACCGGGCGCGCGCCTTCGCCGACGGCACGCGCCGCGCCGGCCTCGCGGTGGAGGGTCCCGGCCGGCTCCTCCTGATCGACGCGCGGCCCGGCGACGACGCGGTCCGCATCGACGGGCCGCAGGTGACGCTGATCCCCGCGGCGGCGCTCGCCGACCGTGCGCCGATGGAAAGCGTCGACCCGACGCTGAGCCTTCACGCCGTCGACCGCACGGCGACGGCGACCGTCCGGACCGCCCCGCTCGGCGACCGGGCCCGCCTTCTCCTCGCCGCGCAGATGGTCGGGCTGGCCGAGGCGTCGTGCGCGATGGCGGTCGCCCACGCGAAGCTGCGCCAGCAGTTCGGCCGGCCCATCGGGGCCTTCCAGGCGGTGGCGCACCCCTGCGCGGACATGGAGGT
>CANGXM010000036.1 GCA_947457845.1 Rhodospirillales bacterium | reverse complement strand
TCGTCCATGTACCGCCAGACCTGTCGGTCGGTGAGCCGCGCCCCCGTCATCAGCCTCTCCCCCGCGATCGCGGGGGAGAGGCTGATGACGACGCCCTCTTCCGGCCATTCCAATCGTCGTCAGGCGGTCATCCTAATCGGCGCCGTTCAGGCGGGAGCGCGGCGACGGGGGCCGGCGGAGCGGGGGGACGCGACGCGGCCGAGGAGACCGTCTCCGCGGTGCGCGAGGGGGCGGAGCGCGCGTCGGAGCAGGCCCGCCGCCTGATGGGCGTCTCGGCGCAGGACGGGGAGGCGGTGCTCGCCCACGCGTCGCGAAGTCTTGACCTGTGGGTCCGGTGCGGCACCGTCTTCGCCGACGGCGCGCAGACCTTGTGGAAGGAGATGGTCTCCACCTCCCGCGCGGCGGTCGAGCGGCGGATGTCCGGCCTGTCCCAGGCCACGGGGGCGCGCACCGTCGCCGACCTGATGGCCGTCCAGGACCGTCTGACGCGCGAGGAGATCGACAGCCTTCTCGGGTCCGGCCGGCGGATGGCGGAGATCTCCGTCCGCATCGCCCAGGATGCGGCCGAGCGGCTGGCCGAGAACCCGGCCGGGCGGCCGCGTCCCGCCCCCCCGACCCAGGACCGCATCTGAGACCCTGTCCGGACCCCGTCGCGGGCCCGGGGACCCTCATTCCGGGACAAGGGTCGCGATCCGCGTTCCGCCGTGGCCGGTGGCCAGGGCGGCGTGGACCGCAGGCAGGGCGGCGTCGAGATCGCCCGCGAGCCCGTGGGGCGGGTTGACGACGAGCAGCCCGCAACCGTTGAGGCGGCGGTGGGTGTCCTCGGGCCAGATCGTCGCCTCGGCCATCAGGACGTCGCGGATGCCGGTCGCGACCACGGCCTCGTGGAAGCGCCAGACGGCCGGCCGTTCCTTGATCGGATACCAGAGCACGAAGACGCCCTGCGGAAACCGCCGGTGGCCCTGGACGAGCGTGCGGACCATGCGCTCGAACTCGTCCGGCGCCTCGAAGGGCGGATCGACCAGCACGAGCCCTCGGCGTTCGCGCGGGGGCAGGTGCGCCTTGGTCGCGATCCACCCGTCCATGTGATGCACCGCGACCCGGTCGTCGCCCGCCATGGTCCGGCGGAGCGTCGCCACGTCCTCCTCGTGCAGTTCCGCCAGGACGAGGCGGTCGTCCGGCCGCAGCAGCGTCGCCGCCAGGGCGGGAGAGCCCGGATAGCGCCGCAGCGGCCCGTCGGGGTTCAGCGCCCGGACCGCGTCGACCCAGGGCGCCAGCACCGCGGGCAGGGCAGGGGCCGCCAGCACGCGCTCGACGCCCGCCCGCGCTTCGCCCGTCCGCAGCGCGTCCGGGTGGTCGAGGTCATAGAGGCCGATGCCGGCGTGGGTCTCGAGATAGCGGAGCGGCTTCGCCTTCGTGGTCATCCGCACCAGCACCCGGGCAAGCACGACGTGCTTCACCACGTCGGCGAAGTTCCCCGCGTGGAAGACGTGCCGGTAGTTCACGGCGCCGGCACCCGGGGCTTTGGCGGCCGGTCACCGGCGATGCCGCGCACGGATTCGCGGTGCAGGATGTAGAGGCCGCTGGCGATGACGACGACGGCGCCGAGCAGGACGTCGACCGTGGGCAGTTCGCCCCAGACCGCCCAGCCGATCGCGAGCGCCCACAGCATCCCCGAATAGTCGAACGGGGCGACGATCGAGGCGGGGCCCCAGCGGTAGGCCGCGGTCATCAGGATCTGCGCCACGCCGCCGAGGACCCCGATCGCGAGGAAGAGGCCGGCGTCGAACAGCGAGACGGGGGCCACGAAATCGAACGGGAGGACCAGCCCGCTCGCGACGAGGCCGGTGATCGTGAACCAGAAGGCGATGGTGATGCTGCTCTCGGTCGTCGAGAGCCGGCGGATGATGATGAGGACGATCGCGTAGGTGATCGTCGAGAAGAGGGCGAGCAGGGAGCCGAAGAACCGGCCGTCGCCGAAGAAGCCGTCGCCGTCCGGACGCACCATGAGGAGGACGCCGCCGAAGCCAACCATCACCGCCACCGTGCGCCGCCAGCGCATCGTCTCGCCCAGGAAGATCGCGGCGAGAACCGTCACGAAGAGCGGTGCGGCGAAGCCGATCGCCGTCTGGTTCGCGAGCGGAAGATAGGCGAGCGACCAGAAGGTCGTGATCATCGAGGCGAAGCCGATCCCGCAGCGCAGGACGTGCCCGCCGGGGCGCGACGTCCGGAGCGATCCGACCCCGGCCTGCACGATGAAGGGGAGGAGCGGCAGGAGGGCGAACAGATTGCGGCAGAAGATGATCTGCGACAGCGGGTAGCTGACGATCAGCCACTTCACCATCCCGCCCATCACCGTGAAAACGCCGATGGCGCCGGTCGCATAGAGGATCGCGCGCGGCAGGTCGGCGTCCCGGGGAACGAGTGCGGCGGTCATGGGAATCCGGTCGGCGTCGGTCCCCCGACTAGGCCGCAAACGGCGCCGCCTGCCAACGGTGCCGACCGCGCCCCTGCCATGCGCGGCTGATCAGTTCGCGACGTCGGCCGTGTCGTCGACGACGGCGCCGATGGCGTTGTCGAGGAACTCCCGCTGTACGCGCTCGGAGACGCGGGTCGCCGGGGTCACCGCGCGGCAGCGCGGATCGGCGATGTGCTCGGCCGAAACCGGATCCAACTGCTGCAGCACGTCCAGCACCTTGCACTGGTAGGTGCGTCGCGCCGACGGCGATCCGCCCTGGTAGCGCTGCACCGCCGCCGACCAGCTGCCGAGTTCCTCGAAATGGCGCTTCAGGTAGGCGGCGCCGTACTCGGCGTTCGCCTGCGGATCCAGCATCTCCCGGACGCTGCCGAACTTCACCCGGTGGTGCTGGACGGACAGCTGGAGGCAGCCCACGGCCGCGGGGGCGGTGATGCGGCCCCGGCGGTCGACGAGGCGCTTGGCCCCGTCGTCGGGGTTCGGGGCGTAGATCGCCCGACCGCGGACGTTCATGGCGTAGGGGTAGGGGTCGCCGTTCGTGGCGCTCTCGACGATCGAGACCGCGAGAAGGAGGCCCGGAGGGATCTCGTGCGCCTGTTCCGCCTTCAGGACCGGCTCGACGCAGCTCTGCGCCCTCGCCTCGCCCATGCCCGCCGTCGCGAGCACCGCGACCGTTCCCGCCAGGATGGCGAGCGTGCCCGCCGTCCGGCGGATGCCCTCAGAACCGCTCATGTGCCGACCCCTCCTCGACTGCGGCGTGCGGCCCATGGTCGGAGAGCCACCGCCTGTTCACCGGGGCCTTGCCCGGTCTCTTCACCGGTCGCCGTAACCCGTCCGACGACCGCTCCCTCACTGAAGGTCACGCACCATCCTGTCGGCGCGCCCGGTTGGTTTTCCAGAATAAGGCATCCGTGTCAACCCGCTTGTGCCGGGGTGCGGCCAGGAGGGGCGGATTGACCTGCCTCAATCCGCATCGGCCGCATGTCCTGATAGCGTGTCCGGACCGGCCGAGAGGCCCGTTCAGAAAAGGTCCGCCATGAGCGCGAAGCCCGATCTCGCCGAGGATTTCCCCCAGCACGCCGCCCGCATCCACGAGATGAAGGTCCGCGACCATCATTTCGCGCGGCTCTACGCGGAGTACGACGACCTCCAGCACGAGATCCGCCGCATCAACGCCGACATCGAGCCGGCCGGCGACGAACGGATCGAGCAGCTGAAGGGCCGCCGCGTCCACCTGAAGGACGAGATGTACCGGCTGCTGGAGGACGACGCGCGTCGCTGACGGCGGGCCGGGGCCCTCGGCCCGTCTCTTCCCCGCGCCGCGGGGACGAACGGGGCCGAGGGGCTCCCGCCCTCAGACCGCCCGGACGAGGGCGTGCTTCTTCTTGCCCGCCGACAGCTTCGCGGTGCCGTCCGCGTCGAGGGCGTCCGGCCCGAGCGTCGCGGCCTCGTCGGTGACGGGGGCGTCGTTCAGGCGGATCGCACCCTGGCGGATCAGGCGCCGGCCCTCGCCGTTCGAGGGCACGAGGCCCGTCTCGCGCAGGAGGTCGACGATCTTGGCGCCGGCGTCGAGCCGGGCCCGCGGCACCTCGACCGTGGGAAGGCCGTCCGCCGCCGCCCCCTCCTCGAACGTCCGGCGCGCCGTTTCCGCCGCCTGTTCGGCCGCGGCCGTCCCGTGGCACAGGCGCGTCGCCTCGAACGCCAGCACCTTCTTCGCCTCGTTGATCTCGGCGCCCTTCAGCGCCTCCAGCCGGGCGATCTCGTCGAGCGGGAGCTCGGTGAACAGGCGCAGGAAGCGGCCGACGTCCGCGTCCTCGGTGTTGCGCCAGAACTGCCAGAAGCCGTAGGGCGACAGCCTGTCGGCGGACAGCCAGACCGCGCCCGACGCGGTCTTGCCCATCTTCGCGCCCGAGGCGAGGGTGATCAGCGGCGTGGTGAGACCGTACAGCGAGGCGTCCTTCATCCGGCGCCCGAGTTCGACGCCGTTGACGATGTTCCCCCACTGGTCCGACCCGCCCATCTGGAGCACGCAGCCGTGGCGGCGGTTCAGCTCCACGAAGTCGTAGGCCTGGAGGATCATGTAGTTGAATTCCAGGAAGGTCAGCGGCTGCTCCCGGTCGAGCCGGAGGCGGACGCTGTCGAACGTCAGCATCCGGTTGATCGTGAAGTGCCGCCCGACCTCGCGCAGGAGCGGGATGTAGGCCAGCGTGTCGAGCCAGTCGGCGTTGTTGGCCAGGATCGCGTCCGTCGGCCCGTCCCCGAAGGCGACGTAGGCGTCGAACACGCGGCGGATGCCGGCGATGTTCTGATCGATCTTCTCGTTCGTGAGGAGCTGGCGCGCCTCGTCCTTGCCGGACGGGTCGCCGATCTTGGTCGTCCCGCCGCCCATCAGCACGATCGGCCGGTGGCCCGTCTTCTGGAGCCATCGAAGCAGCATGATCTGGACGAGGCTGCCGACGTGCAGGCTGTCGGCCGTCGCGTCGAAGCCGATGTAGCCGGTGATCGGCCCCTTGGCCGCAAGCGCGTCGAGCGCCGCCGTGTCGGTGCACTGGTGGACGTAGCCGCGCTCGGTCAGCACGCGCAGGAAGTCGGACGTCGGACCGCTCATCTCGGAAGCCCTTCGGCGGATCGGTTGGGGACGGCCCCGGCGAAGGGGCCCGCCCCACCGCCGGTCGGGTTCACTGGGCGGCGGTCGTGAGCCGCTCGCCCAGGGCCAGGTCCAGATAGTCGTCCACGGTCGCGGCCAGCTCGTCGCTGCGGTTGTGGAAGAAGTGGTTCGCCTCGGCGATCAGCCGGTAGTCGATCTTGATGTCGCGCTGGGTCGACAGCTTGGTCACCAGCTTCTGCACCGACGCCTCCGGCACCAGGTCGTCCTTCGAGCCGTGGACGATCAGGCCGGAGGACGGGCAGGGGGCGAGGAAGCCGAAGTCGAACATGTTGGCCGGCGGCGCCACCGACACGAAGCCGTCGATCTCCGGCCGCCGCATCAGGAGCTGCATCCCGATCCAGGCCCCGAAGGAGAAGCCGGCGACCCAGCACTGGGTCGTGTTGGGGTTCCACGTCTGCAGCCAGTCGAGGGCCGCCGCCGCGTCGGCCAGCTCGCCCTCGCCCTTGTCATAGGCGCCCTGGCTGCGCCCCACGCCGCGGAAGTTGAACCGCAGGCAGGAGAAGCCGCGCCGCGCGTAGGCGTGGAAGAGGGTGTAGACGACCCGGTTGTTCATCGTCCCGCCGTGCTGCGGGTGCGGGTGCAGGAACAGCGCGATGCGCCCGCCCGGCTGCTTGGCGTGCTGATAGCGTCCCTCGAGCCGGCCGGCCGGCCCGTTGATGATCACTTCAGGCATGGCGGGTGTCGTCCATCGAACGTGAACTGGGTCATCGGATCGCGACCGGTCGGCGACGGGGTTCCCCCGGCGCCGCGGGGCGGTCCCGGGAAATGGAAGGGCGAATACTTGACCACCGGACTCGGTCTTACCATATCGCTGTCCGAACGGGGATCGTGCAACCGAAAGGACGCATAACCCCAGTGTTCCGAAAGGCGTCGGACTATACCACGGCGGGCGGTTTCGTGTTCAAGCGTCTTGTGGACGAAATCGACAGCATCATTGGGCGTGATCCGGCTGCGCGATCACGGATCGAAGTCGCGCTTCTCTATCCCGGATACCATGCGGTGGTGCTGCATCGGCTGGCGAACCGCGCATGGCGCGCCGGTTGGCTCTTCCTCGGTCGCGCCGTTTCTCAGGCCGCCCGGCTCCTGACGGGGATCGAGATCCACCCCGGCGCAACGGTCGGCCGGCGTCTGTTCATCGACCACGGCATGGGCGTCGTGGTCGGCGAGACCGCGGTGATCGGGGACGACGTCACGCTCTATCACGGCGTGACGCTGGGCGGCACGTCGCTCGCCCGTGGCGCGCGGCGGCACCCGACCCTCGGGAACGGCGTCATCGTCGGGGCCGGGGCGCAGGTGCTGGGCGCAATCTCGGTCGGCGCCGGGGCGCGGATCGGCGCCAATGCCGTGGTGGTGCAGGACGTCGCCGCCGGCAGCACGGTGGCGGGGATCCCCGGCCGGCCCCTCGGGGCGCGGACGGCCGCGGTCCCGGAACCCTTCCTCGCCTACGGCACGCCGTGCGGCGAGACGCCCGACCCGGTCGCCCGCGCGATCGGGGGACTGCTGGACGAAGTGACGGCGCTGCGCGCCCGTGTCGCGGACCTGGAGGTTCGCACCGCGTCGGCGAACGGGGCGCCGGACCATCCGGACGGCGATGAGATGCGCGATGCCGCCGGCCGGACGCCGGCCGGGCATTGCTGACAGGATCGGAACCGGCGACGGGGGACGATCGCCGGACCGGTGTGGGGATTGCTGGAACGAGACGGAGGCTAGGGTGAGACTGAGCACGAAGGGCCGCTACGCGGTCATGGCGATGGTCGATCTCGCGAAGACGTCGAAGGGGCGGGCGATCGCCCTCGCCGACATCGCGGAGCGGCAGGAGATTTCGCTGTCCTATCTGGAGCAGCTGTTCGCGCGCCTTCGCCGCGGCGGCCTGGTCCGCAGCGTGCGCGGGCCCGGCGGCGGCTATCTGCTCGCCATGACGGCTGAGGAGATGAAGATCTCCGACATCATCCTGGCGGTGGACGAGCCCGTCCGCACCACGCGCTGCGCGCCGGGGCCCGTCGGCTGCCACGCCGACAAGACGCGGTGCCTCACCCACGATCTCTGGGAGGAGCTGGGCAACCAGATCCACCTCTATCTCAGCACGGTCAGCCTCGCTGACGTCTGCGAGCGCCGCATCCTCGGCTCGAGCCGCGCCTTCGTGCGCGACGCGGTGCCGGCCCCGGTCGCGGTGCAAGCCGCCGAGTGACGCCGGTCTATCTCGACCACAACGCCACCGCGCCGCTTCTCCCGGCGGCGCGGGCGGCGATGGTCGCGGCGCTCGACCTCGTCGGCAACCCGTCCTCCGTCCATCGGTTCGGACGCGAGGCAAGGCGGACCGTGGAGACGGCCCGTCGGTCCGTCGCCGATCTGCTCGGCGTCGGGACCGGACAGGTCGTCTTCACGTCGGGCGCGACCGAAGCGGCCAACCTCGTGATCCGGGGGATCGGCCGGCGGATCCTCGTCTCCGCAACCGAACACGACGCCGTCCGCGCGCCGGCGGCGGCCACCGGCGACGCGCGGACCGTTCCGGTCGACCGGGACGGGCTGATCGATCCGGCGGTGCTGGACCGGATGCTCGCCGCGGATCCGCGTCCGGCGCTCGTCGCCGTGATGGCGGTCAACAACGAGACCGGCGTGATCCAGCCCATGGACGCTGTCCGTGCCGTCGCCTCGCGCCACGGCGCTCTCGTCCTGTGCGACGCGGTGCAGGCCGCCGGGCGCCTGCCGCTTCGCGACCTCGGCGACCTCGTCGTCGTCTCGGCCCACAAGATGGGCGGGCCGGCCGGCGTCGGGGCCCTGGCCGTGCCCGACGGCCTTCCCGTGGTGCCGCTGGTCCTCGGCGGCGGTCAGGAGCGTCGGCGGCGCGCGGGCACCGAGAACGTCGTCGGCATCGCCGGGTTCGGGGCCGCGGCGGCGGTGGCGGCAACCCACCACGACTGCGGGCCCCTTCGCGACCGGATGGAGGCCGCCCTGCGTGGGGCCGATCCCGGGCTCCTCGTGTTCGGGGCCGGGGCTCCGCGCGTCGGCAACACCACGCTGGTGGCCATGCCGGGCGTGGCGAGCGAGACCCAGTTGATGGCCTTCGACCTCGCCGGCATCGCCGTGAGCGCGGGGGCCGCCTGCTCCAGCGGCAAGGTGGCGACGTCCCACGTCCTCGAGGCCATGGGCGTCCCGGACGAGATCGCGCGGACGGCCGTGCGCGTCAGCCTCGGCCGCGGCACCGTCGCGGCCGACGTCGACCGCCTCGTGGCCGCCTGGACCGATCTGCGGCGGCGCACCGCCGCCCGTGCGGCCTGACGCGGGCGGAGCCCCGCCTCTGGCGTTGCGGGTCCGGCGGCTTACCTGTAAGACGCCGTGCCTCCGGTCGCGCGCGGCGCGGGGCTTCCAGTCGTGGACGGACGATGGTCGGTGACGAGGATGGCGGGTCCGGCCCGCGGACGGTGATCCCGGGTGACCTGTCGCCGTGCTGGCTGTGCCGGCGGCTGCTGTCGCCGCGCGCGCTCTTCTGCCACGCCTGCGGCGCGATCCAGCCCGCCCGCGATCTCGACCCCTTCGCGCAGCTCAACATGGAGCGGCGGTTCGACATCGCGCTCGAGGCGCTCGACCGCCAGCACACGGGGCTGCTCCGTACCGTCGATCCTGCCCGCTTCCTCGGGCGCGGCCCCCGGGAGCAGCAGTTCGCGGCCGATCACAAGGCGGCGATGGAGCGCGCGCAGGAGACGCTGCGCGACCCGCTCCGCCGTGCGATCTGGCTGCTGGCGGACGCCGGTGTGCCGGTGACCGACGCGACCGACGATCCCGAGATCGGGTCCCTCCGCGCCGGCCTTGCCGCGGCGGCGGACGTGCACGACGTCGACCACGTCGCCACGAACGTGATGCAGCACCTCGAACACGGCGTCCGCAGCCTTGCCGCGGCCTTCCGGGCCGACGACCTGCCCCGCGCCGCGGCCGAGGTCGCGCGCCTCGGGGCGCTGGAGGCGCTCGCCGCCGCGGCGCGGGAGCGGCGGCGTGACATGCCGATCGCTTGAAGCTGGACACGGGCCGCGCGCGGCGGCAGGGATAGCGCTTCGCAGGTGCGAAGAGAACGACGGGCCGAAAGGGACGAGACGATGCCGAAGATGACGTTCATCGAACGGGACGGGACGCGCCGGGAGGTGGACGCTCCGCTGGGACTTTCGGTGCTGGAGATCGCGCACCGGCATAACGTGGACATCGAGGGGGCTTGCGAGGGCTCGCTCGCCTGCTCCACCTGCCATGTCGTCGTCTCCCCGGAATGGTTCGACCTCCTCAAGGACCCCAGCGAGGACGAGGAGGATATGCTCGACCTCGCCTTCGGGCTGACGAAGACCTCACGGCTCGGATGCCAGATCATCATCAGCGAGGAGATGGACGGGCTGACCGTCTCGCTGCCCGCCGGAACCAGCAACGCGCTGAAGCGCTGACGGACGCGGGACGTCCGGGGAGGGGGGGGCGTGGGCTCGCTCGGCATCGCAGGACCGGTGGCGGAGACCCGCGTCGTCGTCGCGATGTCGGGCGGGGTCGATTCGTCCGTCGTCGCGGCCCTCCTGAAGGAGGAGGGCTACGACGTCGTCGGCGTGACGCTCCAGCTCTACGACCACGGGCTCGCCGTCCAGCGCAAGGGGGCGTGCTGCGCCGGGCAGGACATCTACGACGCCCGGCAGGTGGCCGACCGCATCGCGATCCCCCACTACGTCCTCGACTACGAGAGCCGGTTCGGCGCGGCGGTGATGGACGATTTCGCCGACGCCTACCTGCGCGGCGAGACGCCGATCCCCTGCGTGCGGTGCAACCAGCGGGTCAAGTTCCGCGACCTGATGGACACCGCCCGCGACCTCGGCGCGCGCGCGCTCGCGACCGGGCACTACGTCCGCCGGGTCGAAGGACCCCACGGGCCCGAACTCCACCGCGGCGCCGATCCGGCGCGCGACCAGTCCTATTTCCTGTTCGCCACGACGCGGGCACAGCTCGACCTGCTGCGCTTCCCGCTCGGCCACCTGCCCAAGGACGAGACGCGGCGCCTTGCCGAGCGCTTCGGCCTCCCCGTCGCGGCCAAGCCCGACAGCCAGGACATCTGCTTCGTGCCCGACGGCGACTATGTGCGCGTGGTCGAGCGACTGCGCCCGGGCGCGTCCGAACCCGGCGACATCGTCCACGTCGACGGTCGCGTGCTGGGCCGGCACGGCGGAATCGTGCGCTACACGATCGGCCAGCGGCGCGGCCTCGGCCTCGGCGGCCGGGCGGAGGAGGCGGAGGAACCCCTCTACGTCGTCCGCCTCGACGCCGCCGCGCGGCGGGTCGTGGTCGGCCCGCGGGACGCGCTGGCCCGCGACGTGGTCCATGTGCGCGAGGTCAACTGGATCGGCCCCGCGCCGGGTCCGGCCGGCCTGTCCGCCCGGGTCAGGCTTCGGTCGGCCCAGCCCGCGGTTCCGGCGGCCGTGCTGCCCGACGGTGCGGGCGGCGCGACGGTGATCCTCGACGCGCCGCAGCATGGGGTGGCGCCGGGCCAGGCGGCGGTCGTCTACGACGGGGAGCGGGTTCTGGGCGGCGGCTGGATCGCGGGGACCGATCTGCGCGATGCGGGGGCAGCGGCCGGCTTGACAGGCCATGCGGCCCCCCCCTATATCAGCGCCCTCACGGCGGCGACGTAGCTCAGCGGTAGAGCAGGGGAATCATAATCCCTTGGTCGGGGGTTCAAATCCCTCCGTCGCTACCATTCCTCTCGACATTCGGCGTCATGGTTGCGCCCGCTCACCCAGGGGGTGCCGGCGGATCGTCCGTGCGCGTGGTCGACGGCCCCGTCCGGATCAGAGGAAGCGGCGATCGTGCTCGATGATCGAGCGGGCGACGTGCCAGGGATTGAGCGCGTCGACGCCGCGGTCCGGCGGCCGGTGTATGGTCTGGACGCCGAGACTCATGTCGACCACCATCCCGTCGGCGGCCATCGGCAGCATCAGCCGGCGGAGCACGATCGGCATCCCGGTACGGAAATGCCGGACCTCGTTGACGCTCCAGAGCGGCCGCCGCGTCGCGCACATGTCCCGGTAGAGGCCGCGGACGTAGTCGAGCGTCCCGCCTTCCGGATAGATCGTGTCGAAGTCGCGCCCCGAGAGGTCGACCTGGTTGAAGGCCACGTGGGCGCTGCCCATCACGCGGAAGCGCAACCGCTTGCCCGCGTCACCGACGTCGACGAGGAGCACGTGGGGCAGCGTGCGTCCGCCGAGGTCCTCGGGCCGGAGGTCGGCGCGAGCCGGAAGCCGCCCCCTCGCGGCGACGGTCGCGTTCCACCAGTCGACGGCCGGCGTGAAGATCGCCGGATCCCCGCCCTCTGGCAGCCGTGCAGGGCCCGGAGGCTCGGTCATCTGTCCAGAATGGCGCACCCCGCCGCCGGGTCAAGCGCGACCGGTCCCGTCAGGCGGCCGTTCGCACGATCGTGAGGCCGTCGCCGATCAGGACCATGCAGCGCTCCACGCGACCGTCGGCCGCGATCTTCGCGTTGAGCGCGCGCAGGGCGGTGGTGGACGGCCGGGTGTCGGCCGGAGTAGTAGCGATAGAGGGCGTCGGTCATGGGAACGGTGCGGGCGGACATGGGGCGGCCTCCGGGACGTCTTGTCCCACGGTAGCGCTCCCGTCGTCCGTCGACTACGCCGCCACCCGGCTTGCCGGATCGGCGGCGCATCGTGTATTGCAAGGACAGGCTTCGGGGCGTAGCGCAGTCTGGTAGCGCGCGAGTTTTGGGTACTCGAGGCCCCCGGTTCGAATCCGGGCGCCCCGACCAACCGGTCCGACCGACGAGCAGCGAGAGTGATGCAGGTCCGAATCTACCAGCCAGCCAAGACCGCGATGTCGTCCGGCCGCGCGAAGACGCAGGCGTGGATCCTCGAGTACGAGATCGAGACGCCGCGCCGCCCGGAGCCGCTGATGGGCTGGACCAGTTCGGGGGACACGCTGAACCAGGTGAAGCTGTCGTTCCCCGCGCGCGAGGATGCGGTGGCGTTCGCCGAAAAGAACGGCTGGGGCTTCAGCGTCCAGGATCCGCACGAACGCCGCGTCCGTCCGCGGAACTACGCCGAGAATTTCCGTCCCGACCGCGTCCGGTGACCGGACGTCGGCCGGCGGGCGCCCTTAGCTCAGTCGGATAGAGCACGCGCCTTCTAAGCGCGGGGTCGCAGGTTCGAATCCTGCAGGGCGCGCCAATACGCCTGGTCCCACGGGCCGCGTTTTCGCACCAGATCCGTGGTCGGCGGCGAGCACCTCGTGTAGAACCGCTGCGATGCGACGACGGGAGCGGACGCCGTGGCCGTCGGTCGGTTGAGGGGTGAGCGGACGATGGCGACATCGCGACGGTCCGTCCTGGCCGGGGGGGCCGCGGCGCTGGTGACGGCGCCCGCGGTGCTGCGGGCACAGCCGGCGCCGGTCCGCATCGGGCTGCTCCATTCCGTCACCGGGTCGTTGGCCGCGGAGGGTTCGCAGGCACGGGCCGGCGCGCTCCTCGCGATCGAGGAGATCAATGCCGCCGGCGGCGTCGCGTCCCTCGGCGGGGCCAGGATCGAGCCGTTGCTCGCCGACGCGCAGAGCCGGGCCGAGCTGGCGGCGACCGAGGTCGACAAGCTGGTGGAGGCGGGAGCCGTGGCGATCGTCGGCCCCGCGTCGTCCGGCATCGCCATGTCGACGACCCAGAGTGCCGCCCGCCACGGGGTGCCCCACGTGGTCGACGCCGGCGCGTCCGACCTGATCGTGCAGCGGGGCCTGACCAACACCTTCCGCTTCGCACCCGGCGCCGCCCGCATCGCGCAGGCGACGGCGGAGATGCTGGGCGCCCTCAACGAGGGTGCCGGCCGACCGGTGCGGCGGGTCACCTATCTTCACGACGACACGGTGCCGCGGGCGGCCCTGGTCCGCGCCCTCGCCGAGGAGATGCCCCGCCGTGGCTTCGAGGCGGGGGAGGTGGTGGGGATGGCGTCCGGCGCCGCCGACGTGGCGGAGGTCGTTCAGCGCGTCCGGGCCGCGGGCGCCGATCTCGTCGTGTTCAGCTGTGCCGGCGCGGAAGCGGTCGCCGTCCTCGCCGCCCTCCACCGGGACCGGGGGGCCGCGAAGGCGCTGGTGTCGCTTCTGGGGCCCCTCACCACCAGTCCCCGGCTCCAGCGCGACCACCCGGACGCTGCGCTTCACCTGATCGAGGCGGGGAACTGGTTCGATCCGCGCCGGCCGCGTTCCGCGAGGCTCGCCGCGGCGGCGGCCGAGCGCCGGATCCCGGTCACGGCGGAGCTGGTTCTGAACCACTCCTGCCTGCTCCTGCTGGCCGACGCGATCGCGCGTGCGGCGTCGATCGAGCGGACCCGGCTGGTCGAAGCGCTCGCCGCCAGCACCTTCGACGATCACGTCATGCCCTACGGGCCCACGCGGTTCCAGAACGGCCAGAACCAGGGGGCGGTACCCGCCCTCGTCCAGCTTCAGCCCGAAGGCGTGGCCGTGATCGGGCCGGCCGGCGTGGCGACCGGCGCCGCCGTCTTCCCGTCGCCGCGCGGGTGACGGACGCCGCCCCTCGCGCGGCGGACGAGGCTGGTGTATCTCCCCTCGGCGAAGCGCGCCGACAGGCCGCGCGCGCCTACGGGAGCGGACGGACATGATCGATCTCTACAGCGGCAGCACCTCGAACGGGGTCCGAACCACCATCGCGGTGGTCGAATCGGGCCTCCCGTACCGGTTCCACAGGATCGACCTCTCGAAGGGCGAGCAGCGGACGCCGGCGTTCCTCGCCGTCAACCCGATCGGGCAGATCCCGGCGCTCGTCGACGACGACTGCGAGGGCGGGCGCCTCGCGCTGGCCCAGTCGGCCGCGATCCTGATCTATATCGCCGAGAAGTCCGGCACGTTGCTTCCCCGCGGGGCCGCCGCGAAGGCCGAGGCGATCCAGTGGGTGATGTTCGCCGCCAGCGACCTCGGCCCGGCCTTCAGCGCCGGGATGATGCTGGGCAGCGACAAGGAGGCCAACGCGACAGCCATTCAGACGATGCGCAACCGCGCGACGGCGCTTCTCGGCCAGCTCGAGACGCGCCTCGCGACGGCCAGCCACCTCGTCGGCGACGCCTTCACCATCGCCGACATCGCCGTCTACGGGAACGCGTGGCGGATGCGCGGCGCCGGTTTCGACCTGTCTGGCTTTCCGAACCTGCTGAGGTGGATGGCGGGCATCGAGTCGCGCCCGGGCGTCGCCAAGGCGCTCGCCCTCTAGAGGCGCAGCGCCGCGGCGGGCGCCGGTGGCGTCCGCCGGGCCGGCGACGCGAGCAGGCGGTCGAAGCGGAGGCCCACGAGGATGCCGACGAGCATGTCCACCCGGACGCCGTCGGACGACAGGGGCAGCAGAAGGCGCTGGAACGGCGTGTGGTCGTTGCGCTCCGCCTGCATCACGCCGGTCGCGTAGGCCGGGTGGGCGTTGCGCACGACGAAGGCGAAGCGGGCGCGCATCAGCCGCCCGGCCGTCGGCAGCATGCCCGTCCCCACGGGCCGCCCCGTCACCTCCAGTCCGAACAGGCGCACGACCTCCGTTCCGGCGAGGCGCCAGCGCAGATCGTCGGCCGTGGCGCCGACGTCCACGAGAAACAGGTAGGGGAGGAGGCGGGAAATGTCGGCCGGGTCGATGTCGGCGCGCGACGGCATCGCGCGCCGCCCGCGCACCGCGTCCCAGTAGCGCCGGAGGGCGGCGAGGCGCGGATCGACACCGTCGTCGGCCAGGTGCGGGTCAACCTGCGATGTGAGCGTTCCGACCATCTCGGCTCCCTCCGCCGGCCATCGGCCCGGCAGCGCGAAGATAGCCCCGACGTGGATCCGAATCCCCGGATCGATGGGAGTATCGCGAGCCCGGACGGATCGGATGAGATATCCCTTCGGACAATTCGAACCGTTAACCCTGTCTTCAGCCCCGGCGGCGCAATCTCCTCCTCACAACGTCGTGGCTCCTCCCAGACGTCGGACCTCGGGCCCCCCCGGCAACGCCGGCGGGGCCCTCTTTCCGTGCGGCGCGAACGCGCTTGCAAACGATCTCCCCAGACATCCTACTGTCTCTCTTCCCCCGCCGGAGCGCACGCCCGTTGCTCCTCGTCGCCTCCGCGTTCGTCGTCCTCGCCGTGGCCATGCTCGTGCAGGCGGCCCCGCTGCCACGGGACGTGCGGAACGCGTCGACCGGTTGCGGGACGGCCCTGGGGTGCGGTCTGCTGCTGGCCGCCGCCGTCGCCCACGCGGCAGGTCTCCTGGATCCCGATCCGCACGCCCGGCTCCCCCTCGGGCCCGGCGGCTTCGGCGCGAGCCTCCTGCTCGATCCCGTCGCGGCGGTGGGGCTTGCCGTCGTCGGGCTCGGCGGGGCGGCGGCGTCGATCCACGCGATCGGCTACGAACGGGCACAGGGTGCGGGCCACGCCGCCGGACCGGTGCCGACGATGCCGCTGCTCCCGCCCTTCGTGGCGGCGATGGCGCTGGTGCCGCTGGCGGCCGACGTCCTCACCCTGCTGTTCGCATTCGAGGCGATGTCCGTCGTCTCGTGGATCCTGGTCATCGCCAACGGCCGGTCGCAGGACGGCGGGCGGGCAGGGCCCATCTACCTGATCACCGCGGCCTTCGGGACGCTCTGCCTCGTCCTGTCCTTCGCGCTGCTGGGCGGGGCTGAGGGGGCATGGCGCTTCACGACGATGCGCGAGACGGACGTCGGGCCGGTGCGCACGGCGTTCGCCGTCGGGCTCGCGATCCTCGGGGCCGGGTCGAAGGCGGGGCTGTTCCCCCTCCACGTCTGGCTCCTGCTCGCCCATCCCGCGGCCCCCAGCCCGATCTCGGCGCTCATGAGCGGCGTGATGACCAAGATGGCGCTCCTCGTCCTCGTCCGGATCCTGTTCGATCTCGCCGGACAGCCGTCGTGGTGGTGGGGCACGGTGCTGATGGTGATCGGTCTCGCCAGCGGCCTCATGGGCGTCCTCCACGCGCTGATGCAGGACGATCTGAAGCGCCTGCTCGCCTGTTCGACGGTCGAGAACGTCGGGCTGATCGCGATCGGGCTCGGCGTGGCGCTGCAGTTCCAGGCGGCGGGCCTGCCGGCGGTCGCGGTCGTGGCCCTCGCGGGGGCACTCCTCCACATGATCAACCACGCCGTCTTCAAGACGCTCCTGTTTCTTGCCGCGGGCTCCGTGCTCTCGGCCACCGGGGAACGGGGGATCGACCGGATGGGCGGGCTGCTGCGTACGATGCCAGTGACCGGGGCCGCGGCGCTGGTCGGGTCCCTCTCGATCGCCGGCCTGCCGCCGTTCAACGGCTTCGCGTCGGAGTGGATGACCTTCCAGGCGGTCCTGAGCGCCGGACGCCTGCCGCAATGGGAACTGAAGATGTTGCTTGCGGCGGCGGCGGCGGGACTGGCGCTGATCGCCGCGTTGTCGGCCGTCTGCTTCGTTCGCGCCTTCGGGATCGCCTTCCTCGGCCGTCACCGGGAGCGCGGGGCGGCAACCGCGCACGACGCCGACGGCACCATGCGCCTCGGCGTGGCCCTGCCCGCGGCCGTCTGCGTCCTGTTCGGCCTGCTGCCCATGCTGCCGCTGGTGCTGGTCCATCCGGCGGTCCTCGAACTGCTGCCGGGGGCCGGGGTCGGCGATGCGGCGGCGATGACGCTCTGGCTCCTGCCGCCCGGCGGCGTCCAAGGCTACGCGCCCTGGGCGATCGCCTCGATCGGCGCCGCACTCGGCATCGCGACGTGGCTGGCGCTGCGGCCGACGGGCGGGGGCGGCGCGCGCCGGGTTCCGGCCTGGGGCTGCGGCCACCCGCCGGTCGGACCGGTTTCGCAGTACGGTGGATCCAGCTTCGCCCAGCCGATCCGGCGCGTCTTCGGGACGGTGGCCTTCGCGGCCCGGGAGAGCGTCGACATGCCGGCCCCCGGCGACACGCGGCCGGCCCGGCACGCGGTGCGCATGATCGATCCGGCCTGGGAGGCCGTGGTCCGCCCGCTCGCCGCCGCGGTCGGCTGGCTCGCCGACCGGGCGAACGGCCTCCGGTCCCTGACGATCCGGGCCCATCTGGCGATCGGTTTCGGACTGCTCGTCGGGCTTCTCGTCCTCACGGCGGTGGTGCGGTGACGGCGGTCGTCTTCCAGATCGTCCAGCTCGTGCTGGTCGTGGCCGCCGCGCCCCTCCTGACGGGGGTGGTGCGGCTGGTGAAGGCCCGCCTCAACGGTCGCCGCGGCCCGTCTCCCCTCCAGCCCTACCGGGACCTCGCGCGCCTTCTTCGCAAGGACGTGCTGGTGACCGACACCGCCTCCTGGCTCTTCCAGGCGGCGCCCTACGCGGTCTTCGTGCTCACGTGGCTCGCGGCGTCGCTCGTCCCGACCTTCGCCACCGGCTTCGCCCTGGCGCCCGCCGCCGACCTGATCCTGCTCGCGGGGCTGCTCGGCACGGCGCGGGCCGTGCAGGCGCTCGCGGCCCTCGACACCGGCACGGCCTTCGGCGGCATCGGCGCCTCGCGGGAGATGATGATCGCCGCCCTGGCGGAGCCGGCGATGCTGATGGTCGTCCTGTCGCTCGCGATCCTCGTGGGAACGACGGCGGCACCGGCCGTGGTCGAGGCGCTGGCCCAGGGGTCGGTCGGCGTCCGCGTGTCGCTGGCGATGGCGCTGGTCACCCTCGTCATGGTGGCGCTGGCCGAGACGGGGCGCGTTCCGATCGACAATCCGGCGACGCACCTCGAGCTGACCATGGTCCACGAGGCGATGGTGCTGGAGTACAGCGGCCGGCACCTCGCGCTGATCGAACTGGCCGGCATGCTCCGCCTCCTCCTGTTCGTCTCGCTGATCGGGGCCGTCTTCGTGCCGTGGACCCTGCTTCCGCGCGACGGGGCGCCGGCGATGGCGCTCCTCGGGCTCGTGGCCTACGGCGCGAAGCTTCTGGTCGCGGCGGTCCTGCTCGGGCTGTTTGAGACGTCGATCGCCAAGATGCGGGTGTTCCGCGTGGCCGAGTTCCTCGGCGTGGCGTTCCTCGTGGGCGTGATGGCGGCGATCTTTCTCTTCGTCTCGCGGGGGATCGGGCCATGATCGGCGGCACGCCCGGCCTCGCCTACGACGTCGCGCACCTTCTGGGCGCCGTCGTGCTGCTGCACAGCTTCGCGCTGATCTATCAGCGGCGGCTCTTCTCGCTGCTCAACGTGTTCGCCGCGCAGGCCCTTTTCCTCGCCGCCGCCGCCGCGTGGCAGGGCCACATCCAGGGGGCGGGCCACCTCTACCTGACCGCGCTGATCACCGCCGTGCTGAAGGGGATCGTGATCCCGGTGGCGCTGCACCGGATCGTCGTGCGCCTGTCCATCCACCGGACCGTCGATCCGGCGATCGGCACCGGTGCCGCGCTGGCCATGGGGATCGGCCTCGTGGGCCTCTCCATCGCGCTCGTCCTGCCGCTCACCGACCGCGCGACCGCGCTGACGCGCGAGGATCTGGCGCTGGCGCTGTCGGTCGTGCTGCTGGGCCTGCTGATGATGATCAGCCGCCGCAACGCCGTCAGCCAGGTGGTCGGCTTCATGTCGATCGAGAACGGGCTGGTGCTGGCGGCCGTCGGGGTCCAGGGCATGCCCTTCGTGGTCGAGATGTCGATCGCCTTCTCGGTTCTGGTCGCCTTCATCATCTTCGGCATCTTCATCTTCCACATCCGCGAACGCTTCGACAGCCTCGACGTCCCCTATGTGGAGACGTTCCGCGGGGAGGGGCGCTGAGCGGTGGAGACGGCGCTCCTCCTCCTCGCCATCCCGCTCGTCGCCGCCGGGATCCAGGGCGTCGTCGGGGCGGGCCGGGCCGGACGCATGATCAATCTCGGGGCCGGCGCGGGGACGTTCGCCGCGGCGCTCACGCTGGCGGTCGAACGGCCGGTGCTGGGCGGCGGGCTGATCCTCGACGAGCTGAACCTCGTCTTCGTCCTGCTGACGGCGTTCGTCGGGCTGACCACCGCCTGGTATTCGGCCGGCTACGTGGCGGGCGAGGCGGCCGCGGGCCGGATGACCCCGCGGCGGGAGCGGCTCTACCACGCGATGGTCCAGCTGTTCCTGTTCGCCGTGCTGCTCGCCCTTCTCGCCGACAACCTGGGCCTCGTGTGGGTGGCGATCGAGGGCGCCACGCTCGCCACCGTCCTCACCGTCGGCCTCTACCGGACGGCGGCGTCGATCGAGGCGGCGTGGAAGTACTTCATCCTCGCGGGCGTCGGGATCGCGCTGGCCCTCTTCGGCACGATCCTCGTCTACATGGCCGCGACGCCCGTGATGGGCACCGGAACGGCGGCGATGACGTGGAGTCTCCTGCGCCTGTTCATCGCCGAGGCCGATCCGCAGGTGATGACGCTCGCCTTCGTCTTCGTCCTGGTCGGCTACGGCACCAAGGCCGGGCTCGTCCCCCTGCACGCCTGGCTGCCCGATGCCCACGCGGAGGGGCCGACGCCGCTCTCGGCGGTGCTGTCCGGGCTCCTCCTCAATGTCGCGCTCTACGCGATCCTACGCTTCCGGGCGCTGGTCGAGGCCGGCGGACCGACGGTGCTGCCGGGGGTCCTGATGATGGCGATGGGCCTCGCCTCGGTGCTGGTCGGGGGGCTGATGCTCCATCGCCGCCGCGACGCCCGACGGTTCTTCGCCTTCAGCTCGGTCGAGCACATGGGGATCGCGGCCTTCGCGCTCGGGTTCGGCGGGCCGCTGGCGACCTTCGCCGGCCTTCTCCACATGGTCCTGCACAGCCTCACCAAATCGGCGATCTTCTTCGCGGTCGGAAGTGCGGCACAGGCGGCGGGCAGCCAGCGGATCGCGGATCTGACCGGCCTGCTGCTGGCGCGGCCGGCACTGGGGTGGGGTCTCCTGGCCGGCGTGATCGCCATCGCCGGCCTTCCGCCCTTCGGGCTCTTCGCGACCGAGGTGATGATCGTCGCCGCCGCCTTCCCCGCCCTGCCATGGCTCGTGCCCTTGCTGTGCGCGGGCCTCCTCGTCGCGCTGGGCGCGCTCGTGGTCCGGGTGCAGGGGATGGTGTTCGGTCCCGCCGGGCCCGCGTCCGCCGCCGACCGCGCGCCGGCGTCGCTCGGGCCGATGTGGATCCACCTCGCCGTCGTGCTCCTCGCCGGCGTCTGGCTTCCCGAGCCGGTGCGACTGGTCCTCGAGGCCGCGGCCGACCTGATCGCGGGAACCCGATGACCGGCCTCGCCCGTCTCCTCGCCGAACTCGGCCCCCCGGTCGCCGGCCACGCGCCCTGGCCCCGCCACGGCGTCGACGAGACCGCATGGCGCGATCTCGTGGTCGCGCTCGCCGAGGCGCCCGCCTGGACGCTGCTGGGCCTCTGGGCCGAGATCGGCCGCGTCCACGCCGCCCTGCGCGACGAGGAGGACGGGAGCGTGGCGGTCGTCTCGCTGCATTGCCCGGCCGGACGGTTCCCCTCGCTCGCGGCGGTCCGGCCGTCGGCGATCCGGCTGGAGCGGGCGATCCAGGATCTGTTCGGCCTCGTCGCCGAGGGGCTGGACGATCCCCGCCCCTGGCTCGACCACGACCGGTGGGAGCGGCGCCTGCCGATGTCGGCCGATCCCGCGGCCCCGCTGCCCGCCCCGGCGCCCTACGCCTTCCTCCCGGTGGAGGGGGCGGGGCTCCACGAGATCCCGGTGGGCCCTATCCACGCCGGCATCATCGAGCCGGGGCATTTCCGCTTCACCGCCAACGGCGAGACCGTCGTCCGGCTCGAGGCGCGCCTGGGCTACGTCCACAAGGGGATCGAGGCGCTGATGGCCGGGCGGACGCCGGACGAGGCCGCGCGCCTCGCCGCCCGCATCTCCGGCGACAGCACGGTGGCCCATTCCCTCGGCTTCGCGATGGCGGTGGAGGCGGCGACGGGGATCGTGCCGCCGCCGCGGGCCGCGCTCCTGCGGGCACTCATGGCGGAGCTGGAGCGGATCGCCAACCACGTCGGCGACGTGGGCGCGATCTGCAACGACGCGGCCTTCCCCTTCATGCAGTCCCACTGCGCGATCCTGCGCGAAGGCGTGCTGGAGGCCTGCGCCACCGCCTTCGGTCACCGGCTGATGATGGACCGGGTCGTACCCGGCGGCACGGCCGTCGATCTCTCCGCGCAGGCCGCCGACGCCATCCGCCGTGCCGCGACCCAGATCGCCTATCGACTGCCCGATCTCGTCGCCCTCTACGAGCAGACGGGCTCGCTCCAGGACCGCACGGTGGGGACCGGGGTGGTGTCGGCGGCGCTGGCCCACCGCTTCGGCGCGGGCGGCCACGTGGGCCGCGCGTCCGGCCGTGCGGTCGACGCGCGCCGCAGCCCCGGCTACCCGCCCTACGACGATCTCGCTCTCGACGTGCCCACGTTCGTCCAGGGCGACGTCGACGCGCGCGTCCGCGTGCGGCTGCGGGAGATCGAGCAGAGCCTCGACCTGATCCGGCAGATCCTCGACCGGCTGGAGCCGGGCGACGTCCGGGTCCCGGTTCCGGCCCGGGCGGGGGAGGGGATGGCGCTGATCGAGGCGTTCCGGGGCGAACTGCTGGCCTGGGTCCGCCTCGGGCCGGACGGGCGCGTCCTGCGTGCCCATCACCGCGACGCATCGTGGTTCCAGTGGCCGCTGCTGGAGGCGGCGATCGAGGGGAACATCGTGGCGGACTTTCCGCTGTGCAACAAATCGTTCAACTGCTCCTGCGCCGGGCACGACCTGTGAGGGCGCCCTGATGCTGAGGCTCCTTCTCGACACGTTGACCAAGGGACCGCGGACGATCGACGCCCCGGTTCCCGACGCCGCGTCGATCGCCGAACTCGCAGCCCGCGTGGCCGCCGTCGGGCGGGACCGGCTCGGGCGCAGCCTGTCGATCCGCGAGGTCGACGCGGGTTCGTGCAACGGCTGCGAGCTGGAGATCCACGCCCTCAACAACCCCGTCTACGACCTCGAGCGGTTCGGGATCCGCTTCGTCGCGTCGCCCCGGCACGCCGATGTCCTGCTTGTCACCGGGCCGGTGACGACGAACATGCGCGCGGCGCTGCTCGACACCTGGCGTGCGGTGCCCGGCCCCAAATGGCTGGTCGCGGCGGGCGACTGCGCGGCCGGCGCCGGCGTCTTCGCCGGCGGGCACGGTGTCTGCGGCTCGGGCGCCGTGTCGGACCTCCTGCCGGTCGATCTTCACGTCCGCGGCTGTCCCCCGCGGCCGATCGACCTCTTGTCCGGGCTCCTCGCGCTCCTGCAGGTCGCCGACCGGCCGTCCGTCAGCGACGCTGGCTGAGGCTCATCGGCCCGCGGGGTGCCGCGAGGCTCAGGTCCTCCGCTGTCCGTCCGGCGTTGTTGCGCAACGACCGGTCGGCTCCACCGGTCAGCAGGACCCGTGCGGCCTCCGCCTGTCCGGACGCGGCAGCGTACATCAGCGCGGTCCAGCCGGCCGGATCGCGCCGGTCGACGCCGACCTTCGCCTCATCCATGAGGACGCGCATCGCCGCGATGCGCCCGCTCGCCGCCGCGACCATGAGGGGGGTGCGCCCGTCGGGGAGCGGCCGGTCGAAGTCCCGGCCGGCATCGATGACGGCGCGCAGCACGTCCGGCCTGTCGAGGGCCTCGATCAGCGCCTTCGGACCGATGAAGTCGATCGGCCGCACGAAGGGCGGAAGCCCTTCGCCCGTCGCAGGCGGGGGCAGGGCGGCGGCGTCGATCGTCCCGCCCGAGCCCCCTTCGCCGGGGGACGTCGTCTCCTCGCCCGGCGTGCGCCCGCGACCGTCGAGCGCCGACAGCATCTCGCGCAGGGCGGCGTCATCCGGCTTCGCCTGGAGCGCGCGGGTGTAGAAGCGGCGGGCGTCGTCGACCTGCCGGCGCACCTCCGCCTGCCTCGCCCAGCGGACGTAGGTCTCGGCGATCTGGCCGCGCAGGCGCCGGGCGGCCTCGTGGTCGGGAACCAGCCCTTCGATTTCCCGCACCGTGTCGAGGGCGTTGTCGCCGATGGGGGTGGTCAGGCGCTTCTGCTCGAGCTGGCGGTCCGCCCGCTGCGCCAGCGCGCGGACCCGTCCCTCGTTCGGGTCGGGCTGGGGTGCGGTCACGACGGGCGGTGGCGCGGGCGGCGGGGGTGG
>CANGXM010000035.1 GCA_947457845.1 Rhodospirillales bacterium | reverse complement strand
GACGAGCCGGGTCATCGGCCCCCGTCCCGCGCCGGGCCCGATCACGGCGGCGGTGACCCGCCGGTCGGCGACGAGGCGCGTCACCGCGGCCGGACCGGCCAGGGACCGGACCATGATCCCGTCGAGCGCGGGCCGGTGGACCGCGGCGGCTTCTTCCGGACCCGCGACGGTGACGAGTCCCGCGCCGGCACGCTGGGCCGCGCGCGCCGCAAGGCGTGCCGCCCCGGTCATCCGCCGTCCGCTCCAGACGATCACGTGCCCGCGGCCGAACTTGTGTCCGGCGGCGTCCGGCAGCGGCAGGCGGCTGCGCCACAGGTCCGGGCCGTTCTCCGCCGCCAGGGGGGCGATGGTCTCCAGGACGCGGTCGGGGATGCCGATGTCGGCCACCACGGTCTCGCCGCAGAGGAACCGTCCCGGTGCAAGGAGATGGCCGGGTTTCCTGCGGAAGAACGTCACGGTCAGGGCCGCCGGGACCGCCGTGCCGCGGACCGATCCGTCGTCGCCGTCCACGCCCGTCGGCACGTCCACCGCCACGACGGGGCATCGGACGGCACGCAGCGTCTCGGCGACGACGCCGTCGACCGGACGGGCGAGGCCGGCGCCGAAGACCGCGTCGACCACAAGGCCCGCGCCGGCGACGGCCGCGGGGCCGAACGGCACGATCCCGCCCATCCAGTCCGCGGCGGCCACGGCGGCGTCGCCCCGCAGCGACGCGATCGGACCGAGCGGGGCGAGCGTGACCGGCCATCCCCCGTCGCGCAGCAACGCGGCGACGACGAACCCGTCGCCCCCGTTGTTCCCCGGCCCGCAGAGGACCGTCACGGGGGACGGCGACCAGCGCGCGCGGATGGCGTCGGCGACCGCACGGCCGGCCGTGCGCATCAGGACGATGCCGGGGACGCCGCCGTCGATGCAGAGACGGTCGGCACGCGCCATTTCGGCGACGGTGAGAAGGGCGGAGGGCTGTCGAACGTGGCCGGTCATCGCGCCGACCTCATGTCACACCGCCACCGGCGAATGGCGATGGGGCGACCGATGGGACTCGAACCCACGACCACTCGGACCACAACCGAGGGCTCTACCAACTGAGCTACGGCCGCCACGCCGGGTGCGGGGTATGCCCCACGGGCGCGCGGTCCGTCAAGGGGGTCCCTGACGCCCGGGCGGCGGGTGCCGGATATCCGGACCGCGCGGCGATTTCGGCTGCCTCTGAAAATGGCAGATGCACTGCCTGGATTTTGACCATATCGCCCACTTCCGAGGCACCGCACCCCTAGCAGGTCGGTCGGGGCGCAACGATCGTTGTGGCGGGCGGGATGGCACGCCACGTGCTAACGCCTGCGTCGAACACCGAACCCGCCCATGGCCGAACGCCCGGGCCCCGACATGCGCGAGCGACGGATGAAGAAGGTCGAAGCCATCATCAAGCCGTTCAAGCTGGACGAGGTGAAGGAAGCCTTGCACGAGGTCGGCATCAAGGGCATCACCGTGACCGAGGCCAAGGGTTTCGGGCGGCAGAAGGGCCATACCGAGCTGTACCGCGGGGCCGAGTACGTCGTGGACTTTCTTCCCAAGGTGAAGATCGAGGTCGTGATGGAGGACCAGATGGTGGATCGCGCCATCGAGGCGATCCAGCAGGCGGCCCACACCGGACGCATCGGCGACGGGAAGATCTTCATCACCCCCGTGGAGGACGTCGTCCGCATCCGTACCGGCGAGCGCGGAGCCGACGCCGTTTGATCCGGAAGGCATGAAATCCGGAGACCGGGCGGGGCCCGGTCTCCGACCCCAACACCACGCGCCGCCGCGCGGGTGTCGCCATCAACCAAGCAATTGACGGAAGCCAGGCATGTCCAACGCGAAGAAGGTCTTCGACCTGATCAAGGAACACGACGTCAAGTACGTCGACCTCCGCTTCACCGACCCGCGCGGCAAGTTGCAGCACACGGCGCAGCACGTCAGCACGATCGACGAGGACGTGTTCACCGACGGCATCATGTTCGACGGCTCCTCGATCGCCGGCTGGAAGGCGATCAACGAGAGTGACATGGTCCTGATGCCGGATCCCGACACGGCGATCATGGACCCGTTCCTGGCGCAGCCGACGCTCGCGATCTTCTGCGACGTGATCGAGCCGTCGACCGGCCAGCCGTACAAGCGGTGCCCGCGCTCGATCGCCAAGGAGGCGCTGAAGTTCATGGGGTCCGCCGGCATCGGCGACACCGCCTACTTCGGCCCCGAGGCCGAGTTCTTCGTCTTCGACGACGTGAAGTTCGAAGTCTCGATGAACCGGACGATGGTGGAGTTCACGTCCGAGGAAGGCCCCTACACCTCCGGCAAGGACTATCCGGAAGGCAACCTCGGCCACCGGCCGGGCGTGAAGGGCGGCTACTTCCCTGTGGCCCCGGTCGACAGCGGCTCGGACCTGCGCTCGGAGATGGTCAGCGTGCTGGCCGAACTCGGCGTCGAGGTCGAAAAGCACCACCACGAGGTGGCGGCCTCCCAGCACGAGCTGGGCATCAAGTTCGGCACGCTGATCAAGACCGCCGACGCGATGCAGCTTTACAAGTACGTCGTCCACAACGTGGCGGCGTCCTACGGCAAGACCGCGACCTTCATGCCCAAGCCGGTCTACGGCGACAACGGCTCGGGCATGCACTGCCACCAGTCGATCTGGAAGTCGGGCAAGCCGCTGTTCGCGGGCGAGCTCTACGCCGGCCTTTCTGAGATGGCGCTGTTCTACATCGGCGGCATCATCAAGCACGCGAAGGCGCTGAACGCCTTCACCAACCCGATCACCAACAGCTACAAGCGTCTGGTGCCGGGCTACGAGGCGCCGGTGCTGCTCGCCTATTCGGCGCGCAACCGCTCGGCCTCCTGCCGCATTCCGTACACGACGAGCCCCAAGGGCAAGCGCGTCGAGGTCCGCTTCCCGGACCCGGCGGCGAACCCCTATCTCGCCTTCGCGGCGATGCTGATGGCCGGCCTCGACGGCATCCAGAACAAGATCCATCCCGGCGACGCGATGGACAAGAACCTGTACGACCTTCCGCCCGACGAGCTTGCCGCCGTCCCGACGGTCTGCGGCTCGCTGCGCGAGGCGCTGGAGGCCCTGAAGGCGGACAACGCGTTCCTGAAGAAGGGCGACGTGTTCACCCAGGACATGATCGACGGCTACATCGACCTCAAGATGGAGGAGGTGCTGGCCTTCGAGACCATGCCGCACCCGATCGAGTTCAAGATGTACTACTCTTGCTGAAGACCGCCCGGGTCCCTCGGGACCCGGACCCCATCACGGACCCCCCGCCGCGCGAGCGGCGGGGGTTTCGTGCTTTCGGGGGACCGTCCGTTCCACCCGGCTCCGTCCGATGGTATGGTCCATCTTTCGTTGCCACGGAGCCCCGCCCGATGTCCCGTCGTTCCAGGTCCTTCGCCGCCGTGGCCCTCGTCATGACGCTGTCGCTCGCAGCCCCGGCAGCCGTGCTGGCCGGCGAGGCGGAGGCGAAGAACGCGGCCAAGAACGCGAACTGCGCGCCGGGGCGCGTCGAGACCCTGCGAAACACGCCGGGCCCCACTGGATCGATCGTCTACAAGGTGGCCTGCACCGGCCCGAACCTGCGCGACGCCTTCGTCCGCGTGGAGTGCCGCGAACGGGCCTGCACCGTCCTCAACTGATCGCCGGAGCGGTCGCCCCCCTCAGCCGAAGCGGTTGCGCGCGTGCATCCGCGCGAGCAGGCGCAGCGCGTTCGAATGGCCCTCGCCCGTCATCGCCGGCGGCGGCGTGACGGAGCCGTCGTTCAGGCCGAATCGCGGCGCGTTGCGGTCGATCACGGTGTTCAGCGCGGTGGCGACGGTCGCCTGCGGAGCCGGTGCGACGGGCCGCGGCGGCCCGGCGCGGGGTGCCGGCGCGGGCGAGCCCGGGGCGGCACCGCCGACGCGGGCGAGGACCGAGCCGACGACCGCGGGAAGCACGTTCCGGGTCAGACCGATGAGGAGGCGCGGGTCGCGCTCCGCCCAGTCGATCAGCAGCTTCTGGGCGACCGTCCGGCTGCCCTTGGCGGACTGGAGGGCCTGACGGACCTTGCCGATCGCGTAATTGTCCACGGGTCCTGTCTCCTTCAATCCGTTGCGGCCGGGCGCCGCCCGATGATGATCGCGGACGTCCAGCGCATCACCACGGCACCGTCGGGCGCCTTGACCTCGATCCGGGTGGTGATCGCCCCCCGGTCCGGCCGCGACGACGACGGGCGTACCTGGGTCACCTCAAGATCCACGGCATAGGTGATACCCGGGCGCACCGGTCCCAGCCAACGAAGTTCGTCGAGGCCGGGCGATCCCATGCCGGGCGTGCGCGCGAGCAGCCCGTCGGCGAGGCGGCGCATGGTGACCGCGCAGGTGTGCCAGCCGCTCGCGATCAGCCCCCCGTAGGGCGACGCCCGCCCGCCCTCCTCGCTCAGGTGGAACGGCTGCGGGTCGTAGGCGCGCGCGAAGGCCACGATCTCGTCCGCGGTCAACGTGAACGTGCCGAGGTCGAACCGCTGGCCGGGCGCGAAATCGTCGAGATAGAGTGTCGTCATGGGCGTCCGTCGGCAGGCGGTCGGGAGGGGCAGGGTCGTGCGGCGGCCCGTTTCCTGTCAAGGCCGGGTCGGCCGGCGCCGCGGAGGACGGGCATGCAGATCGACATCTACGCCGACATCGTCTGCCCCTGGTGTTACATCGGCTGGCAACGGCTCCGTCGGGCCATGGCCGACCGGGCGGACGTGGCGACCGACGTCCGCTGGAAGCCGTTCCGCCTCAACCCCGAGATGCCGCCCGGCGGGATCGAGCGCGACCTGTATCTCGCGACGAAGTTCGGCGGCGTGGAGCGCGCCCGCCAGATCGCCGCCACCGTGACCGAGGCGGCGAGGCGCGACGGGCTGCCGATGGCCTACGACCGCATCCGACGCGCCCCGAACACGATGGACGCCCACCGGCTCGTGCAGTGGGCCGACGGGTTCGGGCGGGGCACGGCGATGGTGGAGACGCTCCACGCCGCCTACTTCACGGAAGGGACCGACATCGGCGACCCGACGGCCCTGCCCGACCTCGCGCGTCGCGCCGGGCTCGACCCGGTCGCCGCGGCGATCCACCTGTCGGGGCCGCAGGGCGTGGACTATGTCGAGTCGAGCGACATGCGCGCCCGGGAATTGGGCATCCAGGCGGTTCCCTTCTTCGTGTTCGACCGACGCTATGCCGTCGCCGGCGCGCAGGAACCGGCGGCCTTCCTCCCGCTGCTCGACCTCGCGGTCGCAGCCTGACGGCACCGTCAGGCGGCCATCTGCGCGAGGTCGCGGACGAGGCGAAGCACGCCCTTCACCCGCTGGCGCGGCTCATCCCAGGCCGCCACGAGTACGAGCTTCTGGTCCGGCCGCACCTTGATGGTGCCGCCCTTGCGCTGGACCATCTCCAGCAGCTTTTCGGGCCGGTCGAACCGGTTCTCCCGGAAGCCGACGACGGCCCCCTTCGGCCCGGCGTCGACCCGCTCCACCCGCGCCTGCCGGCAGAGCTGCTTGAGGGTCATCACCTCCAGCAGATTGTCGACCTCGGGCGGCAGCGGGCCGAAGCGGTCGATCAGCTCGGCCGCGAACCCCTCGATTTCCTGCTGGTCGACGAGGTCGGCGAGGCGGCGGTAGAGGCTCAGGCGGACGTTGAGGTCCTGGACGTAGGCCTCTGGAATCAGGACCGGCGTCCCGAGGTTGATCTGCGGCGTCCAGGCGCCGCCCTCGCCGCCCGAAAGGTCGCCGCCACGGGCGGTCGCGACGGCCTCCTCCAGCATCGTCTGGTAGAGTTCGACGCCCACCTCCTTGATGTGGCCGGACTGCTCCTCGCCCAAAAGGTTGCCCGCCCCGCGGATGTCCATGTCGTGACTGGCGAGTTGGAAGCCCGCGCCGAGGCTGTCCAGCGTCTCGATCACGTGCAGGCGCTGCTGCGCCGTCTGTGAGAGGACGGCGCGCGGCTGGTAGGTGAGATAGGCGTAGCCCCGCACCTTCGACCGGCCGATCCGTCCGCGCAGCTGGTAGAGGCCGGCGAGGCCGAAGAGGTCGGCGCGGTGGATGACCAGCGTGTTGGCGTTGGGGATGTCGAGCCCGCTCTCCACGATGTTGGTGGACAGCAGCACGTCGTACTGGCGCTGGTCGAAGGCGCTCATCACCTCCTCCAGCGCCGCCGACGGCATCTGCCCGTGCGCGGTGACGATCTTCAGTTCCGGCACCAGCTCGCGAAGCCGCTCCGCCACCTTCGCGAGATCCTCGATCCGGGGGCAGACGAAGAAGCTCTGGCCGCCGCGGTAGTGCTCGCGCATCAGCGCCTCGCGGATCACCACCGGGTCGAAGGGCAGCACGAAGGTCCGCACGGCGAGGCGGTCGACCGGCGGGGTCGCGATCAGCGACAGCTCCCGCACCCCCGACAGCGCCATCTGCAGCGTCCGCGGGATCGGCGTGGCGGTGAGGGTGAGGACGTGGACGTCGGCGCGCAGCGACTTCAGCCGCTCCTTCTGCTTGACACCGAAATGCTGCTCCTCGTCCACCACGACGAGGCCCAGGCGCTTGAATTCCAACGATTTCGACAAGATCGCGTGGGTACCGACCACGATGTCGACCGACCCGTCGGCGAGACCCGCCTTCGCCTGCGCCATCTCCTTGGGCGTCGCCATCCGCGACATCTGCACGATGGTGAGAGGAAGGCCGCGGAAACGGTTGATGAAGTTGCGGAAATGCTGGCGAGCGAGAAGCGTTGTCGGCACCACGACGGCCACCTGCTGGCCCGCCATCGCGGCACAGAAGGCCGCGCGCAGCGCCACCTCGGTCTTGCCGAAGCCGACGTCGCCGCAGACCAGCCGGTCCATCGGCCGGCCGCTGCCCATGTCGTCGATCACCTCCTCGATGGCGCGCAGCTGGTCCTCGGTCTCGCTGTAGGGGAAGCGGGCGCAGAACTCCTGGAACAGCCCATCGGGCGGCACGATCGGCGGCGCGGTGCGGACCTGGCGTTCGGCCGCGATCTTCAGCAGCGCCTCGGCCATGTCCTTCAGCTTGCGCTTCACCCGCGCCTTGCGGTTCTGCCAGCCGACGCCACCCAGCTTGTCGAGCTGGGCCGACGTGTCCTCCGATCCGTAGCGCGAGAGGAGTTCGAGGTTCTCGACCGGCAGGAACAGCTTGTCCCCGCCCTCGTAGACGATGCGCAGGCAGTCGTGCGGCGCACCACCCACGACCAGCGTCTCCAGCCCGTCGAACCGGCCGATGCCGTGGTCGACGTGGACGACGTAGTCGCCGGGGTTGAGGGTCGACAGTTCCGCGATGAAGTTGGCCGCGCGCCGCCGCTTGCGGGCGGGGCGGGACAGGCGGTCGCCGAGGATGTCCTGCTCGGTGATGACCGCGAGGTCGGGCGCAACGAAACCGCGCTCGATCGAGAGCACGACGGCCCCCGCCGTCCCGCGCGGCAGGCGGCGGACCTCGTCGTGGCCGTCGGCGGGTCTCACCGCCTCGATCCCGTGTCCGTGGAGGACCGAGAGGAGGCGGTCGCGGGCCCCCTGGCTGGTGCCCGCCACGATCACGCGCTTGCCGTCGCGCTGAAGCTCGGCGACGTGCGCCTTGACCGCGTCGAACACGTTCACGTCCGGCCGGGCCCGGGCGTCGGCGAAGTCGTGGCCGCGCCGTCCATCGGCGTCGAACCCGTCCGACCCCTCGGCCGGGGCGAAGACGGAGAGCACGCCGACCGGGCGGCGGGCGAGGATCCCGTCGAACGCGGACCGGTCGAGATAGAGGAGCGGCGGCGGCAGCGGCTTGTAGATCGGGATGTTCGACTTGCGCTCGACCGCCTGGAACGCCTTGCGCGAGCCGTGGAAGTCGACGATCTGCGCGAAACGGTCGTCGGCGGCGGCCTCGGCCTGCTCGTCCAGCGTCACGAGTGCTTCGGGCAGATAGTCGAACAACGTGTCCAGCCGCTCGTGGAAGAGCGGCATCCAGTGCTCCACCCCGCCGTAGCGCCGGCCGGCAGAGACGGCCTCGTACAGCGGATCGTCGTCGAGCACCGCGCCGAACTGCTCGCGATAGCCGGCACGGAACCGCGCGATCGACGCCTCGTCGAGGAACACCTCGGCCATCGGGCGCAGCACGAACCCGTCGCGGGCCTCGGTCGTGCGCTGGCTCATCGGGTCGAAGGCCCGCACGCCCTCCAGCTCGTCGCCGAACAGGTCGAGGCGGAGCGGCTCCTCCGTCCCCGGCGGGAACAGGTCGATGATGCCGCCGCGGATCGCGAACTCGCCCGGTTCGCGCACCGTCTGGGCGCGGACGTAGCCGTTGGTGGCGAGGAACGACTGCAGGCGGTCGACGTCGACCCGCTCGCCCTTGCGAGCGCGAAACGTCGACCCCGTCAGCGACGCGCGCGGCATCGTCCGCTGCACGGCGGCGTTCACGGTCGTGATGCACAGGCGCGACCCGGCGGCCGGGGCGAGGAGGCGGCCCAGCGCGTCGATCCGGCGGCTGACGATGTCCGGGTTCGCCGATACGCGATCGTAGGGCAGGCAGTCCCAGGCCGGGAACAGCACCACCTCGACGGCAGGCGCGAAGAAGCCGACCGCATCGGCGAGGCGGGCGGCGCGCGCATCGTCCGTCGCGACGTGGAGGAGGCCCGCCGGGCCGGCGACGGCGGCGAGGTTGGCGAGGATGCGGGCGTCCTGCCCCTCCGGCGCCCCGCCGATGAGGCGGCGGACGGGACGACCGGGCTTGAGATCGAGCGTCGGCAACGGTGACCCTGCGGGTTCAGGCGAAGCGATGGGCGAGGAACAGCCGCATCACGGCCGTGTCCTCGGCCGACGGCACGGGCTCGCGCCCGGAGAACCAGTTGTAGAGATCGGGATCGCTGATCTCGAGCATGGCCTCGTAGACGTCGAGCCCGGCGTGGTCGAAGCGTTCGAGGTGGGCGTCGGCGAAGCTGCCCATCAGCAGGTCCATCTCCCGCGTGCCGCGGTGCCAGCTCCGGAACTTCAGACGCCTCCGGCGGACGTCGACGGGCTCTTGCTTCTCGGTGACGGACATCGGCTGTGGACGACGCTGCGGGGGACGGGACGTTCATATAGACCCCTCGCCCGCCCCTGTCAGTCCTGTCGGCGAAGCGCCCTCCTGACGGAACGTCGTCAGGACGGCGGCGGCGTGATCCGGCCATCCGCAACGGACCCGGCGGGAGCCACCATGACCCCCCTTCGAGATCGTCACCGTCCCGCTCGTCGACGGCGCCGGCGAGACCGCGTTCCTCGGCGCGGCCGGTCGCCCGAACACGCGGCTCCGGACCATCCCCACCTCGGTCCGAAGACCGCGCGTCTCCTGGCTGCGGTGGGCGTCGTGACCGCGGGCGATGCACGGCGCCCTGACCGTCGAGCGGTGGGACCGCCTCGCGCCGGAGACGAAGGCCGAGCCGCTGCGCCGCCTTCGCGGCGGCTGATCGTCTGCGGCCTTGACGCGGGCGGGCGTCCGGCCGACGAAGGCGGAACGCCGACCGCCACCGCGAGCGCCCGTGCGCCCCGAGATCCTCTTTCCCCTCTTCGCCCCCATCACCAGCCTGCCCCGGCTCGGCGAGAAGATCGCGAAGCGGGTGGCGGCGCTGGCGGGACCGCACGTGGCGGACCTCCTCTGGCATCTGCCGACGGGGATCGTCGACCGGCGCTTTGCGCCGAGGATCGCCGAGGCGCCGGCGGGACGGGTGGCGACGATCACCGCCCGCGTCGACGCCCACGTCCCGCCGCTGGTTCCCCGTCGCCCCTACCGCGTTCGCCTGATCGACGAGACGGGGATCCTGGAACTCACCTTCTTCCACGGTCAGGCGGCGTGGCTGGAGAAGCAGCTTCCCCTCGGCGCGAAGGTGGTCGTCTCCGGGATGGTCGAGCGCTTCAACGACCAGCCCAAGATGGTCCATCCGGACGTCATCCTCCCGGCGGACGAGGCCGATCGCGCCGCCACGGTCGAGGCGATCCACCCGTTGACCGACGGCGTGACGGCCCGGCAGATGCGGGGCTTCGTCGCCGCGGCGCTGGAGCGGGCGCCGGCGCTTCCCGAATGGCTGGACCCGACGTTGAAGGACCGGCGCGGCTGGCCCGACTGGCGGGACGCGCTGGCGGCCGCCCAGTCGCCGGGGTCGGAGGCGGAACTGTCGCCGGAGACGCCGGCGCGCATGCGGCTCGCCTACGACGAACTTCTCGCCAACCAGCTCGCCCTCTCCCTCGTCCGCCGGGCGCAGCGGGACCTCCGCGGCCGGGCGGTCGTGGGCGACGGCCGGATGGCGGCGAAGGTCACGGGCGCCCTGCCCTTCGCGCTGACCGGCGCGCAGGCCCGGGCGCTGGAGGAGATCCGCGCCGACCAGGCGTCCGAGTCGCGCATGCTCCGCCTCCTCCAGGGGGACGTGGGCAGCGGCAAGACGGTGGTGGCGCTGCTCGCCATGCTGAACGCGGTCGAGGCCGGGCACCAGGCCGCGCTGATGGCGCCCACCGAGATCCTCGCCCGCCAGCATCTGGAGACGATCCAGCCGCTGGCGGACGCCGCCGGGATCGAGGTCGCGGTGCTGACGGGCCGCGAGAAGGGCAAGGCGCGGGCGGCGGTGCTGGACCGCCTCGCCACCGGGACGCTGGCGATGGTGATCGGCACCCACGCCCTCTTCCAGGAGGAGGTCGCCTTCGCCGACCTCGCGCTCGCCGTCGTCGACGAACAGCACAAGTTCGGCGTCCACCAGCGCCTGCAGCTCTCGGGCAAGGGGCGCGCGGTGGACGTGCTGGTCATGACCGCCACGCCCATTCCGCGGACCCTGACGCTGACCGCCTACGGCGACATGGACGTCAGCCGTCTCGACGAGAAGCCGCCGGGGCGCCGGCCGGTGCAGACCGTCACGGTCTCGTCCGAACGGCTCGGCGAGGTGGTCGAGGCCGTCGCCCGCAAGGTGCGGGAGGGTGAGCGCGTCTACTGGGTCTGCCCGCTGGTGGACGAGAGCGAGCAGGTGGACCTCGCCGCCGCGACGGAACGCCACGCGCATCTGAAGGAGCGTCTCGGCTCCCGCGTCGGCCTCGTCCACGGCCGGATGAAGGGGCTCGACAAGGACGCGGTGATGGCCGCCTTCGCGGCCGGCGACCTCGACGTGCTGGTGGCGACGACCGTGATCGAGGTGGGCGTGAACGTGCCGGCCGCGACGGTGATGGTGGTGGAGCACGCCGAGCGCTTCGGCCTCGCCCAGCTTCACCAGCTCCGCGGCCGGGTCGGGCGCGGCGACCGGCCGTCGAGCTGCCTTCTCGTGTTCGAGCCGCCGCTCGCCGAGACGGCGCGGGCGCGCCTCGCCATCCTGCGCGAGACGGAGGACGGCTTCCGCATCGCCGAGGAGGACCTGAAGCTGCGCGGCGCCGGCGAGGTGCTGGGAACCCGGCAGTCCGGCCTGCCGGCCTTCCGCCTCGCCGACCTGGCGGTCCACGGCGACCTGCTGGCGATGGCGCGGGACGACGCACGGCTCGTCCTCGCCCGCGATCCCGACCTCGCGGACCCGCGCGGAAAGGCGCTGCGCGTGCTGCTCTATCTGTTCGAGCGCGACGCGGCGGTGCGCTACCTGCGCTCGGGCTGAAGGTGGGCCGGCTCCGGCACCGCCGGGGCCGCCGCCTCGACGGGGCGGGCCGGCGGCGTCACGAGGCCGCCCGAGACGACCATCTTGATCCCCTCCTCAACCGACATGGAGAGGATCTGGAGGTCCCCGCGGGGGACGAAGAGGACGAAGCCCCCGGTCGGGTTCGGCGCCGTCGGCACGAACACGACGACCAGATCCTCCCCTGTCCGCGCGACCACCTCGGCCGGCGGCGCGCCGGTGACGAACCCCAGCGTCCAGACGCCGCGGCGCGGGTATTCGAGGAGCGCCACCTCGCGGAACGCCTGCGACTGGTTGGCGAAGACCGTCTCGAGGATCTGCTTGGTGGCGCTGTAGAGGCTGCGGACCACCGGGACGCGGGCGAGCGCCGCCTCCCCCAGCCGGACGAAGAGGCGCCCGACGTAACCAGCGGCGAACCAGCCGATCAGGATCAGGACGACGGCGACCAGAAGGACGCCGATCCCGGGGACCCAGAGAGGAAGATAGGTGCCCGGGTTGTAGGCCGTCGGCAGGAGGCGGGACACCATATCGTCCACCGCCGCGATCAACGCCCAGGCGATGTAGATCGTGATCGAGATGGGCGCCGTGACGAGGATGCCCGTCAGCAGATAGGCCCGCAGCCGCGCCGCCAGCCCAAGGTTCGACAGCCGCAGCAAGCGGCGCGCCGGTTCGGGGGAGGAGGCGGACGGCTGGCTCAAGGGGACGCGACCTCCGCGCGGCGACTGGCCCCTGACGTTAATCCGCGCCGGGCGAGAGGGCCACGACCTTGTGACCCCTTCGCCCGGCCGCTCTCATCGCGCCCGCACCTCGAAGATGGCCGTGTTGCCGCTCACCTCGTTGGTGACGACCAGCAGCACCTGACCCGTCGGGCTCTGGTCGGCCGGGATGACGAGCATCCCTTCCGGCCCGAGGTCGCCGGCCGTCCCACGCTCGGGCACGCCATCGAACTTCCGATCGGTCAGATAGTCGACGAGCGCAGGCGCGCGCGGGTCGGCGAGGCTGTAGACGAACATGCCGCCGAACCGCTCCAGCCCGACGAAGGCGTAGGGAACGCCGCCGACCGCGACCACGGCGATGCCCTCGGGCTCCGGTCCCTTGTCGTCGGAGCGGTCGTCCGCGGCGTTGCCGGTGTGGCCCGCGTTGAACTGGCCGGGGAAGCGCTCGGCGATGAAGCGCTCGAACGCGTCCCCCGAATCCCAGACCATCCGACCGCGGGCGTCGAGCACCGAGAAGGAGCGGCCGCCGAATGTGTAGAGTTCCTTGAACACGCCGTCGCCGTCGGTGTCGCCGTTCTGGTTGGTCACCCGCAACCGGCCGATCTGGTCATTCTTCTGGAGGTCGGCCGCGTTCGGGAAGGCGGCCGGGTCGAGCTTCAGCTCCGACACCCGCTTCTCCTCGGAGAAGCCCTTCCAGTCCCGGCTGTCGCCCTCGTTGGCGATGACGTAGAAGGTCTCCCCGTTGCGTTGGAACGCGGCGATCGTGTCCGGCTGGTTCATGCCGAACACGGGCCATATCCCGATTCTCGGCCCGCCGTCGCGGTCGGAGGGATCGAACGGCACGCGGCGGCGGTCGATCCAGCCGAGACCGACGACCTCGGTCACCGTCGCGGCGGCGATGTCCACGACCGCGATGGCGTTGTTCTCCTGCAGCGTGACCAGCGCCGTGCGCCCGTCGGGTGCGACGGCGATGTACTCAGGCTCCATGTCGCGGGCGAAGCTGTTGCCCCGCCGGCCGATGCGCATTCCCGCCGGGAGCGGCTGTCCGTCGAAGCGCCGGAAGTCGGCCGTCCGCACCGGCGTGTCGCCCGCGATCCCGCCCGACAGGTCGATGAGCGAAATGCTGCCCTCGGGGTCGACGGTCGCCTCGTCGTCCATCTCGCCCTCGTTCGCCGTCAGAGCGTAGCGACCGTCGGGCGTGAAGACGACCATGTCGGGAAGGGCGCCGACCTCGACGGTCTTGAGGACCGTTCCGTCGGGCCGGAAGAACACGACCCTGCCGTTGTCGGTCTTCTTCGCCCCGGTGACCGCCGCGGCGAGGAGGCCGCCGTGGGCGGCGACGCTGTTCACGCCCGAGCCGTGCGCCGAAAGGCTCACCTGCCCGACCATCCGCGGCGCCTTCGGGTCGGCGATGTCGAGGATGTCGATCGCCTCCGCCGCGCCGTTCACGACGAACAGGCGCTTCGTGCCGGCGTCGAATGCGGCGATCTCGGCCGCGCTCTTGTTGTAGATGCCGGTCTCGTACGAGCCGAGACGGGTGACCGCGATCGGGGCGGTGGCCGTCTGGGCGGTGGCCGTCTGGGCGGGGGCGGCTGTCGGCAGGGCGACCGCGAACGCGATGACGGCGGCCGCGACATGATGGCGGATGCGCATGGGGGCTCCGGGGCGGGAACAGACCCGTCCTGAAGAGCATGGCGACGATGACGGTGACGTTACGGTTCGATGACGGTTCGTCGAAGGTGCCCACCGATCCGCGACGGGGAAGGCGGCCGTCGTCCGGCAGAAGATCCTGCACGGCGCATGTACGCGATCACGCGGGACGTGTGGAGGCCCTTGCATCGTCACCGATCTGCAATATGACTGCCGTCGTTCTGTCATCGACCGCCGCCAAGGTCCGCGCACCCGCCGGACCGTCGGCGTTCCCCACCCCAGACCGGAGACGGTGATGACCACGTCCATCCGCCGCATCGCGGCGATCGCCGGGGCGATCGCCCTGCTCGCCGCCCCGGCGCTCGCGCAGACGCCGGGCGGCCGCCTCGTCCTCTACACCTCCCAGCCCGACACCGACGCCCAGCAGACGGTGGACGCGTTCCGCCAGAAGCACCCCGGCGTCGAGGTTCAGTGGACCCGCGGCGGCACCACCGAGGTCATCAACCGCCTCAGGGCCGAGATCCAGGCAGGATCACCGCAGGCCGACGTGCTGCTGATCGCGGACGCGGTGGCGATGCAGTCGCTCAAGCGCGACAACCACCTCATGCGCTTCCCCGAGGCGCCGGTCGGCGGCTTTCCGGACGGGTTCGTCGACGCCGACCGCACCTACTTCGGGACCAAGCTGATCTCGAACGGGATCGTGTTCAGCACCCGCGCGACGATGAAGCCGCAGAGCTGGGCCGACCTCGTGAAGCCCGAGGCGCGCAACCAGCTCACGATGGCGAGCCCCCTGTATTCCGGGGCCGCGGCGATCCACATGGCGGCCGTCCTCCAGTCCCCGCTCGGCATCGGCTGGTACGAGCAGGCGCAGCGCAACGGCGCCATCGCGGTCCGCGGCAACGGCGGCGTGGTCACCGCCGTCTCGGGCGGCGAGAAGCTCTACGGCGTGCTTGTCGACTTCTGGGCGATCCGGGAGAAGCGCAAGGGCGTGCCGATCGATTTCGTCTATCCGAGCGAGGGCGTCTCGGTCATCACGGAGCCGGTCGCCATCCTGCGCACCGCCCGCAACCCCGACGCGGCGAAGGCCTTCGTCTCCTTCCTGCTGTCCCGCGAGGGGCAGGAGCTTGCGGTGCGGCAGGGCTACATGCCGGGTCACCCGGACGTCGCCCCGCCCGAGGGGATGCCGCGGCCGAGCCAGCTGAAGATCCTGCCGCTGGACGACGCCAAGGCGCTGGCCGACGACGAGGCGATCAAGCGCCGCTTCGCCGACCTGTTCGGCGGCTGATGCGCGGCGGATCTCCCGCATGGTGAGGGGCGAGCGGATCCTTCTGCTCGCCCTCGTCCTGCTGGTCGGGCTCCTCTCGGTGCTGCCGATGGCGCGCCTCCTCATGGAGGCGCTGGCGCCCCGAGGCGTGCCCGACCTGTCGGTCGTGGCACGGGTCTGGAACAGTCCGGCGACCTGGCGGGCGACGACAAACACGCTGTGGGTCGCGGCCGGCGGCACGGTTGCGGCGGTGCTGCTCGGCGCGCTCTTCGCGCTGCTGATCGGCCTGACCGACGTGCGGCGCAAGGGCCTTCTGGTCTTCGCCTTCATGCTGCCACTGATGATCCCGGCGCAGATCACGGCGATCAGCTGGCTCCAGCTCTTCGGACCGGGCAGCGCACTCCTGAACGCGCTGGGGCTGGCGCCGCCGCCGGGCACCCGCAACCCGCTTCACTCGGCCGGCGGGATCATGCTGCTGCTCGGCATCGAGCACAGCGCGCTGGTCTTCCTCGCGCTCCGGGCCGGCCTGCGGTCGATCCCGGCCGATCTGGTCGAGGCCGCCCGCGCGACGGGGGCCGGGCCGCTGCGCAGCTTCCTCACCGTCGTCCTGCCGCTGGCCGGGCCGTCGCTCCTCGCAGGGGCCGCGCTCGCCTTCGTCTCGGCGGTCGGGAACTTCGGCGTGCCGGCGCTGCTCGGCATCCCGGCCGGCTATCCCGTCCTCACCACGCTGGTCTACCGGCGCCTGTCCGGGCTCGGCCCCACGGCGATCCCGGAGGCGGCGGTCATCTCCATCCTGATCGCGCTGATCGCCTTCGTCGGCGTGGCGCTCCAGGCCTGGGCCTCGCGGCGCACGGACGTGCGCGTGGCCGGCGGCGCCTCGCGCCCGCTCGACCTGCCGCTGGGACCCTGGCGGGGATCGGCGGAGGCGTTCCTGTGGGCGGTGGTCGTGATGATCCTCGTGCTGCCGCTCTTCGCCCTCGTCGCGACGTCGCTGGTGCCCGCCTACGGCATCCCGCTTTCCGCGGCGACGGCCACCCTCGCCCATTACGCGCACGTCCTGTTCGTCCATCCGGCGACGACCCGCGCCTTCCGGAACTCGCTCCTGCTCGCCGGGTCCGCCGCCCTGATCCTCGTGGCGCTGTCGGTGCTGATCGCCTACCTGTCGGTCTGGCGGCGCAGCCTCGTCGCGCGCACGCTCGACCTGCTGTCCGACCTGCCCTACGCGGTCCCCGGCCTCGTGCTCTCGATCGCGGCGATCCTGCTGTTCATCCGGCCGCTGCCGTTGCTCGGGATCAGCCTCTACAACACGATGTGGATCATCCTCTTCGCCTATCTGGCGCGCTTCCTCTCGCTGGCGCTGCGCCCGATGGCGGCCGGCTTCCTCAGCCTCGACCGGTCGCTGGAGGAGGCGGCGCAGATGTGCGGCGCCGGTCTCTGGCGCCGGCTGGGGACGGTGGTCGTCCCGCTGGTGGCGCCGCTGGCGGTGGCGGGCGGCCTGCTGGTCTTCCTCACCGCGCTGAACGAACTCACCGTCTCCGTCCTCCTGTGGACCTCGGGGCGGGAGACGTTGGGCGTGGTGATCTACAGCCTCGAGGAAGGGGGCGGCACGGTCCTGGCCGCGGCCGTCTCGGTCGTCGCGGTCGGCGTGATCGCGTCGCTCATGCTGCTGGCGACGCTTCTCGCACGGCGGCTTCCGGCCGGAACGCTGCCGTGGCAGGCGTGAGGTCGTCCGCGGCGGCGGGGACGATCCAGCCGTCGGTCACGGCGATGCGCAGCGACTGGCCGGGGTGCGGGACGGCTCCCTCCGGAACCGACAGGGCGAGGGTCACCCCGCCGACGTCCACCTCGACCGCCGTTGCCCCGCCCTTGTAGACGACGCGCCGGACGGTTCCCGGCGCGCCCGTCTCCCCCACCGCGAGATCCTCCGGCCGCACGCAGAGCAGCCCCGGCCCCGGTCGCCGACCGGGTGCGGCGCGGACGATCGCCGTCCCCCGTTCCCAGGCGACCCGCACCCGCCCCCCATCCTCCGCCGTCTCGACCGTCACGGGCACGAGAGCGCCCCGGCCGATGAAGCCGGCGACCATCGCCGTGGCGGGTTCGCGATAAAGGGTGCGCGGCGTCGCGACCTGAACGACGCGGCCGCCGTCCATCACCGCGATCCGGTCGGCCAGCGCCATCGCTTCCGACTGGTCGTGGGTGATGTAGACCATGGTTGCGCGGGTCTTCGCGTGAAAAGCGGCGAACTCCGCCTCCATCGAGGCGCGCAGGTGGACGTCGAGGTTCGCCAGCGGCTCGTCCAGCAGCATCAGCGACGGTTCCATCACGAGGCAGCGGGCGAGCGCCACGCGCTGCCGCTGGCCGCCCGAAAGCTCGGCCGGGCGGCGGACGCCGTAGCCGGTCAGCCCGACCGAGGCGAGCGCAGCCTCGACCCGCGCACGGTACGCCCCGCCCTTCACGCCCGCGGTCCTCAAGGGATATCCGACGTTCCCCTCGACCGTCATGTGGGGCCAGAGCGCGTAGCTCTGGAACACGATCCCGACGCGCCGGCGCTCGGGCGGGACGAAGGTGCGGGGACCGGAGACGACCGTGTTGCCGATGGCGAGCGTTCCGCCGTCCGGCCGCTCGAACCCCGCGATCAGGCGCAGCAGCGTGGTCTTGCCGCAGCCGGACGGGCCCAGCACGGCCAGGAACTCGCCGTCGGCGACGCGGATGTCGACGGCATCGACCGCCGTCGTCGACCCGAACCGCTTGGTTACGCCCTCGAGCGTCAGCCCGGCCATCTCGCGCATCCCTGTCCGCCGCGGGCGCAAGATGGGCGAGACGCGGGGCCCTGACCACCCCCTTCATTGACCCTCCGCCGCCCGACCCTTAGGCTCCCGGCCATGGACACGACCATCGCAAACGCCCGGGACGACCTGTTCCGCCGCATCGCGGCGAAGCGGGACGAGGTGGCGTCCCTCACCCGCGACCTGATCCGCATCCCCACGGTCAACCCGCCCGGCGACGCCTATGCCGCCTGCGCGGACTTCATCGGCGAACGGCTGCGGCGGCGCGGGTTCGAGGTGAAATTCCTGCGCGGGGAGGGCACGCCCGGCGACAGCGACGCCTATCCGCGCACCAACATCGTCGCCCGGATCGAGGGCCGGCCGGGCGGCGAGTGCGTCCACTTCAACAGCCACATCGACGTGGTCGAGGCGGGCCAGGGCTGGACCGTCGATCCCTTCGGGGGCGAGATCCGGGACGGCCGGGTCTGGGGCCGTGGGGCGTGCGACATGAAGGGCGGGCTCGCCGCCTCGATCGTCGCGGTGGAGGCGATCCTCGAGAGCGGGATCCCCTGGACCGGTGCGCTGGAGATTTCCGGCACCGTGGACGAGGAATCGGGCGGGTTCGGCGGCGTCGCGCACCTCGCGCGGCAGGGTCTCTTCTCCCCGCCCCGGGTGCATCACGTCATCATCCCCGAACCGCTCGACCCCGACCGGGTGTGCCTCGGCCACCGCGGCGTCTGGTGGGCGGAGATCGAGACGAAGGGCCGCATCGCCCACGGCTCGATGCCGTTCCTGGGCGTCAGCGCCATCCGCCACATGGGCGAGTTCCTCCATCTGGTGGAGGAACGCGTCTATCCGGAACTCGCGAAGCGGCGCACGCGGATGCCCGTGGTGCCCGACGGCGCACGGGCGTCCACGCTGAACTTCAATTCGCTCCACGGCGGGCAGGCGGAGATCGCGGGCGATGGTCTTCCGAGCCCCAACGTCGCCGACAGCTGCCGGCTGATCCTCGATCGGCGCTTCCTGATCGAGGAGGGGCTGGACGCGGTGAAGGCCGAGATCCTCGGCCTGCTGGAGGAACTCGCCGCCGGCCGGCCCGACTTCCGCTACGCGGTCCGCGACCTCATGGTGGTCCACCCGGTGATGACCGATCCGGGCGCCCCCGTGGTGCGCGCGCTCGACCGGGAGATCGAACGGGTGTTCGGCCGGACGCCGAAGCACATCGCCTCGCCCGGCACCTACGACCAGAAGCACATCGCCCGCATCGGCAATCTGCACGACTGCGTGGCCTACGGCCCAGGCATCCTCGAACTCGCGCACCAGCCGGACGAGTGGGTGGGGATCGACGACATGGTCGCCTCGGCCAAGGTGATGGCGGCGGCGGCCCTGACGCTGACGGGGACGTGGCCGGACGGGGGGGCGCGGTTCTGAGGCGCCGCACCCTCATCGCCTTCAACAAACCCTTCGGCGTGCTGTGCCAGTTCACCGACCCGGCGGGCCGTCCGACGCTGGCGGCGTTCGGCCTGCCGCCCGGCGTCTATCCGGCGGGGCGGCTCGACCACGACAGCGAGGGGCTGCTGCTGCTGACCAACGACGGGCCGCTGGTGAAGCGGCTCCTCGACCCGGCCTTCGCCCATCCCCGCCGCTATCTCGTACAGGTGGAGGGGGAGCCGGACGACGCGGCGCTCGGGCGCCTCGCGGCGGGCGGGCTGGTGATCCAGGGGCACCGGACGCGGCCCTGCGGCGTCGAGCGGATCGATCCGCCCGACCTGTGGCCGCGCGACCCGCCGGTCCGGTTCCGCAAGTCGGTCCCGGACCGGTGGATCGCGATGACGCTGACCGAGGGCAAGAACCGGCAGGTGCGGCGGATGACGGCCGCCGTCGGCCACCCGACGCTCCGTCTCGTCCGGGTGTCGATCGGCGAGGTCGCGCTCGACGGGCTTCCGCCGGGCGGTTGGCGGTTGGTCGCGGACAGGGCGGCCGGCTCGACGCAGCCGTCATGGACGGCGAGCGGCCGCCACCGGCCCTAGGCGCGGCCCTCTCGACGGCGATCCCAGCGCGGGCGCGGATCAATCCTCGACCTTCGCCGCGACCACCTCCACCTCCACCTTGAAGGCCGGATTGGCGAAGCCCGAGACGATGATCAGCGTCGAGGCGGGTGGCGGATCGGTCACATGGCGGTCGCGCGCCGCCATGTAGTCCTTCAGATGCGCGCGATCGGTGACGTAGGCGTTGATCCGGACGATGTCGCCCGCATCCATTCCCGCGTCGCGCAGGACGGCCAGGATGTTCTCGAAGCACCGCTCGGTCTGCGCGCCCGCATCCTCGGGAATGGCTCCGTCCGGCGCGATCCCGAGCTGGCCCGAGCAGAAGACGAGCCGGGCACCGGCCGGGACCTCGCAGCCATAGGAGTAGTTGGCCGCGGGCGGGCGGATGTCGGCGGGGGTGAAACGGCGCAGCATGGCGATCCTCGGGACGTCGGGGCGGCGGTCATTGCGGGCACGCGCGCCGCGGCGGTCAAGGTGCTTGCGGCCGGACACGCCGCTCTTCCTCGAAGGGGCGCGGACCGAACGATCGATGGTCCGGGCAGGGTCCGGGCGGCACCGCGGCCAAAGCCCCGGTCGCCCCCTTGCCCGACCGGGGCTTTGCCCGCATGGTGCGGCCTTCGGGCCAGGCACGGACGGAAAGGCCGCCATGACGACCTCCTATCCCCGCGACCTGATCGGCTACGGCCGCAACCCGCCCGACCCACGCTGGCCCGGCGGGGCGCGGATCGCCGTCCAGTTCGTGCTCAACTACGAGGAGGGGGGCGAGAACTGCATCCTGCACGGGGATGCGGCGTCGGAGGCCTTCCTGTCGGAGATCGTCGGGGCGCAGGCGATCCCGGGCAAGCGCCACATGAGCATGGAGTCGATCTACGAATACGGCTCCCGCGCCGGCTTCTGGCGCATCCTGCGGCTGTTCGAGGAACGGCGGCTGCCCTTCACCTGCTACGCCGTGGCCATGGCGCTCGAGCGCCACCCCGACGCGGCGAAGGCCATGACGGAACTCGGCCACGAGATCGCCAGCCATGGCTGGCGGTGGATCGACTACATGCACGTCGACAAGGAGACCGAGCGCGACCACATGCGCCGCGCGATCGCGATCCAGACCGCGATCACCGGCGAACGGCCGCTCGGCTGGTACACCGGGCGGACCAGCGCGCAGACGCTCGACCTCGTGGTCGAGGAGGGGGGGTTCCTCTATTCGGCCGACAGCTACGCAGACGACCTGCCCTACTGGGACACGACCGCGGGAAAGCCGCAGCTGATCGTCCCCTACACGCTCGACGCCAACGACATGCGGTTCGCCACGAACCAGGGATTCAACAGCGGCGAGCAGTTCTTCCAGTATCTGAAGGACAGCTTCGACGTCCTCTACGCCGAGGGCGAGGCGGGCGCGCCGAAGATGATGTCGATCGGGCTCCATTGCCGGCTCGTCGGACGCCCCGGCAGGGCGGCGGCGCTCGCGCGCTTCCTCGACCACGTGCTGGACCACGAGAAGGTGTGGGTGTGCCGGCGGATCGACATCGCCCGGCACTGGCACGCGACCTTCCCGTTCCACCCCTGACACCCAAAGCAACGCACGCATCCGGGAGAGAGACCATGGGCACCAGCCCGCAGGACGTTTCCGTCGGCTTCATCGGCCTTGGCATCATGGGCGAGGCGATGGCGGGCCACCTCCAGGCGGCCGGCCACCCGCTCCACGTCAGCACGCGCACCAAGGCGAAGGCCGACCGGCTGCTGGCAAAGGGTGCGAATTGGCACGACGGCCCCGGCAAGCTCGCCGCCGCCAGCGACGTCGTCATCACGATGGTGGGCTATCCGTCCGACGTGGAGGAGGTCTACCTCGGCAAGGACGGCCTCGTCCCGCACGCGAAGGCGGGCGCCGTGCTGATCGACATGACGACGTCGAGCCCGAACCTCGCGGTCCGGATCGCGGCCGAGGGGGCGAAACGCGGGGTGGCGGTGCTGGACGCGCCCGTCTCGGGCGGCGACGTGGGCGCGCGCGAGGCGCGGCTGTCGATCATGGTCGGCGGCGACGCCGCCGCCTTCGAGAGGGTAAGGACGATCTTCGGGACGATGGGCAAGACCATCATGCACCAGGGCGGCCCCGGCGCCGGCCAGCACACGAAGATGGCCAACCAGATCGTCATCGCCTCCACCATCGTGGGCGTGTGCGAGGGCCTCGCCTATGCGAAGAAGACCGGCCTCGACCCGGCGAAGGTGCTGGAGAACATCGGCGGCGGGGCGGCGGGCGGCTTCCAGCTGAACGTGCTCGGCGCGCGGATGCTCAAGGGCGACTTCGGCCCCGGCTTCTACGTGCATCACTTCATCAAGGACCTCGGCATCGCGCTCGACGAGGCGGAGCGGCACCAGATCCCCCTGCCCGGCCTCGCCCAGGCGAAGGGCCTGTTCGAGAAGCTGGCCGCGAACGGCGGGCGTGAACTGGGCACGCAGGGCCTCTTCACCCTCTACGCCGGCTGACGCGGCCCGGAGGGCGACCGTCGTGATCGTCGTCTGCGGCGAGGCGCTGATCGACCTCTTCGCCGGCGAACCGGCGGCCGACGGCATCGCCTGTCGCGCGGTCGCCGGCGGCTCGCCGTTCAACCTCGCGGTCGGCCTCGCGCGCCTCGGGCGGTCGGTGGGCTTCCTGGGCGGGCTGTCGACCGATCCCTTCGGCCGCCACCTGCGAAACCGGCTCGCGGCGGAGGGCGTCCGGCTCGACCTCGCCGTGGACCGGCCCGAGCGGACGACCCTGAGCGTCGTTTCGACCGACGCCGAGGGCCATCCCGCCTATGCCTTCCACGGCGAGGGCGCCGCCGACCGGGCGCTCGGCCCCGGCGACGCCCCCGCTTCCTTCGGCGACGACGTGACCTGCCTGACGATCGGCTCCTTCAGTCTTTCGGTCGAGCCGATCGCCAGCACCCTGGAAGGCCTCGTCCGGCGGGAGGCGGGGCGCCGGGCGGTCAGCCTCGATCCCAACCTGCGGCCCCAGATCGTCGGCGACGTCGCCGCATGGCGCCCGCGGTTCGAACGCTTCCTCGCGCTCTCGACGATCGTGAAGGCGAGCGACGAGGACGTCGTCCACCTTCACGGGGCTGCGGCCGACCCCGACACCGTCGTGGCCGGCTGGCTCGACCGGGGGCCGGCGCTGGTGCTGCTGACGCGGGGCGGGCGCGGGGCGACCGCATGGCACCGCACGGGCCGTTTCGACCGCGCGGCGGCCCGCACGACGGTGGTCGACACGGTC
>CANGXM010000034.1 GCA_947457845.1 Rhodospirillales bacterium | reverse complement strand
CGGCGGCCGCGGCGGCGTGGTCGCCGCGCTGGAACGCGGCCGCCCCGTCGGCGAACGGCTCCGCGGCGGCCGTCGCCGACAGCGCGACGCAAAGGGCCGTGGCCAGGATCGTTCTGCGCATCATGTCGGATCTCCTCCCGATTCCGTCCCCACAGGTTAGGCCCGGCCGGCCGTTCGGACCAGATCCGATGCGAGGGTGGAGGACGGCGCCGCGCAAGGGTGATAGTTTCCCGCGTGAAGAAAACCGGACGGACCGGCGGATCGTGGCATGGACAGGCGACAATTCCTCGGCACGGCGACGGCGGCGGCCGGCGCCGCCCTGATCCCCTCCGGCGCGCACGGCGACGGGCGCCGCCGTCTCGCGATGCCGCCGCTGCGCGACACGCGGGCGACGGGGCGCCTCGCGCTCACCGCGCGGCCCGGCACGGTCCGGTTCCTCGGGCGGGCCGGGTCGGTCACCGCCGGGTTCGACCAGGACTACCTCGGCCCCACCGTCGTGATGCGCGACGGCCCCCTGGGCGTGACGGTCGACAACGCGCTCGGCGAGACGCTGACCGTCCACTGGCACGGGCTGCTGGTGCCGGGCGAGCACGACGGCGGCCCCCATTCGGCGATCGCGCCGGGCGGGCGCTGGACGGTCGACATGCATCTGGCCCAGCGGCCGGCCACCGTCTGGTACCATTCGCACACCCACGGGGCGACGGCGCGGCACGTCTATTTCGGCCTCGCCGGCGTGATCCACCAGACCGACGGGCGCGACGACGACCGTGGCCTGCCGAACCGCTACGGGATCGACGACCTGACCCTCGTCGTCCAGGATCGCCGGTTCGACGCCGACGGGCGCCTGATCTACGCGCCCGAGCCGACCGACATCCTGAACGGGTTCGAGGCTGGGCGCGTGCTGGTCAACGGGCAGGCCGACGCGGTCGCCGTCGTGCCGCCTGGCATCGTCCGGCTGCGCTTCGTGAACGGGTCGAACGCGCGCTTCTATTCGCTCCATTTCGACGACGGCCGGCCGATGCACCTCGTCGCGACGGACGGCGGCTTCCTGCCCCGGCCGCGGGCGCTGGAGTTCCTGCGTCTGGCGCCGGGCGAGCGGGCGGAGGTGCTGGTCGATTTCGCCGCCGGCGGGCCCACGCCGACGCTGCTGTCGTCGCGCGGCGGACGGATGCGCGTCCTGCCCTTCGCCGTCGACGGGCGGGAACCGGTACGGATCGTCCGCGTCCCCGACCGGCTGGACGTCGATCCCTTGCCCGACGACGCGCCGGACGCCCGCCTGCGGCGGTTCTCGCTGACCATGGGGGGCGGGTCGTCCGGCCAGTCGCGCGGGACGGCGCCGCCGCCGCTGTCGCACGCGGCCCAGGCCCACGCCCACCACGGGCACGCCGGTCACGGCGGCGGGACCCACGGCGCCATCGTCGGCGGCGGGCCGGAGGCGATCGGCACGCGCATGAACGACTTCGCCATCAACGGCCGCCCGCACGACATGCGCCGGGTCGATTTCGAGGTGCCGCTCGGCGCCACGGAGCGCTGGATCGTCACCGGCGGCGGCGGGGTGGAGCATCCCTTCCACGTCCACGGCGTCCATTTCCGGGTGATGCGCATCGGCGGCATCCCGCCCCGGGCGGAGGAGAGCGGCTGGAAGGACACGGTGGGGCTGGCCGGCGAGACCGAGCTTCTGGTCCGCTTCGACCACCGGGCGGGCGCCGACGCGCCGTACATGTACCACTGCCACATCCTCGAGCACGAGGACGCGGGGATGATGGGCCAGTTCACCGTCGTCTGAGGGCCGTGGCGGTCAGTTGGTCTCGGGCACCGGCGTCATGGCGCTGCTGCCCGTCTCGCGATAGTTCACCCAGAGCACCCGCGCCGGCCGGGTTCCGGCGTTGACGAACCGGTGCGGGCGGTCGGAGGCGAAGCGGAAGCTGTCGCCCTCCGCCAGCACGTGGCGCCGGCCCTCCAGGAACAGCTCGATCCCGCCCTCGAGGATCAGCCCCGCCTCCTCGCCCTCGTGGATGTAGGGCTGGTCCCCCGAGGCGGCGCCGGTCTCCAGCTCGAGGATGTAGATGTCCAGCCGGGGGACGCGTTCGAAGGGCGTGATCCACCGCTTCACGATCCCGCTGGCCGCGAGGTCCACCGTCGGCTGGTCGGACGGCCGGGCGACGACGAGCCGGTCGCCGTCCTTCGCGTTGCCGTCCTCGGAGAACAATTCCCCGATGCCCACGGCGAGCGAGTCCGCGAGCCGCGTCAGCGTGCGCAGCGAGGGCGATGAGAGGCCCCGTTCGATCTGGCTGACGAACCCGATGGACAGGCGCGAGGCGTCGGCGAGTTCCCGCAGCGAGAGGCCGCGCGCCTTGCGCAGTCTGCGCAGGCGCAGGCCCACCGTCGCGATGGGCGCGGCATCCGGGTTGCGGGCGGGAAGTGCGGTCATCGTGCGGGCGTCCGGTCCGTCGCGGTGAGTGCCTGGGGATCGAGATTGCGATAGGTGTCGAGCGCGTTGGCGAAGAACAGCCGTCGCCGCTCGTCTTGCGAAAGCGCGATCGGAATGCTCCGGCGCGGGTCGTCATAGTCCCAATGCGGGTAGTCGGTCGAGAACATCAGCCGGTCCCAGCCGATGGCCCCGAAAAGCCACCGCAGATCCTCCGGCCGCTCGGGCTCCTCGATCGGCTGGGTGGTGTAGCGGACGTGGTCGCGCAGATAGTCCGACGGGCGCCGCTTCAGGTCCGGGACCTCGCCGCCGAGCCGCTCGTGGTGTCCGTCGAGGCGCCAGGCGAAGGCGGGAACCCACGCGAAGCCGCATTCGACGACGACGACCTTGAGCCGGGGAAACCGGTCGAACACGCCCTCCAGCACCAGGCTGGCCAGGAGGGCGGGGCCCGTCTGCCCGACGACCTGGAGATATTCGACGGAGTGCGACGGCCAGCCGCCGGCCGACGGCGGGACGGCGGCCGGTCCGCCGGCGTGGATCCCGACGGGGAGCCCGTGCCGTTCGGCCGCGGCGTAGATGGGCCAGTGGAACCGTTTTCCCAACATCAGCTCGGTCGTCAGCGGCAGCAGCACCTGCACGAACCGCCGGTCGGCGGCGAGGCGGTCGATCTCCGCCGCCGCCGCCTCCGGGTCCTGCGGCGGGACGAGGATGGAGGCCCGCAGACGCGGATCGCGGGCGAGCCATTCGGCTGCGATCCAGTCGTTAACCGCCCGGCAGAGTGCCGTGGCCATCGGTTCGGAGAGCGCCAGCTGGCCGCCGTAGAGGCAGTTGAGGACGGCGAAGCGCACCCCCGGCTCGTCGACCGCCTGCCGGATCAGCCGCTCGGGATCGCTCCCCGGCGGGCCCCTCTCCGGCCGGAAGTCCGGCCGGCAGGCGAGGGGGGAGCCGAAGGGGTGGTCGGCCGCGTCGAACCCGTCCTGTCCGCGGACGACGAACGCGTCCCGCCAGCAGGGATCGAGATGGGGGAGCAGCGACCGGACCGACGGCACGGCCGGATGCACGTCGCAGTCGATGGCACCCGCGACCGCCGGTTCCATCGCCGCTCCCCCCTTGCGGTCCTGCCGCGCCTCAGCGCGCGAGCCACAGGTTCCGGTAGAACCTGTAGCTGGGCGAGCTGTCGCCGACGTAGCCCATGACGTTGCGCCGGACGACGTCGTAGTCCGCCGACACCCACGTCATCGCCACCGGCCCGCGGATCGCGAGGATGGTCTCCGCCTGCTGGTAGAGCGCCTCCCGCTTCGCGCGGTCGGTCTCGCCGCGGGCCGCGAGGATGAGGCGGTCGTACTCCGGCTCGCTCCACTTGCCGTAGTTCGTGCCGCCGTCGGTGACGAAGGCGCTGGAGAACCGCTCGTCCGGATCGAGGCTGAGGCTGAACCCGCTCTGGAACAGGTCGAAGTCGTCGCGCCGCAGGGCGGCGTTCGACACCGTCGCCTCGACGAGGCGCAGGGTCACCCGGATCCCGATCTTCGCCAGCTGCTGCTGGATCACCTCCGCCGACCGCACCTGGAACGCGGAGGTGGAGATGACCATCAGGTTGGTGGAGAAGCCGTTCGCAAGGCCGGCCTCGGCGAGCAGCGCGCGCGCCTTGGCGAGGTCCGGGGCGCCGTAGATGGGGGTCTTCACCGATCCCCAGCGGTCGGGCGGCAGGTAGCCGGCGTTGAGAGGCTGGCCGTGGCCGGAGTTGGCGATCTCGAGGATCTCCTGCCGGTCGAGCGCGTGATAGATCGCCTGCCGCACCCGCACGTCGTCGTAGGGCTTGCGCGAGACGTTGAGGCGCAGGTGCAGCGACAACGATCCCTCGCCGCCGTACCACTTCAGCTGCGGGTCGGCCTTGAGGGTGTCGATGAACTCCGGCGCCGCTCGCCACAGGAAGTTGACCGTGCCGGAGCGGATGGCGGCGGCGCGGGCGTTGTCGTCGGGGTTGAAGGTAACGTCGATCCCGTCGAGGTACGGCCGCTCGGGGTCATGGTAGTTCGGGTTGCGGTTCAGCACGATCCGCTGGCCGACCACGCGCTGGGCGAGGACGAACGGACCGCTGCCGCCGCCCACCGAGCCGTTCAGCCCGCCCGGCGCCTCGGCCACGGTGCGGTCGACGATCGACGCGCCGTTGGTGCTCAAGAGCGGGAGGAGCGGCGCATGGGGCCGGGAGAGGCGCAGGACGACCGTGCGGGGGTCCGGCGTCTCGATCGCGAAGCCCTCGAAGCTGCGGGCGCGCGGGGAGGCGGTGGCCGGGTTGCGGATGCGCTCGATCGAGTACTTCACGTCCTCGGACGTGACCGGGCGCCCGCCATGGAACCTCGCGTTCCCCCGCAGGTGGAACGTGTAGACGAGACCGTCTTGCGACACCTCCCAGCGTTCCGCGAGCGCCGGGCGGACCTCGCCGCGCACGCTTTCGACCAGCGAATCGTAGATCTGCTCGATCACCACGTAGGCGGACGTCTCGATCGCCGTGTGGGGGTCGAGGTTGGTCGCGTCAAGGCGGATCAGGAGGCTCAGCCGGCCACCGCGCTGCGGCGTGCCGGCCGGCTCCCGGTCCTGCATCCGGATCTCCATCCCGGCGGCGTGCGCCGGTCCGCCGGCCGTCCAGGCCGCCCCGCCGATCGCGACGGCGGCCGCGAGCCCCGCCATCCCGATCCATTTGCGTGTCGTCGCGTGCATCATGGTCCCGCTCCCCGTTGTTCGTTTCGTCTCCGGCGTTCCGTTCAGTGCCCCATGCGTCCCGTCGGCGGCGGCAGGTCCTTCAGCCGGTCGGGCGAGAAGGCGGGCGGAAGCGCCGGGCAGTCGCCGTCGACGATCAGGTCCGCCATCGTGCGTCCCGCCGCCGCCGCCTCGGCGATGCCCGACATCGGCACCGCCACGTAGAAGGGCTCGTCGCCCACCTGCCCGTAGACCGGCAGCCCGTCGGACGGCAGCGCCCGCGTCCCGGCCCAGCCGCGGTCGAACGGCACGTCGGCCAGTTCGGGGAAGACCCGCGTCATCGCCTTGCGGATCGCCTCGGTGTCCGCGCGCCGGACGGCGGCCTCGCCGGAGCCGTGGTGGTTCACCGTGCCGACCCAGAGCCGTCCGTCCGCCCCCTGCCGCAGGTCGCGGGGCGGGCAGTCCGGGATCTCCGGATTGTGGGCCACCACGATCAGCGAGCGCACGTAGGGCGCCTGTGGCGGGGTCGTCATGATCTGCCCGCTGATCGGCGCCAGCGGCAGGTCCATCCCGGCGAGCGCCGAGATCGCCCTCGCCCCGTGGCCGGCGGCGTTGACGATCACGTCGGCCGCGAAGTCGCCGACCGGGGTCGCGACCTCCCAGCCCGCGCCGACCCGGCGGATCGCCTCCACCGTCGCGCCCTCCACCGAAAGCCCGGCCCGCCGGACGGCGGTCGCGAGCGCGTCGACCAGCGCCGGCGGATCGATCGAGCAGTCGCCCGCCCGATAGGTGCCGCACAGGATGTGCCTGGACCGGATCGCCGGCTCCAGCTTCCGCAGCTCAGCGGGCGACAGGAACTCGAACCCGTCGTAGCCGGGCACCGTCATCTGGTCGGCCAGGAAGGCGCGGCGCTGCTCGACCAACGCCTCGGTCTCCAGCAGCAGGAAGGACCCGCTCTGCCGGAAGCCGGCGCGCGCGCCGACCCGATCGAGCATGTGCGGATAGTGCGCGATGCTCTCCAGCGCGAAGGCGAGCTGGTACGGGTTGCGCCGCCCCTGGGCGGCGACCCAGCCGCCGCCCAGACGCGAGACCCCCCCGCCGAGTGCGCCGCCTTCCAGCAGGCACACCCGGCTTCCCCGCCAGTGCAGGTGGAGCGCGATCGACATGCCGATCGCGCCACCGCCCAGGACGAGGATCGAGGGTCCGCCGCTCATCGCCAGCTGGCGGCCATCACCCGCATCCAGTTCCCGCCGAGGACCTTGCGCACGTCCGCGTCGGAGAAGCCGGCGTCCAGCAGGCCGGCGGTGATGTTCGCCATGCCCGACGCGTCGTCGAGCGTCTTGCACCGGCGTTCGTCCCACGGCCAGTTGCCCAGCAGCGGCCCGTGCTTCTTGGCACCCGCGGCCCGCTTCTCGGGCGTGAAGGTCTCGTCGAAGTCGAGGCCGATGGCGACGGCGTCGACGCCCGCGAGTTCCGCCACGTGGCTGCAGTGCTCCACGAAGCGCTTGATGTCGGGCTGCTTGGTCGGCGCGTCCGGATGGTAGAGGTAGGGCGACAGGCCGGTGATGCCGATCACCCCGCCGTGGCGACCCAGCTCCTTCAGCGTCTCGTCCGTCTTCGCCCGGATGTGCGGCGACAGCTTCGCGCAGAAGGAATGGGTGATCATGATCGGCTTGGAGGAGGCCTCCATCGCCTCGACCGACGTGCGCTGGCCGCAGTGCGAGACGTCGACCACGATGCCGTAGTCGTTCATCTCCTTGATGAAGGCGCGGCCGTAGTTGGTCAGCCCGCCGTCGGTCGCCTCGCCGCAGCCGGTGCCGATCCAGTTCTGCCGCTGGTAGGTCAGCTGCATGATCCGGACGCCGAGGTCGTAGAAGGTGCCAACGTAGTTCAGGTCGAGGCCGATCATCTCGGTGTTCTGGGGCCCGAAGATGATGGCCTCGCGGCCGGTGCGCTTCGCCTCGTGGATGTCGGCGATCGTGGTCGCCAGCAGCGTCTTCGACGCGTTCGCGTCGATCCAGCGGCGCCAGACGTTGACCTGGCGCAGCGACGACGCGAGGTCGCCATAGGGATCGGTGACGGTGTGGTTGACCGCCGTCACCCCGCCTTTGGTGGCGCGCTCGAAGTGCGCGTCCGACGCCTCGACGACGATGCTGCCGTCGATGACGATGGCGTCCGCGTGCAGGGCGGCCGCGCGGCGGCGCACGTCGTCGGAAACCGGTGTCGTGATGTTCATGTCCGTTCCCCCTTGGTCGAATTCCGTCGGGCGGCCGGGATGGCCGACCCGTTCCCCTCGGCCGTCCTCAGCGCATGGCCGCCCTCATCCGCGGATCGAGGGTGTCCCGCAGCGCGTCCCCCAGCAGGTTGAAGCCGAGGACGGTGAACACGATGAAGAGGCCCGGCACGACCGACGGCCAGATCGAGCGTTCGATCTGCACCTTGCCGCTGGACAGCATCAGGCCCCAGGACGCGTCGGGCGGCTGCACGCCGAGCCCGAGATAGCTGAGCGAACTCTCCACGAGGATCGCGTAGGCGAGCGAGATCGTGACCTGCACCGCCACCGGGGCCCCGATGTTGGGCAGGATGTGGAGGACGAGGATGCGCAGGTGGCCGACGCCGACCGAGCGCGCCGCCTCGACGTAGAGTTCCTGCGACACGGTCATCGCCGCGCCCCGCGCGATGCGCGCGAAGGTCGGCACGTAGACGACGACAAGCGCGAAGATCAGGTTGCGCACGTCGGTGCCGAGCGTCGCCACGATGGCCAGCGCGAGGAGGATCGTGGGGAAGGCGAACAGGACGTCCATGATCCGCATCGCCACCGCGTCGAACCAGCCGCGGAAGTAGCCGGACGCCACCCCGATCGCGACGCCGACCACGGCCGCGACCGCGACGACCGTCAGGCTGACCTGCAGCGACACCTGCGCGCCGAAGAGCGCACGGCTGAGGAGGTCGCGGCCCAGCTCGTCCGTGCCGAGGAGATAGTCGCCGCCCGGCGGGCGCAGCCGCGCCCGGCCGTTGATCCGCGTCGGGTCGTGCGGGGCGATCCAGGGGGCCAGCAGGGCGGCGAGGCCGATCACCGTGACGAAGAACGCCCCCACCATGCCGACCTTGTCGGAGAGCAGGGTGCGCAGCGCCGACGGACGTCGGGACCGGGCCGGCGCCAAGGGCACGTCGTCGGGGGCGGGATGGGCGTCAGCCACGGCGGCGCAGCCTCGGATCGAGGTACATGTAGGCGATGTCGACCATCAGGCCGACGATGACGTAGAAGGTCGTCAGGAACAGGATCAGTCCCTGCAGCAGCGGATAGTCGCGCTGGACGATCGCGCGGACGACGAGACTGCCGAGCCCGGCCCAGGAGAAGATCTGCTCCACCACCACGGTCCCGCCGAGCAGCGCGCCGGCCTGGATGCCGACGACCGTCACGACCGGGATCAGCGCGTTGCGGAGCGCGTGGCGATAGATCACCACCCGCTCGTGCAGCCCCTTGGCGCGCCCGGTGCGGACATAGTCCTTGGCCAGCACCTCCAGCAGCGCCGCCCGGCTCATGCGCATCGTCTCGGCCGCGAGGCTGGCGCCGAGCGTGACGGCGGGCAGGATCAGGAACTTGAAGTGGTCCCAGGCGAAGGCGAACGCGTTGGAGCCGCCGGACGGCAGCCAGCGCAGGTGGACCGCGAACAGCGCCATCAGCAGGATCCCCAGCCAGAAGTTCGGGATCGACAGCCCCAGCAGCGACAGGAGACGCGCGCCCGTGTCGACCGGCCCGTTGCGCCGCGTGGCCGAGAGCACGCCCAGCGGGATCGCGATCACCACCGACACGAGGAGTGCGGCCAGCGTCAGTTCGAGGGTGAGCGGGAAGCGGTCGAGGATCTCGTCCAGAACCGGGCGGCGGCTGCGGTAGGAATAGCCGAGATCGCCGTGCAGAACGCCCCAGATCCAGGTGCCGAACTGCACGAACAGCGGCTGGTCGAGGCCGAACAGCCGGCGGAGTTCGGCCTCGGCGCGCGGATCGTCGAACTCCTCCGTCGCCAGCGCGTCGACCACGTCCCCCGGCACCAGCCGCACCAGCAGGAACGTCAGCACCGAGACCCCGAAGAGGACCGGGACGACGGCCACCATGCGAAGCAGGACCAGTCGGAGCATCATGGGCTCGCAGCGTCGCGGACGGACAGGAGCCGGGGTCGGGGCCTCCGCCGCCTCGCGCGGCCGGCATCGCCGGGTCCGCGGGTCGGGGAGGCCTGTTCGGCCGTCTCATTTCCGTGTCGATGAACATTCGGCCATTTTTTTCGCTCGTCCGCTATAAATTTTCCGCGGATGATCACTCTTGTCGAAACCCGCCAGGATGGGGATGGGTTGTGGACGGTGCGCTCCTCGAGGTGACCGACCTTCGGACCGAGTTCGTCTCCCGCGGGGGCGTGGTCCGCGCCGTGGACGACGTCTCGTTCACGGTGGGCACGCGCGAGACCCTCGCGATCGTGGGCGAGTCCGGCTCCGGCAAGTCGGCGACGGCGCTGTCGCTGCTGCGCCTGATCGCGCCCCCGGTGGGCCGCGTGTCGGGCGGCATCCGCTTCGCCGACGTGGACGTCCTGGCGCTCGACGCCGAGGGCCTCCGCCGGCTGCGCGGGCGCGACGTCGCGATGGTCTTCCAGGACCCGATGACGTCGCTGAACCCGGTCCTGACGGTCGGGCTGCAGCTGACCGAGACGCTGTCGACCCACCTCGGCCTCGGCCGGCGGGCGGCCCGGGCTCGGGCGACGGAACTCCTCGATCTGGTCGGCATCCCCGACGCCCGCCGCCGGCTCGACGACTATCCCCACCAGTTCTCCGGCGGGATGCGCCAGCGGGTGATGATCGCCATGGCGCTGTCGTGCGCGCCGAAGCTCCTGATCGCGGACGAGCCGACCACCGCGCTCGATGTCACCATCCAGGCGCAGATCCTCGAACTGCTGAAGCGGCTGCGGCGCGAATCCGGGACGGCCATCCTCCTCATCACCCACGACCTCGGCGTGGTGGCCGGCCTCGCCGACCGCGTCGCCGTCATGTACGCCGGGCAGATCGTGGAGATGGCGCCCACCCGGGCGCTCTTCGCCGATCCGCGGATGCCCTACACCTGGGGCCTGCTCGACAGCATGCCGCGGCTCGACGCGCGCCGCGGCGACCCGCTCCTGCCGATCCGCGGATCGCCGCCCGACCTCGCCGCCCCGCCGCCCGGCTGCTGGTTCGCCCCGCGCTGCGCCCACCGGCGGAGCATCTGCACGCGGGCGCGTCCCGACCTGCTCCCCGTGCCCGGGCAGGAGGGCGACCGCCTCGTCCGGTGCTGGGGCGCGCAGACGGTGGCCGAGGGCGGCTGGCTCGTCGGGATGGACCGCGCGTCGGCGGCTGCTGCGGTGGCGGCCCATGCCTGACGCCGGAACGAGGGCACCGCTGGTCGAGATCCGCGACCTGACGGTCGAGTTTCCCGCGGCCGACGGCGGCCGGCTGCGCGCCGTCGACGGCGTCTCCCTCACGGTGCGGCGCGGGGAGACCCTCGGGCTCGTCGGCGAGTCCGGGTGCGGGAAGTCCACGCTGGGCCGCGCCGCCATCCGCCTGGTCGAGGCGACGTCGGGAACCGTCTCGTTCGACGGGACGGACGTGGGTGCCCTGTCGTCGTCCCGGCTCCGGTCGTTCCGACGCCGGATGCAAATGGTCTTCCAGGATCCCTTCGCCTCGCTGAACCCGCGGATGACGGTCGGGCGCATCATCGACGAATCGCTGGCCGTGCACGGCCTCGCCCCGGGTGCGGCGCGCCGGCCCCGGATCGCGGAGCTGCTGGAGGCGGTGGGCCTGCCGCCGGCGGTCGCCGACCGCTATCCGCACGAGTTCTCGGGCGGGCAGCGCCAGCGGATCGGGATCGCACGGGCGCTGGCGGTCGAGCCGGACTTCATCGTCGCCGACGAGCCGGTCTCGGCGCTGGACGTGTCGATCCAGGCGCAGACGATCAACCTTCTGATGGACCTCCAGCGCCGCTTCGGGCTGACGCTCCTGTTCATCGCCCACGACCTCGCCGTGGTCCGCCACATCTCCGACCGCGTCGCGGTCATGTATCTCGGGCGGATCGTCGAGGTCGCCGACTGCGACCGGCTCTACGCGGAGCCGCGCCACCCCTACACCCAGGCGCTTCTCTCGGCCGTGCCGATCCCCGATCCGCTCCTGGAGGCGGACCGCCAGCGGATCGTGCTGCAGGGCGACGTGCCGAGCCCCCTCGACCCGCCGTCGGGCTGCCGGTTCCGGACGCGGTGCTGGAAGGCGGTCGCCGCCTGCGCGCAGGCGGCGCCGACGCTGGACGAGAAGGCGCCCGGCCACTGGGTCGCCTGCCACCTGGACCCGCCGACGCCCGCGCCCCCCTGAGGCGCGGGCGTCGGCGGCCCCGGTCGGCGGCCCCGGTCGTCGTCGGTCAGGCCTTGCCTTCCTTGCGGTAGGCGTAGGTGTTGTCGAAGCGCCGCTTCAGATAGCCGCCCCAGGTGATCGGCTCGTACTTGGCCGGGTTCTCCGGCGAGTGGCAGCTCGGGATGCACTCGACGACCGTGTGGTAGGTCGGGTCGAAGAAGAACGGGATCGAATAGCGCTCGCGGCCGGTCGTGTTGATGACGCGGTGCGGGGTCGAGACCCAGCGGTCGTTCGTCCACTGCATCAGCATGTCGGCGATGTTCACCACGAACGTGCCCGGGATGTAGGGGGCGTCGATCCAGCCCCCGCCGCGCCGCTTTACCTGCAGCCCGCCGACGTCGTCCTGCGCGAGGATGGTGACGAACCCGTAGTCGGTGTGCGGGGCGATCCCGAACTCGTTGTCCGCCCGCGTCGGCGGCTGGGGCGGATAGTGGATCAGGCGCACGAAGGGCATGGGCTTGCCGAAGTGCGCGGCGAAGAAGTCCTCCTCGAGGTCGAGCGCGGTCGCGAAGATCCGCAGCATGTCGCGCCCCAGCCCGTGCAGCGCGTCGTGATAGGCCGTGATCGCCGCCTTGAACTCCGGCCGCTTCTCCGGCCACTGGTTCGGACCGTGGAGGGGGGTTCCCGCCTTCACGTCCGCGTCCTCGGGGCCGAGGTCGAGGCCGGCGAGGAAGGTCTCGTTGTGGTTTGGCTTGAGCTCGGCCGAATAGGTCGAGTTCGCGATCGGGATGTAGCCGCGGTGGGAGCCGTTCACCTTGACCGCCAGCTTTTCCTCCGCCGGCAGGGCGAAGAACGCCTTCGACGCGGCGAACGCGCCCTCGATCACCTTGGGATCGATGCCGTGGCCGGTGATGTAGAGGAAGCCGATCGTCTCGGCCGCCTCCTTCACCTTCGCGGCGACGGCCCGCTTGCCTTCGGCCGATCCGGCGCGGAACGGCCCGATGTCGATGACGGGAATGGTTTCCGTGGCTCCGGCGACGGTCGCGCTCGTCATCTCGTCCTCCCCAGTCAGTGTCCCAGGAACGCCTTGCGGACGAAGGGGTCGTCGAGGAGGTCGGAACCCGCCCCCGACAGCACCACCCGTCCCTTCTCCAACACATAGGCCCGGTCGGCGATCTGCAGCGTCTGCCGCACGTTCTGCTCGACCAGCAGGATCGTGATCCCCTCGCCGTTGAGCCGCTGGATCAGCCCGAACAGCTCGCCCACCAGCTTGGGCATCAGCCCGAGCGAGGGTTCGTCGAGGATCATCAGCCGGGGTTCGGCCATCAGCCCGCGGGCGATGGCGAGCATCTGCTGCTCCCCGCCGGACATGCTGCCGCCCAGCTGGTTGCGACGTTCGGCCAGCCGGGGGAACAGCTCGAAGACCCGGGCGAGGTTGCGCGTGACGTTGGGGGCGGCGCGGGCGTTGAGCCCGCCCATCCGCAGGTTCTCGTCCACCGTCATCTGCGGGAAGACGAGCCGGCCCTCGGGCACGAGCGTGACGCCGCGGCGCACCATCTCCGCGCAGTCCGCGCCCGCGACCTCGGCGCCCGCCAGCCGCACCCGCCCGGCGCGGGGGCGCATCGCGCCCGCGATCGCCTGCACCGTCGTCGTCTTGCCGGCGCCGTTGGAGCCGACCAGCGCCACGATCCCGCCCTCCGGGACCGAGAACGACAGGTCGCGCACGGCGAACGCCGCGCCGTAGGCGACGGCGAGCCCCTCGACCTCCAGGATCGGGGCCGCGGTCATGGCGCCTCCGCCCCCAGATAGGCCTCGATCACCCGCGGATCGCGGGTCACGTCCTCGGGCCGGCCGTCGGCGATCAGCCGGCCGGCGTCCAGCACCAGCACCCGGTCCGACACCTTCATGACCGCGGGCATGTCGTGCTCGACGAGGAGGACCGTCATCCCTTCGCCCACCAGCCCGCGCAGGCTGGCCAGCACTTCGTCGCTCTCGGTGGGGTTGAGGCCGGCCAGCGGCTCGTCCGCCAGAAGCAGGTCCGGGCGCGCGGCGATCGCGCGCGCCACCTCCATCCGGCGCAGCTGGCCGATGGTCAGCTCCGCCGCCGGGCGCTCCGCCACCGCCTCCAGCCCCGCCAGCCGCAGCCCGCGCTCGGTCGCGGCCGCCACGTCGCGCGGGCCGTCGCGGCCGTAGAGGGCGCCGACCTTCACGTTGTCGCGCACGCTGAGGCCGCGGAAGGGGCGGGCGATCTGGAAGGCGCGGGCGACCCCGAGGCGCGCGATCCGGTGCGTCGCCAGACCGTCGATCCGGGTGCCGCGGAAGGCGATCCGCCCCCCGGTGAGCGGGACGTAGCCGGTGAGCAGGTTGAAGATCGTCGACTTGCCGGCGCCGTTCGGCCCGATCAGCGACGTGACCGTCCGCTCCGCCACCGCGAAGGAGACGTCGGCGACGGCGGCCAGCTGGCCGAAGCGGCGGGTGATGCCCTCGGCGACGAGGATCGGCGCGCTCATCGCGGGTCGGCCCCGCCGCCGGCGTTCCCGCCGCGCACCCGCCGCCACGCCTTCTCGGCCAGGCCCAGCAGCCCGTCCGGCGCGAGGAAGACGATCGCGACCACGATCAGGCCCGTGATCGCGAGGTGGTATTCGAGGAAGTCGCCAAGCATCACCTTGGTCAGCAGCGTCATCACCACCGCGCCGACCAGCGGCCCGAACAGCGATCCCATCCCGCCGACGAGGCTGTTCACGATCATGTCGAGGCTGAGGGCGCCGCGGAACACGCTGTCGGTCGTGATGTAGCCGAGGTTGAGGGCGTAGAGCGCGCCCATCAGGCCGGTGATCGTGCCGCTGGCGAGGAAGGCCAGCACCTTGCAGCGCGTGGTCGGCACGCCCAGCATCTGCGCCGCGTCCTCGTCCTCCCGGATGGCGAACAGGCCGTAGCCGAGCCGTGCGCGGGCGATCAGCGCGGCGACGGCGACCGCAAGCGTCACGGCGCCCAGCGACATCCAGTAGAAGAAGCGCTCCGGCCGGACCGACGGGGGCGCCACGTCCGGCAGCGTCAGGCCGATCGACCCGCGGAACACCGGGAACGCGCTGGCCGCCTCGGCGCAGACGAGGGCGACCGCGAGCATCGCGATCGTGAAGTAGTGGCCCCGCAGGCGCAGGATGGGCAGGGCGATGACCGCGGCCAGCACCGCGCTGGCCGCCATCGCGGCGCCGACGCCCGTGGCCACCTGCAGCACCCAGCCGTCGAACCGCCAGGTCTGGAGCGTCAGCGCGGCGGCGAAGGCGCCCACCCCGACGAAGACCGTGTGGCCGAAGCTGTAGTAGCGGGCGAAGCCGCCGAGGATGTACCAGCCGATGGCCATCCCCGCCGACAGGAAGATCGAAAGCCCGACCCGCAGGTGGAACGGCGAGAGGACCGTGCCGAGCCACGCGAGCCCGCCGACCGCCGCCGCGCCGAGCGCGACGGACATGAGCGCGCGCGCGCTCACCGGCTGGCCCGGAAGGCGCTGCCCAGGATCCCGTTGGGCCGCACCAGCAGCATCGCCAGCAGGATCATGAACATCACGACGTTGGTGTAGACCGGTCCGACGTAGGTCTGGGTGAGCGTCGCCGCGAGGCCGAGCAGCAGGCCGCCCAGCATGGCGCCGGCCGGGCTCCCGACGCCGCCCAGCACGACGACGACGAAGGCGTAGACGGTCCACTGCACCTCTTCGGCCGGGGTGAAGGGCATGATCATGCCGATCAGCACGCCCGACCCGGCGGCGAAGGCGCTGCCGACGCCGAAGGTGAGCGCGTAGACGCGCCGCGCGTCCACGCCGCACAGCCGCGCCGCGAGTTCGGACTGCGCCGTCGCCCGGATCATCCGACCCCAGACGGTGGTGCGCAGGAAGAGCGCCAGCGCGGCGATCAGGACGAGGGCGGTGACGAAGGCGATGGCCCGCACCGCGTCGATCGTGACGTCGCCGATCCGGACGCTGAAGAAGGCGTAGGCCGGGCTCACGTTCCGCACCGCGGAGGAGTAGACGATCGTGAGCCCGTTCACGACGACGAGGCTGAGGCCGAAGGTGACCAGGAGCGCCGCCACCGGGCTCCCCCGCCGGACGGCCGGGCCGATGACGAACCGCTGGTAGGCGGCCCCCACGACGAACCCGCCCGCCATGATCGGCACCAGGGCGAGGATCGGGTCTAGACGCAGGCCCGTCCAGAGCGCGAGCGCGGCGTAGGCCCCGCCCACGACGAAGACGCCGTGGGCGAGGTTGATGACGTTCATCACGCCGAAGATGAGCGAGAAGCCGACCGCGGCCACCGACAGCGTGCCGCCGTAGAGCAGGCCGTTGACGATGGTCTGGAGCAAGGGTCGGCTCCCGCGTTCCGGGCGTCCGGCGGCTCAGCGCTGCGAGAAGGGCCGGATCGGCCAGAGGGTCCGCGCCTCGGCCAGCTGCTGGGGATAGATCACCTTCAGGTCCGTGCCCTGGACCTGCGTGACCGACGAGCCCATCAGCACCGGGTCGCCGTCGCCGTCGGGCGTGAACTTGATCCGCCCGTACAGGCTCTCGATGTCGATCCGGGCGAGTGCGTCGCGCACCGCGTTCGGGTCGTCGACCCGGCCGACCTGCTGGAGCGCCCAGGCATAGGCGACGATGCAGCCCGCCGCGGTGCCCTGATGGTAGATCAGCGGCAGGTTGTTGTGCTTCTTGTAGTATTCGACGAACTTCGCGGTCGAGCCGAAGATCGGATCCTTGTAGGGGAACGTCTCCGACCACGTCGAGATGCAGGTGATCCCTTCCGCAAACTTGCCGAGCGCCTCGCGGAAGCTGGTCGCCTGCGGTCCGAGCGAGGTGAAGAGCATCTTCAGGTCGGTCTGGCTCTGGGCCACCTGCCGCGCGATCAGCAGCGACGTCTGGTCGGAGGTGACGCACATCAGCACGTCCGGCGTCTTCGCCCGCACCGCCGCGAGCATGGCCGAGACGTCCTGCACCGTGGCCGGAAGCTCGACCGTGTCGATCACCTCCATCCCCTTCTCCCGCAGGCGGGCGATCACGCCCTCGCCCTGCGGCTTGGAGAAGGGATCGTTGGCGTAGACGACCGTGAAGGTGCGCGGCTTGGGCGTCAGCGCCTCGAAGGCGTCGACGGCCGGGAAGGCCGAGCGCGAGGCCCGCGGGTACATGCCGAAGACGTAGCGGTAGCCCTGGGTGAAGATGGCGTCGGCGCCGCCGCCGGCCTGCACCATCGGGCGGCGCGCCCGGTTGATGATGGCCGCCTGGGGCAGGATGATCGGGCTGGAATAGGACCCGAGGAAGTACTGCACGCCGTCGTCGATCTGCCGCTGGAGCAACGTGGTCGCGCGCTGCGGGTCGGAGGCGTCGTCGACCACCTTGATCTCGAGCCGGACCTTGCGCCCGCCGACGTCGAGGCCGCCCTGCTCCTCGTTCACGTACTTGACGACGGTCTGGTAGCCGGCATGGACGCTCTGGCCGATCTCGGCCCAGCGCCCGCTGAACGGGATGGTTCCGCCGAAGGTCAGCGTCGGCGTCGACTGCGCGATGGCGGGCCGGAACGGACCGGCCGTCGCGGCGATGCCCGCGGCGCCGGCCAGCGCGAGCGTTTCCCGGCGAGAAATGGTCTCTCCCATGACTTCTGCTCCCCCGTCGTTGGTCAAGAACCGCTGCGGCGTGACGCCGTCGTTGGATTGAGCATGGGTTCGACCGTCGCGATTTGGCAAGGATGAATTTTCACCTGTCGTACACGTGTGCTGATGATTGACATGCCGCGCGGCCACGCCGGATAGTTTCGGCCGGAGCGACGGGGAGAGGTCGATTGCCTTGGTCCGTGGAGTGCGAAGCCGCGGCACCGCCGACGGCGACGGGACGGCCGGTGAGTCCGGGTTCGGGCGCGAGGAACTGCGGCTCCTCGGGCTCCGCATCCGTCAGCTCCGGGAGGGCCGCGGGCTGTCGCTGCGCCGGCTCTCGGAGGAGAGCGGCGTGAGCGTCGCGGCGATCCAGAGCCTGGAGGCCGGCACCGGGAACCCGGGGCTGCTGACGGTCCTGTCGATCGCCGAGGTGCTGGGCGAGCCGGTCGACCGCCTCGTCGCGGACAGCCGACGGGGCGCGCGGCCCCGGACCCTCGTGCGGGGCGTGCTGCCGCGGCGCCTGCCTCCGGCGCTGCCGCTGGCCGAGGGGCTGGAGCGCCAGCGGATGCGCAGCGTCGCCCTTCTGGTGCCGCCGGGCGGCGCGGTCGCCGCCGCCGACAGGCCGGCCGACGTGCCCCTTTTCGCCTATGTGATCGAAGGCACGGTCGACGTCCGGCAGGCGGACGGGCGCACCGACCGCCTGCGCGCGGGCGACGCCATCCACGTCGCCGGGCCGGCACCGGCCGACTGGACCAATCCGCAGGCACGCCGTGCCGTCGTGCTCTGCCTGACCGAACTTCCCGCCCCCGACCCGACCGAGAGGTGACGACGATGGCGAGCCCCTCCCGCACCTACATGGTGGCCACAGACGTGGGCGGGACCTGCACCGACACCATCGTGTTCGCCGACGGCGAACCGGTGCGCCTCGGCAAGTCCCTCTCGACCCCGCCGAACTTCGCCGACGGCGTGCTGGATTCCATCCGCGACGCGGCCCGCTCCATGGGCATGACGCTGGAGGACCTGCTCGCCCGCACGAAGCTGTTCGTCCACGGGTCCACCGTCGTCGACAACACGGTCCTGACCCGCGACGGCGCCCGCACGGGGCTGATCACCACCGCCGGGTTCGAGGACACGCTTCTGGTCACCCGCGGCGCCTACGGCCGCTGGAGCGGGCTCAGCGAGGACCGGATCAAGCATCCCGTCCGCACCGAGCGTGCGCCGGCGCTGGTCGACGCCGACCGCATCGTGGGCGTGGCCGAGCGGACCGACTACAAGGGCGCGGTGCTCCTCCCGCTGGAGGAGGCCGAGGCGGAGCGGGCCGTCCGTGCGCTGCTCGACAAGGGCGTGGAGGCCATCGCCGTCGCCTTCCTCTGGTCCTTCTACAATCCGCGCAACGAGCAGATGGTGCGGGACGTGGCGCGGCGCCTCGCGCCCGACGTCTACTGCACGCTCTCCAGCGACCTCGCCCCCGTGCCCGGCGAGTACGAGCGGACCTCGACCACCGTCATCAACGCCTACGCCGGCCGCATCACGCGGGCCTATCTCGACAGCCTGTCGCGCCTCCTGGTCGCCACCGGCTACGACGGGCCGCTCATGGTGATGCAGGGCTACGGCGGCCTCCTGCCGGCGGCGGAGGCGGCGGAACGCTCGATCGGGATGCTCGAATGCGGCCCGGCGGCGGGCGTCATCGGGAGCCGGGCGCTGGGGCGCCTGCTGGACCAGCCGGACGTCATCGCCACCGACATGGGCGGCACGACGTTCAAGGTCTCGGTCATCCAGAACGGCGAGATCGAATACGCGCGCGAACCGATGGTGGACCGGTTCCACTACGCCCAGCCGAAGATCGAGGTCGTCTCGATCGGGGCGGGCGGCGGGTCGATCGTCTCGCTCGAGCCGGGGAGCGGGGCGCCGCGGGTCGGCCCCCGCTCGGCCGGCTCGCGCCCCGGCCCGGTGTGCTATGGCCTCGGCGGGACCGAGCCGACGCTGACCGACGTCTTCATGCTGATCGGCTACATGGACCCCGGCACCTTCCTCGGCGGCTCCATGCGCCTCGACCGGGAGGGAGCGAAGCGCGCCTTCGACGAGAAGATCGCCCGCCCCCTCGGCCTCTCCACCGAGGAGGCGGCGTTCGGCGTCTATCGCGTCGCCTGCGCGCAGATCACCGACCTCATCCACGAGATCACGGTGGAGCGCGGGCTCGACCCGCGGGACTTCACGCTCCATGCCTTCGGCGGCTCGTGCGGCATGGTGGCCGGCATCTTCGGCGCCGAACTGAACGTCAAGCGGCTGGTGATCCCCTACACGGCGTCGGTCAACTGCGCCTTCGGGCTCGTCTCCGCCGACATCGTCCACGAGTACTCGACCACTAGGGTTCTGCCGGCGGGAACGCCCGCGGAGGACGTGAACGCGATCTATGCGCCCATGGTCGCCCGCGCGCTGAAGGACCTCGCGGCCGAGGGCTTCGCGGGCGACCGGGTCGGCCTCGAATGGTCGGTCGACCTGCGGTACATGCGGCAGGTCCACGAGGTGCAGACGCCCGTGCGCGCCGCCACCCCCCTCGACACGGCGGGGATGGAGCGGCTGGTGGGCGACTTCGAAGCCCTCTACGAGCGCAAGTACGGCAAGGGCTCGGCCTATCGCGAGGCGGGCATCGAGATGACGATGTTCCGCCTGACCGCGCGCGGGCTGATGGAGCGGCCGCGGCTCGAGCCGGCGGCGCCGGGCGGGTCCGACGCGTCCGCCGCGCTCACCGGCCGGCGGCCGATCTTCGTGGAGGCGGCGGGCGGGTTCCGCGACGCCGACATCTACGATTTCGGACGGCTGGCGCCGGGCAACGTGGTCCGCGGGCCGGCGGTGATCCACACCCCGATAACCACCATCGTCGTACAGGCGGGACAGCGGGGCACCATCGACCCGTACCGCAACGTGATCGTCGACTTCGACTGACCGCGGGAGGCGCCGCCATGGATCCGATCACCTTCTCGATCATCCGCCATCGCCTCTTCCGCGTCGTGGAAGAGGCGGTCATCACGCTCAAGCACGTGTCGGGCAGCGCGATCACGAACGAGGGGCACGACCTGATGGTCTCCCTCTACCGTGCCGACGGCTCGCTCCTCATGGGCGGCGTGGGGTTCCTCCACCACCTGACCAGCGCCTCCGAGGCGTGCAAAGCCATCATCCGCCGCTTCGAGGGGGACATCGAGGAGGGGGACATCTTCCTCCTCAACGATCCCTACACGGCGGCGCTCCACACCTCCGACATCTACCTCGTGTCGCCGATCCACCACGAAGGCCGGCTGATCGCGTGGAGCGCCTGCTTCGTCCACGTCTTCGACATCGGCGCGATGAACCCCGGCGGCTTCGCGCCCGACGCCCAGGACATCTTCACGGAAGGCTTCAGCTCGCCCGGGATCAAGGTCGTCTCCCGCGGGCGCCTGCGCCAGGACGTGTGGGACACGATCTTGAACATGGTCCGCGGGCCGGAGATGGTGGCCCTCGACCTGCGCTCGATGATCGCGTGCAACAACGTCGCCCGCGAGCGGATGCTGGCGCTCGTTCAGAAGTACGGCGTCGAGACGGTCGACGAGGCGTGCCGGCTGCTGATCGAACAGTCCGAGCGGCGCCTGCGCGAGCGGCTGACCGAACTGCCCGACGGCCGCTGGCAGTCGCGCCAATACCTGGAGGCGAAGGGCGAGACCTACCGCGTCGTGCTGACGATGACGAAGGAGGCCGACCGCCTGATCTTCGACTTCACCGGCTCCTCGCCGCAGTCGCCCTACAGCGTCAACTGCACGAAGTGGGCGTCGCTCGGCGGGCTGTTCGCGCCGCTGTTTCCGCTGCTCTGCTACGACATCGTCTGGAACGAGGGGGTGATCAAGCCGATCACCATGATCGCGCCGGAGGGCTCGATCGTGAACTGCACGCGGCCGGCGCCGGTGTCGGTGGCCACCGTCGGGGCGATCCAGTCGGTCAACAACGCCGCCTGCGCCACGATCGGCAAGCTGCTCGCGGCCAGCGAGCGGTATGCCGAGGAAGCGACCTCGGTCTGGCACGCCAACCACTTCGCCATCTTCATGTTCGGGAGGAACCAGCGCGGCGGCCTCTCGATCGGCATCCTGACCGAGACCTTCGCCGGGGCCGGGGGCGCGCGGACCTTCGCCGACGGCGTGGACGTGGGCGGCGAGATCCCCAACCCGATCTCGCGCATGGCGAACGTGGAGACGATCGAGGCGACGTTCCCGATCCGCTACCTCTTCCGCCGGCGCCTCGTCGACAGCGGCGGTCCGGGGCTGTACCGCGGCGGAACGGGCATGGAACTGGCCATCGTCCCGCACGACGCGCCGGACGGCGGCCTGCACTACGTCATCTCCGGCAAGGGCGCCAAGTTCCCGCAGTCCGACGGCCTCGGTGGCGGGCTGCCGGGCGCGCCCAACGACTACGTCTGGGTCCACACGCCGGCCGAGGGGGCCGACGCCGGGCGCTTCGCCCTCGCCCTCGACGCGATGCCCGGCGAAAAGCAGCCGGTCGCCTGGGGCGTCTATCCGCTGATGGGCAAGGACGGGCTCTACGTCCGATGGAACGGCGGCGGGGGGATCGGCGATCCGCTCGCGCGCGAACCCGCGGCCGTGGCGAAGGACGTGGTGACGGGCGCGGTCTCGACAGAGGCGGCGGCGGCGGTCTACGGGGTGGAACTGGCCGGGACCGCGGTGGACGTGGCCGGCACGGAACGGCGCCGCACGGCGGCGCGCCGGTGGCGGCTCGGGCGGGAGGCGGCGGAATGAGCAGGCGGCGGATCTCCCAGACGCTCACGGCCGGCGACGGCCACGTGCGGTGCGGCGGGTGCGACCACGCGCTGGCGCCAGTGAACGGACCGTGGAAGCAGGCGGCGGCGCTGTCCGAACGGACGGTCGCCTCCCTGCCGGGCGCCGGTCTCGGCACCGACCCCACGGTGATGCTGCGCCAGTTCTGCTGCCCCGCCTGCGGCGCGCTGCTGGACACGGAGACGGCGCTGCCGGGCGACCCGTTCCTCGACGACGTGGTCGTGGTGCGGGACGGGACCCCGTGACAACGCGCCCCCGCCCGCCCACCGCCACCCGCCCGCCGGCGCCGCTCCCGTCGCGCTACGTGGCCGAGCACGTGGGTGAGCGCCTGCGCGAACTGCGGCTCGCCCGCGGCTTCACCCTCCAGCGCCTGTCGCAGGCGTCCGGCGTTCCGGTCAGCACGATCAGCAAGATCGAGAACGGCGTGCTGCGGCCCAGCCTCGTGAACGCCATCGGCCTTGCCAAGGCGCTCGACGAGAACCTCGGCTTCCTGGTCGACCGCTACCGCGAGAGGCCGGAGCCGGTGGTGGTGGTCCGCAGCGGCGAGCGCGACACCATCGCCTACGGAGAGATCGGCCTCACGCTCCAGGACCTCAGCGGGCGGTTCGAGCGCGGGGTGCTAGAGGCGCGGGTCGGCGTGCTGGCCGACGGCGCCACGTCCGGCGTCGACCGGATGCGCCACGTGGGCGAGGAGTTCTGCCTCGTGCTCGACGGGGCGATCCGCTACCGCGTCGGCGAGGACACGGTCGACCTCGACGCGGGCGAGTTCGTCCAGTTCAAGTCCGATACCGATCATTCCTGGGAGAACACCCGCCACGGGGAGACCCGCGTGCTCTGGGTGTTCTCCGATGGTCTGTCCTTCTGAGGGGAAGTGCCATGCACGACGTTCGGATCCGCCAGGAGATCATCGACCGGGTCGTCGCGCGGCGCGGCCGGCTCCACTGGTTCGACACGCTCGACCCGGCGCGCACGGCGTTGGTCGTCATCGACATGCAGAACACCTTCTGCCAACCGGGCGCACCGGCGGAGGTGCCGGTCTCGCGCGCCATCGTGCCTGCGATCAACCGCCTGTCGCGTGCGCTCAGGACCCGCGGGGTGCCGGTGATCTGGGTGCTGCACGCCAACACCCACCGGGGGGGGCGCAGCGACTGGGAGGTGTTCTTCAACCACGTGGTCGCCGACCAGGTGCGCACCCGGACGATCGAGAGCCTCGCCCCCGGCCGCCAGGCCGTGTGGGAGGAGCTGGAGACCGCACCCGAGGACGTGACCGTCATCAAGAACCGCTACAGCGCGCTGATCTCCGGCTCGTCGTCGCTGGAGCGCGTGCTGCGCAACCTCGGCATCGACACGCTGCTCATCGCCGGCACCAAGACGAACGTCTGCTGCGAGGCGACGGCGCGCGACGCGATGATGCTCGACTTCAAGGTGGTGATGCTCACCGACTGCTGCGCGGCGCTGTCGGACGACGAGCACCGGGCGACGCTCGAGACCATCATCCAGCAGTTCGGCGACGTCCTGTCCGGCGACGAGGCCCTCGCGTGCCTCGACGCCCATCCGCGCGCCTGAGGCCCGGGTGACCCTCCCACCGGTCGCATACCTCCGGCCCGCCACGGTGGAGGCGGCGGTCGCGGCGCTCGCCGCGGACGAGGACGCGCGCCTCCTGGCCGGCGGGCAGACCCTGATGGCCACGATCGCCACCGGCCTGTTCCGCCCGTCCGCGATGGTCTCGCTGGCGGGGATCGCGGAACTGCGCGGGATCGCGCGCCTGCCCGACGGCACGGTCCGGATCGGCGCCATGGCGACCCACGCCGAGGTCGCGGCCAGCCCCCACTTCGCCGGCGGCCAGCGCCTCCTGCCCCTCGTCGCCGGGCGGATCGCCTATCCGGCGGTGCGCAACTTCGGCACGGTCGG
>CANGXM010000033.1 GCA_947457845.1 Rhodospirillales bacterium | reverse complement strand
GGGCGCGCCGAGGACGAGGGCCGCGAGTTCCGCCGGGGGGCCGCCGGTCGCCTCGGCATAGGACACGAGATCGTGGAGCGTCGCGGGCGGGACGTCCTCCAGATCCCGCTCGCGGCCGTCGATCAGGGCGTCGAAGGGCGCCCGGGGCAGGCCGCGCCGGTCGACGGCCAGCGCTAGCGCGTCGATCACCTCGTGCCGGCGCGGGGAGCCCGCGTAGATGCCGTCGAGCGCCTCCCGCCACCATTGCAGGCGGATGGTGCCCATCACCGGCTGGCTGACCACTTCCCGCGTCTTCGCGACCTCGTGGGCGAAGGCGTGGACGGCCCACAGATCCTCGCGCCGGTCCGGCGGCGCGAACAGGCTCGTGGAAAAACGATCGGGGTCGTACGTCCGGACGAGACGTCCGCATGACGAGAGAGCGTCGGCACCGTCCGCCATGAATGAGGTTTCTTGTCGTGGGGGTTTCTGGAGCGGGTCCGTGTTCTGTATAGTCGCGGGCGGGCGTTCCGGCCACCTCGCGTCGATGCCCCTGGCAGTCGGGACCGTGCCCCATGGCTGAACATCGCGTCGCCCCCTTCACGGACCCCGATCGGGGCGGCAAGCCGCTCCCGATCACGTTGAAGCCCGGCGATCCGTCGGCGCGGCCCCGCCACCCGCGGGAGGGCGCGTTCCTGCATCCGCGCTTCCTGCAGCGCCGCCACAGGCCCCACGTCCTCACCTTCGCTCGGTTCGTCCAGCTGGCGCACGGAATCGCCGACGATCCGCTGCTGGAGCCTGAGGCGAAGCTGCACCACGTCGACGCCCTGGAGACGTCGCTGGTCGAGGGCCGGGCGAAGCGGCCCTACCTCAAGGTCGGCCTCGAACTCCGCGAGGCGCTGGTCGGGCTCGGCATCGGCGACCGGCATGCGCGACAGGTCCTCCAGGCCGTCCGCAAGGACGCGGTGGGGCAGGTCTGCCGCTCGTGGAGCGATCTCCTCCTCTACTGTCGGTACGCGGCGGCGCCGGGCGGGCGTTTCGTGCTGGATCTGCACGGCGAGAACACGTCCGCCACCGCGCCGGCGGCCGACGCGCTCTGCGCGGCGGTCCACATCCTGGGGACGGTGCGCGACTGCCGCTCCGACTGGACCGACCTCGGGCGCTGCTACATCCCCGTCCAGTGGTTCGACGAGGCGGGCGTGTCGGTCGAGCGGCTGGTCGAGCGGTCGAGCGACGCGACCGTGCGCGCCGTCTTCGACCGCATGCTGCGGCAGGTGGACGGGCTGCTGGACCGTTCGGCGCCGCTGCCGGCCCTTCTGAAGGACCGGGGGCTCCGGGCGGAGGCCAGGGTGCAGCTGCTGGAGGCGCAGGCGCTGCGCCGCCGTCTGGGCCGGGCGGATCCGCTCGCCCGACGGGTCCATCTGTCGGCCGGCCAGCGTCTCGTCGTGCATGCGAAAGGGTGGTTGGCCACTTTCGCCCGCGCCTGAACGGCGATCGAGGCTTCACACGCCGCGCGCGCCGACATATGTGAACGTCGGGTTCGGACCCGATCACAACGCCAGAGGACCAACCATGGCTTTCGAACTGCCGCCGCTGCCGTACGCGCACGATGCGCTGGGGCCCTACATGTCGCGGGAGACCCTCGAGTTCCACCACGACAAGCACCACCTGGCCTATGTCACGGCGCTGAACAACCTCGTCAAGGACACGCCGCTGGCCGGGAAGAGCCTCGAGGAAGTCTGCAAGGCGTCGTTCGGCGACGCGTCGAAGCAGGCGATCTTCAACAACGCGGGCCAGCACTGGAACCACGCGCTGTTCTGGCCGGCGATGAAGCCGAACGGCGGCGGGGCGATCCCCTCCGAACTCGAGAGCCGTCTGAAGTCCGACTTCGGGTCGGTCGACGCGTTCAAGGAGCAGTTCGTCCAGGCCGGCGTCGGCCAGTTCGGCAGCGGCTGGTGCTGGCTGGTGGTCGACGGCGGAAAGCTGAAGGTCACCAAGACCCCGAACGGCGAGAACCCGCTGGTCCACGGGCAGCACGCCATCCTCGGCTGCGACGTGTGGGAGCACAGCTACTACATCGACTACCGCAACCGGCGCGCCGATTACCTCAAGGCCTTCGTCGACAATCTGGTGAACTGGGAGTTCGTGGCCCAGAAGCTCGCCGAAGCCAAGTGACCGCCGCCCGCAAGGGCGTGCGGACCGGGAAGGGGCCCTGCGGGGCCCCTTTTCCGTTTCAGACCATGTAGAGAACGGCCGCCACCCGCCGCCCCTCGGCCAGCAGCACGTTGTAGGTCCGGCAGGCGGCCCCGGTGTCCATCGGATCCATGACGATGCCGGCGTCGCGCACGGCCTGTCGCAGCGCCCGCGGCACGAGCAGCATCCGGGGACCGCACCCCAGCAGCACCACCTCCACCTCCGACGCGCGCTCGACGACCGGGGCGAAGTCGGCAACCGACAGCGCCTCGAACGCCGGGGGCGACCAGGGCTGCGTCCGGTCCGGGAACACGATCAGCGGGGTCCGGTGGATCGTGTTCGCGACGCGGAAGATCCCGGGGCCGTAGGTGTCGATGACCTGCCGGTCGGCGGGAATGATCGGCGTGATGTCGACCATCGGGCCTCCGCCGGGGCGCCGCCACGGCTCAGATGGGAACCGCCTTGGGCCGGGTGCGGCGCATCCACGTCACGATCATCAGGCGGGTCACCATGATCGCGGTGAACATCGACGCGGTGATGCCGACGCCGAGCGTGACGGCGAAGCCGCGCACGGGCCCCGTACCGAAGGCGTAGAGCAGAAGGCAGGCGATCAGGCTGGTGATGTTCGAATCGACGATCGCGCTCATCGCACGGCTGTAGCCCGCGTCGATGATGGCCATGACCGACCGCCCGGCCCGCATCTCCTCCCGCATGCGCTCGTAGATCAGCACGTTCGCGTCGACCGCCATGCCGATCGAAAGCACGATGCCCGCGATGCCGGGCAGCGTCAGCGTCGCCTGGAGGAGCGACATGAAGGCAAAGATGAAGACCATGTTGATGAGGAGCGCGATGATCGCGAACACGCCGAACAGGCCGTAGCCGACCACCATCAGCACGACCACGAGCCCGAGCCCCGCGATCGAGGCGATCTCGCCGGCGGCGATCGAATCGGCGCCCAGGCCGGGTCCGACGGTCCGCTCCTCGAGCACGGTGAGGGGGGCGGGCAGGGCGCCCGCGCGCAGCAGCAGCGCGAGGTCGCTGGCCGCCTGCGTCGTGAAGCTTCCGGAAATGACGCCCGACCCGCCGAGGATCGGCTCCCGGATCACCGGCGCGCTGATCACCCGGTCGTCCAGGACGATGGCGAACGCGCGGCCGACGTTGTCCCGGGTCGCGTCGGCGAACCGGCGGGCCCCGATGCTGTCGAACCTGAAGCTGACGACCGGCTGGCCGTTCTGGAAGGAGGGCTGGCTGTCGACCAGCGTGTCGCCGCTGACCATGACCCGCCGCTGGACCGCGATGAGGCCGCCGCGGTCGGCGTTGGGCAGGACCTCGATCCCGGCGGGCACGCGGCCCTGCGCGAGATCCTGCGGGCCAACCGTTTCGTCGACGAAGCGGAAGGAGAGCTTGGCCGTCTGGCCGAGGAGGCGCTTCACCCGTTCCGGATCGTCGATCCCGGGAAGCTGGAGGACGATGCGGTCCTCGCCCTGGCGCTGGATCAGGGGCTCGCGCGTCCCCGTCTCGTCGACGCGACGGCGCACGATCTCGATCGACTGTTCGACGGCCTGGCGGCGGCGGGCCAAGACGGCCGCGTCCGTCAGGGCGACCGTCACACGGGTCCCGTCGGCCGCGGTGACGAGGTCGGTCTCGGTCGCGCGGGCCGCCTCCTGCGCCCGCGCGACCTGGGTGGCCTCGCGGACGGTGAAGACGACGCCGTTCCCTTCGACGCGCAGGTCGAGATAGCCGATGTTCGCCGTCCGCAGCCGCGTCCGCATCTCGTCCAGCAGGCCGTTCAGCCGTTCCTGGATGACGGCCCGGGAATCGACCTGGAGGAGCAGGTGCGAGCCACCCTGCAGATCGAGGCCGAGGCTGATCGTCCGGCCCGGAAGCCAGGAGGGGAGGCCCTCCATCCGCTCCGTCACGCTCCGTGGAAGGACGTTCGGCGCCGCATAGATGAAGCCGAGGAGGCAGGCGACGATGATGGAGATCGTCTTCCAGCGGGGAAACTGAAGCATCGCGGCGGGGTCCCGGAGGGCGTGCTGGAGAGAGGGCTACTTGCGGCCGAACAGCTTGGCGAGGCCCGTCGGGGCGGGCTGGGCAGCCGGGGCCGGCGCGCCGCCGTCGGCGTTCGCCGGCTCGTCGTTCGCGGTCGTGCCACCGCCACCCTTCCTGGCGGGGTCCGGCTTGGCGAGAACGGTGGTGATCGTGGGCTTCAGGACGCGCACCCGCACCCCCTCGGCGATCTCGATCATCACCTCGTCGTCGGTCCCGACCTTGACCACCGTGCCGACGATGCCGCCGCCGGTGACGACGCGGTCGCCGCGGCGCAGCGCGTCGAGCATCGACCGGTGCTCCTTCATCTTCTTCTGCTGCGGGCGGATCAGCAGGAAATAGAAGACGACGAAGATCAGGATGAGCGGGAGGAACGACACCAGGTCGAACGCGCCGCCGGGCGCGCCGCCGGCCTGGGCGTAGGCGGTCGAGATGAACATGGGAACCCCTCGTCGTGCGCACACCGACGGCAGACCGCCGGCCGGCTGAATTCGTTTGGCCCGAAGGCCGGCGGACTATAGCGACCGTTCCGGCGGTTGCAAACCGAACCCGCCCGGTTGCCACGCGACGGCACCGTGATACGGTCCCGCGCGCTTGCATATCTAGATGGGTGTTCTTCCGCCGTGCCAAACCCTCTCCCGGAAACCGAGACCCTGCTGCCGCTGCTCGTCCGGATCGCCGAAGCCCTCGAACGGCTGGCACCGCCCGCCACCGGTGGTGTCGAAACCGACGCGGCCGACGCTTTCGTCTGGCACACGGGCCCCGATCGCCTCGATCCGGTCCGGACGGTGAACCGCGTCGACCTCGTCCTCCTCCAGGGGATCGCGCGCCAGCGCGAGATCCTGCTGGAGAACACGCGCCGCTTCGCCGCCGGGCTTCCGGCGAACAACGCGCTGCTGTGGGGTGCGCGCGGCATGGGCAAGAGCTCGCTGGTCAAGGCGGTGCACGCGGCCGTCGTCACGGAGCGGCCAGGATCGCTGGCGCTGGTGGAGATCGCGCGCGACGACATCCCCACGCTGCCCCGCCTCCTCGGGCATCTGCGCGAGAGCGCGCGCCGGTTCGTCCTGTTCTGCGACGACCTTTCGTTCGACGGCGGCGACAGCACCTACAAGTCGCTCAAGGCGGTGCTGGAGGGCGGGATCGAGGGGCGGCCGGGGAACGTCGTCTTCTACGCCACGTCGAACCGGCGCCACCTGATGCCGCGCGACATGATCGAGAACGAGCGGGCGACCGCCATCAACCCCGGCGAGGCGGTGGAGGAGAAGGTCAGCCTGTCCGACCGCTTCGGCCTTTGGCTCGGCTTCCACGTCTGCGACCAGGACACGTTCTTCGCCATGATCGAGGGCTACGCCGCGGCGCACGGGCTCGACGTGCCCGTGGAACGGCTGCGGGCCGAGGCGGTGGAATGGTCGGTCACCCGGGGCGGACGGTCGGGGCGCGTGGCCTGGCAGTTCGTGCAGGACCTCGCGGGCCGGCTCGGGCGGACGCTCGGCCCGGGCGCCTGAAAAGAAAATCGCCGGGGTCCCTGCGGGCCCCGGCGAAGTCTGAATTCGGAGGGTTCGAGACGCCCTCTTGATAGGACGGGTCCGGCCCCCGGACCTTGATCCGGATCAAGGATCGCACGCGCCGTCAGAACCGCCCGCCGCCATAAAGGCGCTCGGGCGGGACCGTGACCGGCAGGCGCTCCGCGAGCCCGCCGTCGTGCGCCGTGCGGTAGAAGCAGCTGCGCCGGCCGGTGTGGCAGGCCACGCCCTCCTGCCGGACGCGCAACAGCACCGCGTCGCCGTCGCAGTCGATGCGGAACTCCACCAGCCCCTGCACCTGCCCCGAGGTCTCGCCCTTGCGCCAGAGCGACCGGCGGGACCGCGACCAGTAGCAGACGCGACCGGTCTCCAGCGTCTCGCGCACCGCGTCGGCGTTCATCCACGCCATCATCAGCACCTCGCCGTCGTCGGCGTCCTGCGCGATGGCGGCGACGAGCCCGGCGTCGTCGAAGCGGAGTTCGGCGAGGACCGCATCGAGGTCACTCATCCGGCGGCCGTCCGCAGGCGCTCGAAGCCGGCGGCGAGGTCCGCCTTCAGGTCCTCCACGTCCTCCAGCCCGACATGGATCCGCAGCAGCGTGCCCTCCTCGGCCCAGGGAACCGCGGTGCGGATCGCGCGGGGATGGGATCGCAGGATGAGGCTCTCGAACCCGCCCCAGCTGGCACCGATGCCGAAGAGGGACAGGCCGTCGACCATCGCCTCGACGGCCTTCGACGGCACCGGCCTCAGCACCAGCCCGAAGAGCCCGCACGCGCCCCGGAAGTCGCGCTTCCAGATGGCGTGGCCGGGATGGGAGGGCAGGGCGGGGTGGAGGACCCGGGCCACCTCCGGCCGCGTCTCCAGCCAGCGGGCGAGTTCCACGCCCGACGCCCAGTGCCGTTCCAGCCGGACGCCGAGCGTCCGCAGGCCGCGCAGGCCGAGGAACACGTCGTCGGGCGAGGCGCAGACCCCCAGCCCCACCGCCGACGCCTTCACACGGTCGAACGTCGCCGCGTTGCAGACGACCACGCCCAGCATCGCGTCGGAATGGCCGACGAGATACTTGGTCGCCGCATGGACCGAGACGTCGACCCCGTGCTCGAAGCTCCGGAAGTAGAGCGGCGTGCCCCAGGTGCCGTCGTGGATCACCACGGCGCCGCGGGCGTGCGCGACCGCGGCGATGACGGGGATGTCCTGCATCTCGAAGGTGATCGAGCCGGGGGACTCCACGTAGACGATCGTGGTCTCCGGACGCATCAGGGCCGCGATGCCGGCGCCGATCGCGGGGTCGTAGTAGGTGACCGAGACGCCGAAGCGGGCCGCGAGCCCGTCGAAGAACCGGCGCGTCGGATAGTAGACGCTGTCGGTGACCAGCGCGTGCCCGCCCGCCTTCACGAAGGCGAGGACGGCGGTGGTGATCGCCGACAGCCCGCTCGGCGCCACGACGGCCCGGTGCCCGCCCTCCAGATCCGCCACCGCCTGTTCGAAGGCGCTGGAGGTCGGGTTGCGGATCCTGGCGTAGCTGTATTCTTCCGTCTGCTTCGCGACGTTCGCCTCGTAGCCGGCGAGGCCGGGCGCCAGCCACGTCGATCCGCGGACCACGGGCGGGTTGACGTAGCCGAACTGACGGGACGGGTCGCGCCCGAGATGGGCGAGGCGGGTGGCGTCGGACTTGGACGGCGTGTCGGTCATCGGCGGGATCGTCCGTGGGGTTCGGTGTTGTTTAGACCCAATCCGTGTCGGCCGGAAGGGCATCGGACCGGACGCCCGCCCTTCCGGCGGACGGGTGCCGCACTATATGTGGACCGGTCTAATCCGATGCGCTAACAGCACGTCGGTCAAGAACGACCACCTCCGCCAATGGGGGGGTCCGCACAGAAACACGGAGGTTCCATGTCCGTTCTTCGCACTCTCGCGCTCGGCACGGCGCTCACGGTCGCCGGCTTCGGCGCCGCCCACGCCCAGGCGCCCGCCTCGCCGATCTTCGACGCCGTCAAGGCCCGCGGCACCCTCGTGTGCGGTGTGAACACCGGCCTCGCCGGCTTCGCCCAGCCCGACAGCCAGGGCGTCTGGCGCGGCCTCGACGTCGACGCCTGCCGGGCCGTCGCGATCGCCATGTTCAACGATGCGACCAAGGTCCGCTACGTGCCGCTGACGGCGCAGCAGCGCTTCACCGCCGTCCAGTCGGGCGAGGTGGACATGATGCCCCGCAACACGACCTGGACCTTCCAGCGCGACGTGCAGCTCGGCCTCGACTTCGTGGGCACGAACTTCTACGACGGCCAGGGCTTCATGGTGAAGAAGAGCCTGGGCGTGAATTCGGCCAAGGAGCTGAACGGCGCCACGATCTGCGTGCAGCCGGGCACCACGACCGAGCTGAACCTGACCGACTATTTCCGCGCCAACAACATGCGCTTCACGGCGGTCGTGATCGAGCGCCAGGAGGAGGTGAACGCCGCCTTCTTCGCCGGTCGCTGCGACAGCCTGACGACCGACGTGTCGGGCCTCGCCTCCACCCGCGCCTCGCAGGGTGCCCAGGCGAACGACTACGTCATCCTGCCGGAGGTCATCTCCAAGGAGCCGCTCGCCATCACCGTCCGCCAGGGCGACAGCAAGTGGTCCGACCTCGTGCGCTGGACCTTCTTCGCCATGCTCGAGGCCGAGGAACTCGGCCTGACGGCCGCGAACATCGACAGCATGGCCAACAGCGAGAACCCGGCCATCCGCCGCTTCCTCGGCGCGACCGGCGACCTCGGGCAGATGCTCGGCGTCGATAATCGCTGGGCCTACAACATCATCAAGACCGTCGGGAACTTCGGCGAGAGCTTCGAGCGCAACATCACCCCGCTCGGCCTGCCCCGCGGCGTCAACAACCTGTGGACCAAGGGCGGGCTGATGTACTCGCCGCCGCTGCGCTGAGGTCGGCTGACCGCATCGCGAGGGAACGACGGACGCCCCGCGGCCACTGCCGCGGGGCGTCCTGCGTTGGGGCTCGGCACCGGAAGGGTGCAGCGACCCGCCGTCATGCGTTAATGTCGATGGCGTGATGTCGTCACGGCATTGGTCCGCGGATTGCCAAAGCCCGCCACAGAAGCGGCCGCGGTGAACAGGGAGCGTCGAGGGTGGCCATCAGCAACACCGAACGGTCTCGCCGTTCTGCCCAGGGGGGCGGCTTCTCGCTCCAGAACGAGGCAGTTCGCGCGATCTTCTGGCAGGTCCTCGTCCTCGGCATCGTCGCGCTGGGGATCTGGTACCTGGTCAGCAACACCATCGCGAACCTGGAGGCCCGACGCATCGCGACCGGCTTCGGGTTCCTCGGCCGGGAGGCGGGCCTCCCGATCGGCGAGGCGATGATCGCCTATTCCCCGACCGACAGCTATCAGCGGGCCCTGATCGTCGGCCTTCTGAACACGCTCAAGGTCGCCGTCGTCGGCATCGTGCTCGCCACGATCCTCGGCACGGTCATCGGCATCGCCCGGCTGTCGAAGAACTGGCTGCTCGCGAAGATCGCGTCGGCCTACGTCGAGGTGATCCGCAACACCCCGCTGCTGCTGCAGCTCTTCCTCTGGTACACGCTGCTCCAGGGCCTTCCCGGGCCCCGTCAGGCGATGAAGCTCGGCGAGGGCGTGTTCCTGTCGAACCGCGGCATCAAGGTGCCCTGGCCGGTCTGGGACGACCTTCACGTCTGGGTCGTCGGCGCGCTGGCGGCCGGCATCGTCGGCGCCTGGGTCTACACCCGCAACGCCAACGCCACCCAGGCGCGTACCGGCAAGCGGCCACCGGTCCTGCTCCCGAACCTCGGGATGATGGTGGCGCTCCCGATCGTCGTGTGGCTGGCGCTGGGCGCTCCGCTGGTCTGGGACGTGCCGGCCCTGCGCGGCTTCAACTTCGTCGGCGGCGCCACCCTGACGCCGGAGTTCGCGGCCCTGACCGTCGGCCTGGTCGTCTATACGGCGGCCTTCATCGCCGAGATCGTCCGCGCCGGCATCCTCGCCGTGCCGAAGGGGCAGTGGGAGGCGGCGCAGGCGGTCGGCCTGCACAACAACCGCATCCTCAATCTCGTGATCCTGCCGCAGGCGCTGCGCGTCATCATCCCGCCGATGACCAGCCAGTACCTGAACGTCACGAAGAACTCGTCGCTGGCGGTCGCCATCGGCTATCCGGACATCGTGTCGGTCGCCAACACCACGCTGAACCAGACCGGGCAGGCGATCGAGGGCATCGCCATCATCATGGCGGCTTACCTCACGGTCAGCCTCTCCATCTCGCTGTTCATGAACTGGTACAACAAGCGCATCGCGCTGGTGGAGCGTTGACGCCATGACCTCGCTGAGCTCTCCCGGACCCGACCTGCGGACCGGCGCCGCCGACCTTCTTCCGCCCCGCTCCCAGCGCGGCGTCGTCGGATGGATGCGCGAGAACCTGTTTTCCAACTGGCTCAACACGGCCATCACGCTGCTGCTCGCTTATTTCCTCGTGCGCTGGATCTCCGGCTTCGTGGACTGGGCGTTCGTGAACGCGATCTGGTCGGTGCCCGGCAACAACACCACCGCCTGTCGCGAGGCGCGCGGCATCGGCGCCTGCTGGGCGCTGATCAACGAGAAGCACCGCTTCATCCTGTTCGGCACCTACACCTACGAGGAGCAGTGGCGCCCGCTGATCGCCTGCGCCCTCTTCATCGCGCTCTACGTGGTCAGCGCGATGAAGCGGTTCTGGAACAAGTGGTTGATGGCGATCTGGGCGGTCGGGCTCGTCGCCATCGGCGTGCTGATGTGGGGCGGGGTGTTCGGGCTCACCCACGTCAGCCAGGAGCGGTGGGGCGGCCTCCCGATCACCCTCATCCTGTCGACCTTCGGCATCGTCGGCGCGTTCCCGCTCGCGATCCTGCTGGCGCTCGGCCGGCGGTCGACGGGGATGCCGGCCATCAAGGCGCTCTGCGTGGTCTTCATCGAGCTGATCCGCGGCGTGCCGCTGATCAGCATCCTGTTCATGGCGTCGGTGATGTTCCCCCTGTTCCTTCCGGACGGGCTGAACATCGACAAGCTGCTGCGCGCCCAGGTCGCCATCATCCTCTTCGCCGCCGCCTATCTGGCGGAGGTGATCCGCGGCGGGCTGCAGGCGATCCCGAAGGGGCAGGGGGAGGCGGCCGACGCGCTCGGCCTCTCCTACTGGAACAAGACGCTGTTCATCATCCTGCCCCAGGCGCTGCGGATCGTGATCCCGCCCATGGTCAACACCTTCATCGGCATGTTCAAGGACACGTCGCTGGTCCTGATCATCGGCATCTACGACATCCTGAACGCGGCCAAGACCTCGATCATCGAACCGGCGTGGCAGGGTTTCGGCGTCGAGGCCTACATCGCGGTCGCGACCCTCTACTTCTTCTTCTGCTTCGCCATGTCCAAGTACAGCCAGAAACTCGAAGTCGACCTCAACCGCGGAATGCGGCGCTGAGGCCCGGCCAGACGACGAACAGGGATCCGATCACATGACAAACGCCGCCGTCGGCCCGGCCCAGGGCCAGCCCGAGTTCATCCAGATCGTCGGCATGCACAAGTGGTACGGCGAGTTCCACGTGCTGCGCGACATCAACCTTACCGTCACCCGTGGCGAACGGATCGTCATCTGCGGCCCGTCCGGGTCCGGCAAGTCGACGCTCATCCGCTGCATCAACCGTCTGGAGGAACACCAGAAGGGGCAGATCGTCGTCGACGGGATCGAGCTGACCGGGAACCTGAAGAACATCGACGCGGTCCGCCGCGAGGTCGGGATGGTGTTCCAGTCCTTCAATCTGTTCCCGCACCTGACCGTGCTGGAGAACTGCACGCTGGCGCCCATCTGGGTCCGCAAGATGCCGAAGAAGGACGCGGAGGCGGTCGCCATGCGGTTCCTGGAGCGCGTGCGCATCCCGGAGCAGGCGAACAAATATCCCGGACAGCTCTCGGGCGGTCAGCAGCAGCGCGTCGCCATCGCCCGCGCGCTCTGCATGAACCCCAAGGTCATGCTGTTCGACGAGCCGACGTCGGCCCTCGATCCCGAGATGGTGAAGGAGGTGCTGGACGTGATGGTCAGCCTCGCGGGCGAGGGCATGACCATGCTTTGCGTGACGCATGAGATGGGCTTCGCCCGGCAGGTCGCCGACCGGGTGATCTTCATGGACCGGGGCGAGATCGTGGAACAGAACGTCCCCGAACTCTTCTTCTCGAACCCGCAGTCCGAGCGGACGAAGCTGTTCTTGTCGCAGATCCTGCACTGAGCGTCCGTCCCCCGCCCGGTTCGCGCCGGGCGGGGGACGTGGACGGTCAGCCGAGGCGGTCGAGCGCGCCCTTCAGGCGCGACAGCGCCTCCTCCGCCTCTTCCCGCCGCGCCTTCTGCTCGTCGACGACCTCCTCCGGCGCCCGCGCCAGGAAGTCGGGATTGCCGAGCTTGCGGTCGATCTTCGCCACCTCGTCGTCGAGCTTGGCGATCTCCTTGCGCAGTCGCGCCCGTTCCTGGTCGAGATCGACGATCCCGGCCAGCGGAAGCACCACCGTCGCATCCTCGATCACCGCCTGGACGGAGCCCTGCGGAACGTCGCCGTCCAGCGCACCGGCATCGGACAGGCGCGCGAGGCGCAGGATCAGGTCGCGGTGGCGATCAAGGCGCTGCGTGACGAGGGGGCTCGCGTCCTTGAGGCGAAGCGGGATCTGCGCACCCGGCGGCACGTTCACCTCGGCCCGCGCCGTGCGGACGGCTGAGACGATCCGCACCACCCAGTTCATCTCGGCCGCCGCGTCCGCGTCGACCATGTCCGCCCCGAACGACGGCCAGGACGCGGACACCAGCCAGCGGTCGTCGGTCCGGAACTGCGCGTGCAGTTCCTCGGTCACGAACGGCATCAGCGGGTGGAGGAGGTGGAGAGCCTGGTCGAGGACCCATGCGAAGGTTGCGCGCACCTCCGCCTTGGCCACCTCGTCCTCGCCCTGGAGGATCGGCTTCGAGACCTCGATGTACCAGTCGCAGAAGGTGCCCCAGAGGAACTGGTAGAGGGCGCCGGCGGCGTCGTTGAAGCGGAAGGCCTCCAGCGCCTGCGCGGTGCGCTGCGCGCATTCGGCCAGTTCGCCGATCACCCAGCGGTCGACCGTCAGGCGCACGGACCGGGGATCGAACCCCGCGACCGGCGCGCAGCCGTTCATCTGGCCGAACCGCGCGGCGTTCCAGACCTTGGTGACGAAGTTCCGGTAGCCCTCGACCCGCTGGGCCGAGAGCTTGACGTCGCGACCCTGGGCGGCCAGCGCGGCCATCGTGAAGCGGAGCGCGTCCGCGCCGTAGCTGTCGATCAGCTGCAGCGGGTCGATGACGTTGCCCTTGGACTTCGACATCTTCTGCCCGCGCTCGTCGCGCACGAGGGCGTGGATGTAGACCTTGCGGAAGGGCACGTCGCCCATGACGTGCAGGCCCATCATCATCATCCGGGCGACCCAGAAGAAGATGATGTCGAAGCCCGTGACGAGCACGTCGCCCGGGTAGTAGCGCTTCACCTCGGGCAAATCGTCCGGCCAGCCGAGTGTGGAGAAGGGCCAGAGGGCCGAGGAGAACCAGGTGTCGAGCACGTCGGCGTCGCGCTCCAGCGGCACGTCCGTCCCGTGCTTCGCCCGGGCGAGGGCCTGGGCCTCGGCTTCCGTCTCGGCGACGAACACGTTGCCGTCGCCGTCGTACCAGGCCGGGATCTGGTGGCCCCACCAGAGCTGGCGGCTGATGCACCAGGGCTGGATGTTGCGCATCCACTCGAAGTAGGTGTTCTCCCAGGTCTTGGGCACGAACACCGTCCGCCCCTCCTCGACCGCCGCGATGGCGGGTTTCGCCAGCGTGGCCGCGTCGCAGTACCACTGGTCGGTCAGCCAGGGCTCGATCGCCACGCCCGAGCGGTCGCCGTGCGGCACCTTGTGGAGGTGCGGCTCGATCGTCTCGACGAGGCCGAGCCCCTCCATCTCCGCGACGATCGTCTTGCGCGCGTCGTACCGGTCGAGGCCGCGGTAGGCCTCGGGCGCGTTCTCGTTCAGCCGGGCGTCGCGGTCGAACACGTTGATGAGTTCGAGCCCGTGCCGGCGCCCGACCTCGAAATCGTTGAAGTCGTGGGCGGGGGTGATCTTCACGGCACCCGAACCGGTTTCCGGATCGGCGTAGTCGTCGGCGACGATGCGGATGCGGCGCCCGACGATCGGCAGGACGGCGTGGCGCCCGATCAGGTCGGCATAGCGCGGATCGTCGGGATGCACCGCGACCGCGGTGTCGCCCAGCATGGTCTCCGGCCGGGTGGTGGCGACGGTGATGAACCGCCCCTCCATCCCCTCGACCGGATAGCGGAAGTGCCACAGGCTGCCCTGCACCTCCCGCTGCTCCACCTCGAGGTCGGAGATCGCGGTGTGGAGCTTCGGGTCCCAGTTGACCAGCCGCTTGTCCTTGTAGATCAGCCCCTGCCGGTAGAGATCGACGAAGACCTTGCGGACGGCGCGGTTCAGCCCCTCGTCCATGGTGAAGCGCTCGCGCGGCCAGTCGGCGGACGCGCCCAGCCGGCGGAGCTGCCCGGTGATGGCGCCGCCGGAATAGGCCTTCCACTCCCAGACCTTGTCGAGGAAGGCGGCGCGGCCGAGGTCCTGTCGGCTCTTGCCCTGCTCGGCCAGCTGCCGCTCCACCACCATCTGCGTGGCGATGCCGGCATGATCGGTGCCCGGCTGCCACAGGGCGTCATGACCCTTCATCCGCCGATAGCGGATCGTCACGTCCTGCAGGGTCATGTTCAGCGCGTGGCCCATGTGCAGGCTGCCCGTCACGTTGGGCGGCGGCATCATGACCGTGAAGGGGACGCGGTTCGAACCGACCTGCGCGCCGAAGACGCCCGACGCTTCCCAGGCCTCGTACGTGCGTCCCTCGACGGCGGCGGGCTCGTAGGTCTTGTCCAGCATGTCGGAAGGATCCGGTTCTGTCGGTGTTGCGCTCAAGGCGCGGATTTAGCGGGTGACGAGGGTCGGGGCAAGGCGACCCTCGAACGCGGGCCCGGAATCAAAAAAGCCGGGCGTTGGAGGCGCCCGGCTTTCCCGTCGGTGTCCGGCTCACTCGTAGCCGGCGCGGCGCCCCATCCGGTCGAGCTCGCGCTGTACGAGCCGCTCCACGAGCGACGGCAGGTTCTCGTCCAGCCACTCCTTCAGGAGCGGGCGAAGGAGGTCCTTCACCACGTCCTCGACGGTGCGGATGTGGTTGCCCAGCGGCCACGCCTTCTCGATGCCGGCGTTGGAGTACATCTGGGCGAAGTGGGCCGCGGCCTGGGCTGCCGGCTGCGGGGAGATAAGGCTGTCGCTGTCGACATAGGCAGCCGGGGCAGGCGCCGGTCGCGGAGCCGGCCGGGGGGGCGGCGGCGGCTCGGGAATGGGGTCGGGATCGGACCATGACGGTTCCGGAGCGAAGGGCGATTCCTCCGGCACCATGTTCGTAAGCTCGAGGACATCGTCGTCGATGGGCTTCGACGGCGCTTCGACGGCGACGGGCTTCGGTGCGGCGGGAGCGGGCGCCGGTGCGGGGGCGGCGTCATTGCCGTCACCATCCTCGGAGATGATCCGGCGGATGGATGCAAGGATCTCCTCCATCGAGGGTTCTTGCTGGGACCGTTGATCGCTCATAGCTACCCTTGTTCTTCCCCGCCCCGAAAACCCATAACAGCGACCCTACGGACCGCCAACTCGAAAGTGTACGGACCGTACATTCATACGGCGATATTCCTACCACCGATCCCGCACGGAGCGGTAGTTCTCTTCAACGTCGTACGTCTGCACCGGCAGGTTGAGTTGCCGCGCGCCGAGCTGGCCCGTTGCCGCGAGGATCTGGAACGCCGCCGCGAGTTCGTCGCGCTGTGATTGTACAAGACCCACCCTGGCGTTGAGAAGCTCCTGTTCGGCGTCGAGCACGTCGAGCGTGGTACGGGACCCCACCGTCGCCTCCTGCCGCACCCCTTCGAGCGCGATCTCCGCCGCCCGCACCTGGGCCTGCCGCGACTGGATGCTCGCGCGCGAGGTGGTCAGGCCCTGCCACGCCCGAATCGCCGTCTCGATCGTCTGGGTGCGCGCCTGATCGATCTCGATGCGCCGCTGGCCCGCCGTCTGCGTCGCCTCGCGCACGCGCGACGTCACGGCCCCGGCCTGGTAGAGCGGCACCGTCAGTTGCGCGGTCACCGATCCGGTATCGGTCCGGTAGGCGTTCGTCGACGTCTCGAGACCGCGCTGCAGGCTGCCGCGAAGGCTGACGGACGGCAGCGCCTCGCCCCGGACCTGATCGATCGCGTCGCGCGCCGCGGCCTCGTTGAACTGCGAGGCGACGACCGATGGATTCGCGGCGACCGCGAGGTCGATCGTCTCCTGCATCGAGGCCGGCAGCGAGAACGTGGGCCGGGGCTGTGTCAGCCGCCCCGGCGTCGATCCCACGATGCGGGTGTAGACCGCGCGGCTCGACGCGAGATTGCCCTCGGAGAGGATCCGGTTCGACGTGGCGCCCGCCTGGCGGGATTCCGCCTGGCTGACGTCGGTCCGCGTCACCTCGCCGACCCGGAACCGGTCGCGGGTCGCCTCGAGCTGGCGGCCGATCACCTGCTCGTTGTTGGTGTTCAGTTCGAGCGTCGCCTGGTCCCGGACGACGTCGAAGTAGGCCGTCGCCGCGTTCAGCAGGATCGTCTGCTCCGTCGCGAAGAGCTGCGCCCGGCTGGCCTGGACCACGTTCTCCGCGCGGCTCACCTGGGCGGCGGTCCGGCCGCCGCGGTAGATCGGCTGGGTCACCGCGATGCCGAGCGTGCGGGGCTGGGTCGTCCGCGCGCCGTTGTTGGCCGCACCGGCGGCACCGGACACATCGATCTCGGCGGTGCCGATCGACGCGGTCCCCTCGACCGTCGGCCGGTAGTTGGAGAGCGCCTGGGGCACCTGTTCGTCGACCGCGCGGAGCGCCGCGCGCTGGGCCTCGAGCTGCGGATTGGACGTGTAGGCCTGCGCGAGGGCCTCCTGCAGCGTCTGCGCCATCGCCGGCGTGGCCAGTCCCATGGCGGCGAGGACGGCGGGAACGATCAGTCCCCGTCCGGTGATCGACGCTCGAAATCCGCGTCTCGTGCGAACCATGCCTCAACCTCCCGACGGGAAAGGACGTGGGGGCCCGCGGACGGGCGCGGCCCCGTTCAGAACTGGAAACCGGCGACCGGCTCGAACCCCGGAAGAAGCGGGGTCCCGGCATCGAAGAGGGCGCGGGGCGAGACGACCCCGCTTCGCCGTTCATAGAGGAGCGCCTGACCGAACCGGCCCTGCGGCGCCACGACGGCGACCAGACGCCCGCCCTCGCCGATCTGCGCGAGAAGCGAGGGCGGCACCGCCGCCACCGCGCCGTCGATCACCACAACGTCGAAGGGCGCCCGGTCGGGCGCGCCCGCGCGAAGCGGCCCGTCGAGCACGATCACGCCCGTCGCACCGAGGTCGCCGAGGGCGGACCGCGCCCGGTCGGCGAAGGCGCGGTCGGCCTCGACGCCGACGACCTCCACGGCGATCCGGGCGAGCACCGCGCAGGCGTAGCCGGTGCCGGCGCCGACGAGGAGCACCCTGTCCGCGGACGCGACGCGCGCCTCCTGAATCATGCGGGCGAGGACCATCGGCTCGGTCAGGAACCGGCCCGACCCAACCGGGATGTCCTCGTCGACGTATGCGATTGCGCGTGCCGGCCCCGGGACGAACCGCTCGCGCGGCACCGCGAGAAACGCGTCGACGATCGCGGGATCGGTGACCTTGTTCGGGCGGATCTGCCCCTCGACCATGTTGAAGCGGGCGGCTGCGAACTCGGTCATGCGGCGTGCGACCCCGGTCGATCGGCGAGAGACGGCTCGGATTTGCTCGTCGTGTTTATATCCGCCCGTCCGCCGACTGACAATGTTGCGACGCGGCAGGGCATTTCGTCGAAGGGCGGCTCCGGCGCCGGCGTCCGGTCCGGACGGGGTCCGTCGCGCAAATCGTGGGGACGGACGAGCGCGGCGCTTGACCCGTGCGGGGACCGCCGCTATGACACGCGCCGCTGACGGCGTTCGGCGCGGTGGCAGAGTGGTCATGCAGCGGACTGCAAATCCGCGTACGGCGGTTCGATTCCGCCCCGTGCCTCCACTCGATGGCCGACCGTCGTCCGCGTAGTGTTCCGGGGTAGCTCAGCGGTAGAGCTAGCGGCTGTTAACCGCTCGGTCGTCGGTTCGAATCCGACCCCCGGAGCCACTTTCCTTCCTCCTGCGACTCCCGTTCCGCGGATGCCCCTCCGCGGCAACGCCTTTGCGCACGAACGCTCCGCATCCCCCCGGGCCTAGGCTGTGTCGGTCCGGACGCAGAAGGGGAGGGCGGCATGGTCGACAGCGCCACGCACACACGGATCCCGCGACGCCGTCTTCGCTGGACGGTCGTGGCACTCGCGGCGATGGGAGCGCTCGTCCTCGCCGGCCTGCTCGAGATCGCCGCGTCGCTGATGGTCGCCGAGGACGTTTCGGCCGGGCGCCAGCTCGGCCATCCGAATACCCGGGCGCTTGTCCTGCCGCTCCTGCCCAGACCCTGAGGATCGGCCGGCGACCCGGTCCGTCCGACCGGTCGTCGCGGCGTCCGCCAGACGCTGGTACTCGGCCATCGCCCGTTCCGGGTCGCCTTCGGCGTCGATCCCGCCGATCGTCGCATCGTCACCCATGGCCAACGCCTCCCGCCGTCTTCATGATCGGACCGATCGGGACAGGGGATCGGAATGATCCTTCGGCGGGGAGAACGACTTGGGCGCAGACATCGTCACCACCGCGCCGCCGGAGACCCTGCACGAAGGTTTCCGCCCGGTTCGCCTGCACCGCTTCCGTCACCGCCGCTTCGACGGCAGCTGGAGCGGCGAGGTGGCGCGCGAGATCGTCCATCTCGGCCTCGTGGTCGTCGTGGTCCCCTACGATCCGGTCCGCGACGCCGTCGTCTTCGTCCAGCAGCTGCGGATCGCCGCCCATCTCGCGGGCCGCGCGGAACCGCGGCTGATCGAATGCGTCGCCGGACTGGTCGACGAGGGGGAGACGGTCGAGGAGGCGGCGCGGCGCGAGACGATCGAGGAAACCGGGCTGACGCCGGACCGGATGCGCTTCGTGCGCCGCTGGCTCGCGACCCCCGGCGTGGCGGACGAGGACATCCATCTGTTCGTCGCGCGGGTGTCGGCGACCGAGGACGGCTCGCTCCACGGCATCGCGGAGGAGGGGGAGGACATCCGCCGCCTCGTGGTGCCTGCGACCGACGCCATCGCGATGCTCGACGGGCCGGACCTCGACAACGGCCACAGCCTCGTCGCGATCTCCGCGTTCGCGCGCCTGCACGAGACGCTGCGCCGGGATTGGGGATGACGGTCCGGCCGCTTGCGGGGCCGCGGGCCACGGCCTAACCTCCGGCCCGAATCAGCGACGAGACGGCGGCCTGTAGTGATGGAACTCCTCTTCCGAACCGATTCGCAGGCACGGTCCTGCACCGTGAGCGTGACCATCGCGGGCCCGGGCCCGCGGGTGGCCACGGACCGGACTGTCTTCTACCCGACCGGCGGCGGTCAGCCCGGCGACACCGGGGAGATCCGCTGGCCGGGTGGCCAGGCCGCGATCGTCGACACGGTCAAGGGCGAGGCCCCGGACACGGTCGTCCACGTGCTGGCCGAAGGTGCCGAGCCGCCGCCCCCCGGGACCGCGGTGGAACTCGTCCTCGACTGGGACCGGCGTCACCGCCACATGCGGATGCACACGGCCCTCCACCTGATGTGCGCCGTCGTCCCCGGTGCGGTCACCGGTGGCCAGATCGGGGCCGAACGGAGCCGGCTGGATTTCGACGTCCCGAGCGGCGCCCTCGACCGCGACGCGATCGAGGCCGGGATCAACGCGCTGGTGGCCGCGGACCATCCCGTCGTCGCCGGCTCCATCACCGACGCGGATCTGGCGGCCAAGCCCGACCTCGTCCGCACGATGTCGGTCCGTCCGCCGACCGGGAGCGGCACCGTCCGGACCATCCGGATCGGCGACGTCGACTACCAGCCCTGCGGCGGCACCCACGTCCGCTCCACGGCGGAGATCGGGGGGGTCGAGGTGCTGAAGATCGAGAACAAGGGCAAGCAGAACCGGCGCGTCGTGATCGGCCTGAAGGGCTGATCGCGCCAGGGGAGGGAAGGGTGAACGACCTTGTCTCGACGGCGTGGCTGGGCGAGCGGCTCGGCCTGCCGGATCTCGTGGTGCTCGACGCCACCTACATGCTCCCCGGCTCGGGCCGGGACGCGCAGGCGGAATTCCGGCAGGCGCACGTGCCCGGCGCGGTCTTCTTCGACATCGACGCGATCGCCGACGCCGGCATCCCGCTGCCGCACATGATGCCCTCGGCCGAGCAGTTCGCGCGGCAGGTGGGCGCGCTCGGCGTGGGCGACAACACCGACGTCGTGGTCTACGACGCGCACGGGCTGATGAGCGCGGCCCGCGCCTGGTGGATGCTGCGCGCGTTCGGGCACGCGCGGGTCGCGGTGCTGGACGGCGGCCTGCCGAAGTGGATCGCGGAGGGTCGGCCGGTCGCGAACGGCGACGCGTCGGCACCGTCCGCGCGGACGTTCGTCGCGCGTCCGGTGCCGGGCGCGGTGGCGCTGCTGGACGACGTCGCCGCGGCGTCGCGGACCGGTGCTGCGCAGATCCTCGACGCGCGCGCGGCCGAACGCTTCACCGGCGAGGCGGAGGAGATCCGCCCCGGCCTGCGCCGCGGCCATGTGCCTGGCTCGCGCAACCTGCCCTTCGCGGCCCTCCTCGATCCCAGGGACAAGACCATCCTCCCGGTCGAGGAGATCGCGCGCCGGATCGCGGCGGCGGGGATCGACAAGGATCGCCCGGTCATCACCACCTGCGGGAGCGGCGTCACCGCCTGCGTGCTGGCGCTCGGGCTCCGCCTCGCGGGGGCGTCCGGGGTCGCGGTCTACGACGGTTCCTGGACGGAGTGGGGACAGCCCTCCGACCGACCGGTCGAGACCGGACCCGCCCGGTGACGGCGACGACCGGTTCCGCCGGCGTCCCGCCCGGCCACCTGGCCGTCACTGTCTGGTTCCTGGAATGCCGCCGCCCGGCGGACGGGCCGCCCCGGCCGGCGCCGGCGGGTGCCACGCTCGTCCGGGCCCATGCGCCCGATCCCGCCTACTACCGCTTCCTCTACGATGCGACGGGCGAGCCGTGGCTGTGGTACGGGCGACGGCGGATTTCGCCGCAGCAGTTGGCGCGATGGCTGGCCGACCCGGCCATGGAGCTTTTCGTGCCGATGGTCGACGGCGTTCCGGCCGGCATGCTGGAACTCGACCGCGGCCCGGTTCCGGCGTGCGAGATCGCCTATCTCGGCCTGCGGCCGGGCTTCATCGGCCGGGGCCTCGGGCCCTGGCTTCTCGACCGCGCCGTCCGGATCGCCTTCGCGGGCGGGGCCGAGCGGGTGACGCTGAACACCTGCTCGCTCGACCATCCGAAGGCGCTCGACACCTATCGCGCGGGCGGGTTCGAGATCCTGCGGCGGGAGGAGCGGATCGAGCCCGATCCGCGCGCGGCCGGCATCCTGCCCCGGACGGCGGGCCCGCACGTCCCCTACGCCGGACCCTGATCGACGACGGGCCCCCTCCGCGCCACAATCCGCGCGCACGCTGTTTCCCTTCCGAAGCGGGACGACAGGAATGATCGGCGTCTTCGATTCCGGTCACGGCGGGCTGACGGTGCTCGACGCGCTCGTCGCGTCGTTCCCGCGCGAACGGTTCGTCTATCTCGGCGACCACGCCGCCGCCCCCTACGGCACGCGCCCCGGACCCGAGGTGCTGGAACTGACGCGGGCGGCGGTCGACGTTCTGTTCCGCCGGGGGTGCCGGCTGGTCGTGCTGGCCTGCAACACGGCGTCCGCCATCGCGCTCCGCGGGATCCAGCAGGAATGGCTGCCGGCGACGTGGCCCGACAACCGCGTCCTCGGCGTGCTCGTGCCGATGGTGGAGGCGATCACGGGGACCCCCTGGCACGCGGTCCGGCCGGACTGGCACGTCGTTCCGGCGCGGACCGTGGGCGTGTTCGCCACCCTGGGCACGGTCGCCAGCGGTTCCTACCCGGTGGAGGTGGCCAAGCGCGCGCCGGAGATCCGGGTCGTGCAGCAGGCCTGCCCGACGCTGGCCGGGCTGATCGAGGCGGGGGCCGACAGGGCGACGCTGACGGCCGCCGTGGCCGTGGCCGCGCGCGGTCTGCTCGACCAGATGGACGGGCGCGCGCCGGACGCCGTCCTCCTCGGCTGCACCCATTATCCGCTCGTGGCCGACCTGTTCGCGGACGCGCTCCCCCTGGGCACCGAGGTGCTGTCGCAGCCCGAGCGGGTGGCCATGGCCCTGCGCGCCTATCTCTGGCGCCACCCGCAGTACGCGGCCCGCACCGGGGTGCCGGGGGCGCCGTTGCTTCTCACCACCGGCGATCCGGCGGCGGTGACCGGCGCGGCGACCCGGCTGCTCCGTCGGCCGGTCGAATTCCACGCCTGGGACAAGGACTTGCGACGCTAGGCTCCGGCCGGGCCCGCCGCTATCCTGCCGACGCCGGAACCAACCGGTCGAGGGCATGGGAGAGGACGCGATGCCGTACGGCGACAAGCCAGGGAAGGCGTGGGACAAGTCGAAGATGCCGAGCCGGCACGTCACGAACGGGCCGGAACGGGCGCCCCACCGGTCGTTCCTTTACGCGATGGGGCTGACGGCGGAGGAAATCGCCCAGCCCTTCGTGGGCGTGGCCACCTGCTGGAACGAGGCGGCACCCTGCAACATCGCCCTCTCGCGCCAGGCGCAGGCGGTGAAGAAGGGGGTCAAGGCCGCGACCGGCACCCCGCGCGAGTTCTGCACCATCACCGTCACCGACGGCATCGCCATGGGCCACCAGGGCATGAAGTCGTCTCTGGTGAGCCGGGAGATCATCGCGGATTCGGTCGAGCTCACCATGCGCGGCCACTGCTACGACGCGCTCGTCGGCCTCGCCGGCTGCGACAAGTCGCTGCCGGGCATGATGATGGCGATGGTTCGCCTCAACGTGCCGAGCGTCTTCCTCTACGGCGGGTCGATCCTGCCCGGCCGCTACAAGGGCCGGGACATCACGGTGCAGGACATGTACGAGGCGGTCGGCGCGCACGCGGCCGGCAAGCTGTCGGACGAGGAACTCCATCACATGGAGTGCGTCGCCTGCCCGTCGGCCGGTGCCTGCGGCGGCCAGTTCACGGCCAACACCATGGCCTGCGTGGCCGAGGCGATCGGCCTCGCGCTGCCCGGCTCCTCCGGCCCGCCGGCCCCCTACGAGAGCCGCGACAGCTACTGCGAGGCCGCGGGGCGGCAGGTGATGCGCCTTCTGGAGCTGGGGATCCGCCCGCGTGACATCGTCACCCGCAAGGCGCTGGAGAACGCGGCCGCGGTCGTCGCAGCGACCGGCGGGTCGACCAACGCCGGGCTGCACCTGCCGGCGATCGCGAACGAGTGCGGCATCGACTTCGACATGGACGAGGTCGGCCGGATCTTTGAGCGCACGCCCTACATCGCCGACCTGAAGCCAGGCGGCCGCTACGTGGCCAAGGACCTGTTCGAGGCCGGCGGCGTACCGATCATCCTCAAGACCCTGCTCGAGGCCGGGCACCTGCACGGCGACTGCATGACCGTGACCGGGCGGACCCTGGCCGAAAACCTCGCCGACGTGACGTTCCCCACCGACCAGGACGTCGTGCGCCCCAGCACGGCACCGCTCTCGCCGACGGGCGGCGTCGTCGTGCTCAAGGGCAACCTGGCGCCGGAAGGGGCGATCGTGAAGGTCGCGGGGATGAAGACCCTGCGATTCGAGGGTACGGCACGCGTCTTCGACAGCGAGGAGGAGGCGTTCGCCGCCGTCGAACGGCGGGACTACAAGGCGGGCGACGTGATCGTCATCCGCTACGAAGGCCCCAAGGGCGGCCCCGGCATGCGCGAGATGCTGGCGACCACCGCCGCGATCTACGGGCAGGGGCTCGGCGAAAGCGTGGCCCTCATCACCGACGGCCGCTTCTCCGGCGCCACCCGCGGCTTCTGCATCGGCCACGTGGGGCCGGAGGCGGCCGTGGGCGGCCCCATCGGGCTGCTGAAGGACGGTGACCGGATCGTCATCGACGCGCAGGCGGCCACGATCTCGGTCGACCTGACCGACGCGGACCTCGCGGCGCGCCGCGCGCAGTGGACCCCGCGGCGGCACGACTTCCAGGCGGGTGCGCTCTGGAAATACGCGCAGACCGTCGGACCCGCCTTCCAGGGGGCGGTTACCCAGCCCGGCGCGAAGGCGGAGACGCACGTCTACGGCGACATCTGACCCCGCCGCCCGCACCCGAGTCGCGCGGTGCGCGGGCCGAGCCCGGCCCGCCGCCGCCGCGACGAACCCCGCCGGGCGCATTCGGATGGCCGGGGACGGCGGCGATGGGGCCCTCTCCCCGTCGCCGGTTGTCCCGCCGGCCCCGGGTGTGGCAGACCGTATCCGGAACCGTCGCACGCCGAGGGACAGCCATGTTCCGCCCAAACCGCCGCGCCGTCCTCGCCGGGGGGGCCGCCGTTCTCGCCGCGGCTCCGTCGGCGCGGGCCAATCCGACCGATTTCGGCACCTGGCTGGCCGAGCTGCGCCGCGAAGCGGCCCGCCAGGGGATCTCGCAACGCACGATCGACGGCGCGCTGACCGGCGTCGCCCCCATCGCGCGGGTGCTGGAACTCGACCGGCGCCAGCCCGAATCGACGATGACCTTCGCCCAGTACCGGGACCGGGTCATCAACAACGACCGGGTGGAGCAGGGGCGCCAGCGCCTCGCCCAGAACCGCGATCTTCTCGGCCGCGTGACGGAGCGCTACGGCGTTCCCGCCCGCTTCATCATGGCGCTGTGGGGGATGGAGACGAGCTATGGCGCCAACATGGGCGGCTTCAAGATCGTCGACGCCCTCGCCACGCTCGCCTACGACGGCCGCCGCAGCCAGTTCTTCCGGTCGGAACTGCTGGCCGCGCTGCGCATCCTCGACCAGGGCCACATCGCGCCCGAGCGGATGCTCGGCTCCTGGGCCGGCGCCATGGGCCAGAGCCAGTTCATGCCGTCGAGCTTCCTGCAGTACGCGGTGGATTTCGACGGCGACGGGCGCCGCGACATCTGGACGTCGCAGCCCGACGTCTTCGCCTCCGCCGCCAACTATCTGGCGCGCAACGGCTGGGTGCGAACCGGCGGCTGGGGCCTCGCCGTGCAGGTGCCACAGGGGTTCGACCCGGCCGGCAACACCGGGCTCGACGTGCGTCGCCCCGTGTCGGCCTGGCAGGGGATGGGCATCCGCGCGCCGGGCGGCGGCGGTCTTCCCGGCGGCGACACCGAAGCCTCGCTGGTGCAACCGGACGGACCGCGTGGCGACTCGTTCCTCGCGTTCGAGAACTTTCGCGTCATCATGCGGTGGAACCGGTCGGTCTATTTCGCGACATCGGTGGGCATCCTGTCCGACCGCATTGGCAGCGCCGGCTGAGATCGAATACGCTGCATCGCAGCAATTCGGAGTTTCGGCGCGATGCGGCGCAGACGTTTACGGGGGCTGATCGCGGCGTCGGCCGCGCTTCTGGCGGTGGGCTGCATGCCGCCGCCGCCCCCGCCGCGCGCCGCCCTGCCGGTGCCCGCACCCGTGTACAAGGTGGGTGAGGCGTTCCAGGCGGGACCCGTCTGGTACTACCCGCGGGAGGAGTGGGCCTACGACGAGACGGGCCTCGCGATCGTCGCCGGCCCGCCCGACCGGCCGCGCCTGACCGACAACGGCGAACCCGACGACCCGACGGCGATGGTCGCCGCGCATCCGACGCTGCAGATGCCCGCCATCGTGCGGGTCACCAACCTCGTCAACGGCCGGTCCGTCGCGGTCCGGGTGAACGACCGCGGACCGGCCGTCGCGGGGCGGCTGATCGCGCTCTCCCCGGCCGCCGCGGCGGCGCTGGCGATCGGGCCGGCGGAGCCCACGGCCGTCCGCGTCACCCTGCTACCCGAGGAGAGCCGCCTCGTCG
>CANGXM010000032.1 GCA_947457845.1 Rhodospirillales bacterium | reverse complement strand
TTCGGCAACGCGCCGCGCGAGCCCAGCGTCCCCGCCACCGCCATCGTCAGGTGCAGGCCGAGCGGGCGGGGCCCACGGCGGTCCGGCGCCGTCATGCCCGGGCCCGGGCGGGGCCGTCGCCCGCATCACCCGGAGGAGCCCCTCGGCAACGGCGGGGTCGGTGGCGATCTGCGTCCATTGCTCCTGCCAGAGGTCGACCAGCCGTCGTGCGAGCGCGTCGAGATCGGGCGGGGGCGCGTCGGGGCCGTCGGTCATCCTGGGAGTAGAACGCGCATCCGACCGCCGGATCAAGCCGCGATGGCGCACCCCGGCCGGGCCCCCGCCATCCGGCAGAACGCTTGCGCCCCCCGGGGAAAGTCGCGTAGTCCTATGCTCGGAATCGGAATTTCCGCCCCCGGTCGAAAGCAGGCGCCATGGCCGAACAGGAAGGCCCTCCGAAGCAGGTCGTCACGATCAAGAAATACGCGAACCGGCGGCTCTACAACACGGCCTCCAGCAGCTATGTGACGCTCGATCACCTTGCCCAGATGGTGAAGGACGGAACCGATTTCGTGGTCTTCGACGCGAAGTCCGGGGACGACATCACCCGCTCCGTCCTCACGCAGATCATCGTGGAGGAGGAGTCGAAGGGGCACAATCTGCTTCCCATCAGCTTCCTGCGCCAGCTGATCAGCTTCTACGGCGACAGCATGCAGTGGGTCGTCCCGCGCTACCTCGAATACAGCATGCAGTCCCTGTCGCGCAACCAAGAGCAGATGCGCGACTACTTCCAGAACACCTTCGGCGGCGTGTTCCCGTTCGGGACGCTGGAGGAGATGGGGAAGCAGAACCTCGCGATGGTCGAGCGGACGATGCGCATGTTCGCGCCCTTCCCGGGTGCCGAGGGCGGCGCCGGCGAGACGCCGGCGGCCCCCGGGTCGCCGCCGCAGCCGACGCGCAGCGAGGCCGACCGGGCGATCGGCGAACTGCAGCAGCGGCTCGACGAACTCCAGCGCCAGCTCGGCACGCTCACGGGCGCGCGGAAGGACTGAGGCGCGCCACGGCGGTCCGGGGCGGGGCGGCGGCATGACGTCCGACGGACCCGAGATCACGCCGGAGCTTCTGCTCCGCGCGTATGCGGCCGGGATCTTTCCCATGGCCGAGAGCGCCGGCAGCGACGAACTCCACTGGTACGACCCGACGATGCGCGGGATCCTCCCGCTCGACCGGTTCCACGTACCGCGGAGCCTGCGCAAGACCGTCCGCCGCAGCCCTTTCGAGGTGCGGGCCGACACGGCGTTCCGGGCGGTGGTCGAGGCGTGCGGCGCGCCGGCGCCCGAGCGCGAGAGCACCTGGATCAACGGCCGCATCGTCGATCTCTACACCGAGCTGTTCCGGCGCGGCTTCGCCCACAGCGTCGAATGCTGGCGCGAGGGGCGGCTGGTCGGCGGGCTCTACGGCGTGTCGCTGGGCGGCGCCTTCTTCGGGGAAAGCATGTTCAGCCGCGAGACGGACGCCTCCAAGGTGGCGCTCGTCCACCTGGTCGCCCGGCTGGTCGCGGGCGGCTACGAGCTTCTCGACACGCAGTTCGTGACCGGGCACCTCGGCCGCTTCGGCGCCGTGGAGATCCCCCGGCGCGAGTACCGCACCCGCCTCGCGCGGGCCCTTCAGCGGACGGTGCGGTTCCCGGGCGCCGGCGGGGCGCCGGTCGACGGCGGCGCGCTGGTGGAGGCGTTCCTGCACTCCACCACCCAGACGTCGTAGGTCGGGTGCTCGAGCGCCGAGAGCGCCGGGCTCGACGCGAACATCCACCCCGAAAAGACGCCGACGGGGGCCTCGTTGGGCCGCGTGTCCCAGATCTCGAGGAAGGCGGCGCTCTCCGGCGGATCGATGGGCAGCGATTCCCGGCAGGCGCGGACGCGCACCGTGAGCGTGCCGACGCGGACCGTCGACCCGACCCCGACCTGGAAGGTGGCGGTGCGGGCCGAGGCCTTGTCGAGGCTCTGGAGAAGGGCGATCGGCCACGCCTCCATCTCGCGACCGCCGGGGGTCTGCGAGGCGACGGGCGTGGCCACGACGGGAAGAAATGCGAGCGCGAGGCCCGCGGCGGTGCGACGGATCATGCCCGCAAGGGTGGCCCGGGATCAGGGCGTTTGCGTGGCGCCGCCGGGCGCCGGGGCGGCCGAAGAGGACTGGCCCTGGCTGGAGAACATGAAGCGGCCGATCAGATCCTCGAGATCGACCGGGTTCTGGACGAACTGGATCCGCCCGCCCGGCTTGATCTCGTCCGGGTCGCCGCCCGGGCTCAACGAGACGTAACGGCCGCCCAGCAGGCTCTCGCTCTTGATCGCGGCGGTGGTATCGGCCGTCAGCTTGATGGAGGGGTCGATCGACATGCGCACGACGGCGAGGAAGGTGCCGGGATCGAGCGTCTGGCTCGTCACGCTGCCCACCTTCACGCCCGAGATGCGCACGTCCGCCCCCGTCTGGAGGCCGCCGGTCGCGGAGAAGCCCGCCCAGACCTCGTAGCCCCGCACCGTGCCGACGTCGGCCATGCGATAGGCGAAGACGAGGAAGATGGCGGCCACGACGAGCACGACCGCGCCCATCACGGTTTCGATGACGTTGCGGCTCATCGGTCGGCGTCCGGCTGTCTGAGGTCGTGTCGCGCCGTCAATCCGGCGTCCAGGCCTGATAGTCGCCGGTGGCGCGCGCCCGACGCCCGCCCTCCAGCATGTGGCCGGGCGGCCGGTAGGCCTGGAGCGTGCCGGTCGCGTTCGGCTGGTGCGGCTTCACCCACGGCTTGACCAGCGGGCTCGTCTCGGCGATCGGCGAATCGTGGGTGTGATGCAGCCAGCCGTGCCACTCGGGCGGCACCTTCGTCGCCTCAGGCTCGCCGACGTACATCACCCAGCGCCGCTCCCGCTGGCCGGGCGCGATCGTCTTCGAGCGGTAGTAGGTGTTGCCGTACCGGTCGGTGCCGACGACCACGCCATTCCGCTTCGTGAAGACGCGGATGTACGTCTGGTTCAGCCAGTCGACGAGATTGGCGATGCCGTTGCTCATGATCGTCCCGGGCCCGGATGGGAGCGAAGGGACCATCGCACAGCGGCCGCGGGAGGACAAGGCCGGGGGACGGGGCGCGGGGGCACGGTTGCGACACCGGCCGCCACCGTGATATTCTTGTTTAGGTTGTGGACAAGGAGGTCGGGATGCGGTCGGGTCTTCGGACATTATGGATCGCCGTGTCCGTCCTCACGGCGACACCCGCCTTCAGCCAGCCCTATCCCGGCCCTCCCTCCGACGGCGGCACATACTGGGTGGTGCCGGCGTTCGCCGACCAGCCGGAAGCCGGTCCGCAGAAGGCGAAGGGGGTGATTCTCTGGAGTCACGGCCTCAGCGGCCAGAACCCGCAATGGCAGTCCCCGCCCCCGGACGTTATCCGCGACCTTGGCCGGGCGGGATGGGACGTGGTGAAGATCAACCGCCACGGACTGCACGAGCGGAGTTGGACAGACACGGGCCGCAAGCACGTCGCGCATCTGATCGCGCTGGCGCAGACGAAGCGGGACGCCGGCTATCGACGGATCGTGGCGGCGGGCCAGTCCTACGGAGGCGCCATTTCGATCGAGGCCGCCGCGGCGGCCCCCGACCTCTTCCACGGCGTCTTCGCGGCGGCGCCGGGGCACGGATCAGACGCCTGCTTCGGCGGTCCCTCGGTCAACTCGGCCCAGCAGATGATGCCGCGTCTCGTCGGCGCGATCGATCTGCACCGGGCCGGGCGCACCGTGATCCTGATGGCTCCCGGCGACAACTGCCAGGGACCGAACCGGCCGACGGGCCCGATCCGCGCTGCCCTGCAGGCGACGGGACGCCCCTTCGTCTTCCTCGACGACCGCATTCCGGTCGGCGGGCACAGCGCGCTCTACACGGAGCAGTTCCGGGTATGGTACCGGGCCTGCCTACAGCGTTTCCTCGAGGCGGAGGCCGTCCCGACGGGCGAGAACGCCTGTCCCGCGCCGTCCCCGGCGCCAGACTTCCTCACCCCCGGCAACGTGACGCTCGGTATGGCGGACGCCGACGGCTCCGGCCTTCGTGGCTGGTGGCGCGGTTCGTTCCACGAGGTCACCGTCACAACGATCTCGGTCCCGAACCAGATGTTCGTGGCCGACGCGACCGGGCAGGCCTTCTGCCTCGCCGTCGCCGCCTCGCCCGCGGAGTCGCTGTCGCTCGTCGCGTACTGGGGGGCGGGCAGCAAGCGGAACCTGTCGATGACCAGCGCCCGCTACACCTTCGGCCGCGACGGCGCCCGGTACGTCCATGCGGGGGCGGACCAATACCGCTTCACCCTGACGCCGGAGGCCGGGGGCAAACGCCTTGCTATCGTCATCCGGAGCCTTAGCGGCAACAACACCTTCTACAGCTCGGTCGAGCGCCGGACGGATCGCTGCTGACCGTCGCGTCGGCAATCCGTGCCGAAAAGCGACACGATTTCAATGAGTTTCGCTGATTCTCTCCACCGCCCCGCAAGATCAGGCCCCCCGGAACCTGTCAACACCAAAGTTTCGTTGATGCCGCAACATCTGGTGTGCGACCTTGTTCTCCCCACAGGATATGGCCCCTCCACCGACATCTGTCGTCGGCGGCTGGGCCGGGCACCAAACCGAGGGAACGGGAGCGGATGAGCATGCGGATCGAGCGGCGGTTCACGGTCGAGGGTCGCGACGCCTACGACGGCATCGCCTTCCGGAAGACGACGAGCGAGATCCGCAACCCGGACGGTTCGGTCGTGTTCCAGCTGAAGGACATCGACGTTCCCGACGACTGGAGCCAGGTCGCCTGCGACGTGCTGGCCCAGAAGTACTTCCGCAAGGCGGGCGTGCCGGCCGCGCTGAAACGCGTCGAGGAGCATGACGTCCCCTCCTGGCTGTGGCGCTCGGTTCCCGACGAGCGGACCCTCTCCAAGCTCCCCAAGGAGAAGCGGTCGGTCAGCGAGATGTCGGCCAAGCAGGTGTTCGACCGGCTGGCCGGCACCTGGACCTACTGGGGCTGGAAGGGCGGCTACTTCGACGGCGAGGCCGACGCCCGCGCCTTCTTCGACGAGCACCGCTTCATGCTGTGCCGGCAGATGGCGGCGCCCAACAGCCCGCAGTGGTTCAACACCGGCCTGCACTGGGCCTATGGCATCGACGGGCCGAGCCAGGGGCACTTCTACGTCGATTTCCGGACGGGCGCGCTGACCAAGTCCGAGACCGCCTACGAGCATCCGCAGCCGCACGCCTGCTTCATCCAGTCCGTCGCCGACGACCTCGTGAACGAGGGCGGCATCATGGACCTGTGGGTCCGCGAGGCCCGCCTGTTCAAATATGGCTCGGGCACCGGCTCGAACTTCTCCCGGCTGCGCGGCGACGGCGAGCGGCTGGCCGGCGGCGGGCGTTCGTCGGGCCTGATGAGTTTCCTGAAGATCGGCGACCGGGCGGCCGGCGCCATCAAGTCGGGCGGCACCACGCGGCGCGCGGCCAAGATGGTCGTGGTCGACATGGACCACCCGGACATCGAGGCCTACATCGACTGGAAGGCGATCGAGGAGCAGAAGGTCGCCGCCCTCGTCGCCGGCTCGAAGATCGCGTCGAAGCATCTGAACGAGATCATGGCCGCCTGCTGGGACGAGGCGGTGGCCGAGGCCGACCGTCTGGACGCCAAGGCGAACCGGTCGCTGAAGAAGGCGATCATCGCCGCCCGCAAGTCGATGATCCCGGAGAACTACATCCAGCGCGTGGTGCAGTTCGCGGGCCAGGGCTATCGCTCGATCGACTTCAAGACCTACGACACCGACTGGGACTCGGACGCCTACCTGACGGTGGCCGGCCAGAACTCCAACAACTCGGTGCGTGTGACGAACGAGTTCCTCGACGCGGTGCTGAACGACGCGGAGTGGAACCTGATCCGCCGTACCGACGGCAAGGTCGCCAAGACCGTCAAGGCGCGCGAGCTGTGGGAGAAGATCGGCCACGCCGCCTGGGCCTGCGCCGACCCGGGCATCCAGTTCGACACCACCATCAACGAGTGGCACACCTGCCCCGCGTCCGGCCGGATCAACGCGTCCAATCCGTGCTCGGAGTACATGTTCCTCGACGACACGGCCTGCAATCTCGCCTCCCTCAACCTGATGGAGTTCCGGGCGGCGGACGGGTCGATCGACATCGCGGCCTACGAGCACGCGGTCCGGCTCTGGACGGTCGTGCTCGAGATCTCGGTCCTGATGGCCCAGTTCCCCTCGAAGGAGATCGCGGAGCTCTCCTACCGCTACCGCACGCTGGGCCTCGGCTACGCCAACATCGGCGGCCTCCTGATGGCGTCGGGCATTCCTTATGATTCGCATGAGGGCCGCGCGATCTGCGGCGCGCTCACCGCGATCATGACCGGCGTGTCCTACGCGACCTCGGCCGAGATGGCGAAGGAGCTGGGGCCCTTCCCCGGCTTCGCCGACAACCGCGAGCCCATGCTGCGGGTCATCCGCAACCACCGCCTCGCCGCCCACGGCCTGTCGGACGGGTACGAGGGGCTGACGGTCGTTCCCGTGCCGCTGAAGCGTGGCGACTGCCCGCAGCCCGCCCTGATGGACGCCGCCGCGGCGGCCTGGGACCGGGCGCTGGCGCTCGGGACCGAGCACGGCTACCGCAACGCCCAGGCGACCGTGATCGCGCCGACCGGCACGATCGGCCTCGTCATGGACTGCGACACCACCGGCATCGAGCCCGACTTCGCGCTGGTGAAGTTCAAGAAGCTGGCCGGCGGCGGCTACTTCAAGATCATCAACCGCGCGGTGCCCGAGGCGCTCGCGAAGCTCGGCCACGACGCCGGCCAGATCGCGGCGATCGAGCGTTATGCGGTCGGGAACGGCACGCTGAAGGGCGCGCCGGGCATCAACCACGACCGGCTGCGCGCCGTCGGCTTCGACGACGCGATGCTGGACGCGGTCGAGGGTGCGCTGAAGTCCGCCTTCGACATCAAGTTCGTCTTCAACAAGTGGACGCTGGGCGAGAAGGCCTGCGTCGAGACGCTCGGCATCCCGGCGGGGCGGCTGGCCGAACCGTCGTTCGACATCCTCGCCCACCTCGGCTTCTCCAAGGCCGAGATCGAGGCGGCCAACGTGTTCGTCTGCGGGGCGATGACGCTGGAGGGGGCACCGGGGCTGAAGGACGAGCACCTGCCGGTGTTCGACTGCGCCAACCCCTGCGGCAAGACCGGCAGGCGGTTCCTGTCGGTGGACAGCCACATCCTGATGATGGCGGCGGCACAGCCCTTCATCTCGGGCGCCATCTCCAAGACCATCAACATGCCCAACGACGCCACGGTCGAGGCATGCAAGGAGGCCTACCTCCAGTCCTGGCGGCTGTGCCTGAAGGCGAACGCGCTCTATCGCGACGGCTCCAAGCTGTCGCAGCCGCTGCAGGCCCAGGTCCTCTCGGATGACGAGGGCGAGGAGGGGGTCGAGGAGATCGTGGCGGCACCGGCCCAGGCGAAGGCGGCGGCGGCGGCCGAGCGCATCGTGGAGCGGGTGATCGAGCGGGTGGCCCGGGCCGAGCGGGCGAAGCTGCCCCATCGTCGCAAGGGCTACACGCAGAAGGCGCTGGTCGGGGGGCACAAGGTCTATCTGCGGACCGGCGAGTACGAGGACGGGCGCCTGGGCGAGATCTTCATCGACATGCACAAGGAGGGCGCCGCCTTCCGGTCGATGATGAACAACTTCGCGATCGCGATTTCGCTCGGCCTCCAGTACGGCGTGCCGCTTGAGGAATACGTGGAGGCGTTCACCTTCACGCGCTTCGAGCCCTCGGGGATGGTGTCCGGAAACGACGCCATCAAGATGGCGACCAGCGTGCTCGACTACGTCTTCCGCGAACTCGCCATCTCCTATCTCGCGCGGACCGACCTCGCCCACGCGACGCCGGACGACCTCCTGCCGGACACGATGGGGGGCGGCGACGCCGAGGGGCGCCTGCCCGAGGAGCAGGAGGCCGCGGCGGCGGCGGCGAAGGCCGTCGTGTCGTCGGGCTACGTCCGCGGCAATCTGCGGGTCGTGCCGGGCGGCATGTCTGACCGCGTGGTGGCGGGCTACGAGGTGGCCGCCGGTCTGGCGCCGGCCGCCACGGCCTTCGCGGCGGCCGGCGGTGGTGGTGCCGTCGCCATGGTCGGCACCGCCTACGGCGGCACCGTCTCCGCCGGCGGCGTGAACGGCCGCGTCGAGGCCGTCCAGATGGCGCGGGCGAAGGGCTACGAGGGCGACCCCTGCCCCGAGTGCGGTAACATGACGCTGGTCCGCAACGGCACCTGCCTCAAGTGCGACACATGCGGGTCGACCACCGGCTGCAGTTGACCGGCGCGACCCTTCGCGAAGGATGGCGGACAGGGGCCTTCGGGCCCCTGTTCGCGTTATGGGGCCGGCCCGCGACGCAAGTGACCAGGGAGACGATCCGGGCACCCGGCGCGCCTGCGGAGGCGAGGGGACTTGCGTGAGCCGAGACACCCGTATAGATTGATTTTCACGGCTTATTGGAATGCAATTGGTGGTGAACGGTGCACATGTCGCTACCCATCGATCATTGATGGTCGGGCGGGCATCGATTTTCGTGCCGTAAACCCCTCTTGTATTTGGCTGCAATCGACCACCACGCATATCCCCTTAGGCGTGGACGGGGTGGGGAGACGGCCGTCCCTCCCCCCGCGCCGCAGACGAGGAAGCAGGTCAACGTGGACGACGGCCTCCGCACCCCCCATGCCGACGACCCGTCCGAAACGGTGGCGCCGGACACGCAACCGGACGGCGAACGACCGATCGACGTCGAATTCGCGGCGGAACTGGCGGCAGCGGCCAAGTCGGTGTTCTACCGCCGGCTTCCGTCCGGCCACATCGCCATGCACGGCTTCTTCCAGGACGACGCGGTGATGCCCCTGCGCGAGCCGGTGCTGCTCCCCGAAGGCATTTCGCCGGATATGGCGGCGGCCGTTCTCGGCGCACCGAGAACGCTCTGCTTCACCCCCATTGCGCACCGTGGCGACGCGATCGGCACCGCGCGGCTGGAAATGCCCACCGGCGTGTCGATGCCGGCGCCCAGCCCCGGCCGGCGCGCGATGCTGCGTCGGCTGGCGGCCGATCTCGCCGGCTGGACCGAAGGCGCCGAGCCGATCGTGGCGAGCCTGATCGACCTGCGCCATTTCCACGCGGTCCGCGACGGCGCCGGGCATGTCGTCGCCGACGTCGTGCTGAAGCAGGTGGCGGAGCGCATCCTGATCCAACTGCCGCCCCACGGGCGCCTCTTCCACATCAACAGCGACGTGTTCGGAACCGTCTGGCGCCAGCCCGGCGGCACCGACCCTGTCGAATCGCTGCAGGATCTCATCGCGCGCGCCTTCCGCCTGCCGTTCGAGATCGACGGCATGGTCTTCCGCCTCCGCGGACTCGGCGGGACGGCGGTGTTCCCGACGGACTTCGACACCGAGGACGACCTTCTCCGCGGGGCGGAGATCGCCCTCACCCTCGCCCGCCGCGGCCCGGCGGGAACGGTGGGCCGCGTCGACCGCGCGGCGCTGATCCGGGCGCGCGACGACCTGCGCCTCGCGGGGGAGATCGAGGCCGGTCTGCGGGAACGCCAGTTCCTGCCCTTCGCCCAACCGATCGTCGACCTCGAGACCGGGCGCATGATCGGGGCGGAGATCCTGGCGCGCTGGATCCACCCGACCGAGGGGTTCATCCCCCCCACGCGCTTCATCCCGCTGGCCGAGCGGCACGCGCTCACGACCGACCTGACGATCGAGATGCTGCGCGGCGTGGCGCAGGCGTGGAAGGACGGCGGGCGGTCGGACGTGCGCCTGTCGGTCAATCTTTCGCCGCACGACCTGAACTGGCCCTCGATGAACCGGATCGTGAACGCGATCCGCGAGGAGCACCTGTTCCCCATCGACCGGCTGACGATGGAACTGACCGAGACGGCGATGATGGAGAATCCGACCGTCGCCCGCGAGGTGCTGAACAATCTGCGGTCGATGGGGATCAAGATCGCCGTCGACGATTTCGGGACCGGCTATTCGTCCCTCTCGAACCTGCATACCCTCCCGATCGACTATCTGAAGATCGACCGCAGCTTCGTCAGCGAGGTCGAGATGGGGAACGACTGGACCCGGATGATCGGCGCCATCCAGGCCATGGCCGACGGGCTCGGCCTGCAGACCGTTGCGGAAGGGATCGAGACGGACGCGACGACCCGGGCGCTGCGCCAGATCGGCTGCCACCAGGGACAGGGCTACGCCTTCGGCGCGCCGGAGCCGCTCGACGTGTTCCTGCGTCGGTCGGCGGCCGCCTGAGGCGGCCGACCGGATCCGGCGGCGCTCAGGGCAGAACGAGGATCGCCCGGAAGTCGTTGACGTTGGTCAGGGTCGGACCCGTCGTCACCAGCCCGCCCGACGCCGCGAAGGCGCCCCAGCTGTCGTTGGCCGCGAGCAGGGCCGAGGGGTCGACATCCGCCGCCCGTATCCGCGCGAGGCTTCCGGGATCGCAGAATGCGCCCGCGTTGTCCTCGCTGCCGTCGATCCCGTCGGTATCGGCGGCGAGGGCGAAGACGCCGGGCGCCCCGTCGACAGCCAGCGCGAAGCCGAGCAGGAACTCCGTGTTCCGCCCGCCGCGCCCGCCCTGCCCGCGCACCGTCACCGTGGTCTCCCCGCCGGACAGCAGCACGCAGGGTGCCGGAACCGGCTGGCCATGGCGGCGCACCTGGAGCGCGATGCCCGCCATCGTGCGCCCGACTTCCCGCGCCTCGCCCTCGATGGCGTCGCCCAGGATCAGCGGCGTGATCCCGGCCGCGCGCGCGACGGCCGCCGCCGCCTCCAGCGATGCCTGGGGCCGCGCGATCAGCACCGTTTCGGCCCGCGCGAGGCGCGGATCGCCGGGCTTCGGCGTCTCGTTCGCCGGATCGGCCAGCGCCGCCGCGACCGCGGGCGGAACCGCGATCCCGTACCGTTCGAGGATGGCGCGCGCCTCCGCCGCGGTCCCCGGGTCGGGCACCGTGGGACCCGAGGCGATGACGCCCGGGTCGTCGCCCGGCACGTCGGAGATCACGAGCGTCAGGGTGCGGGCGGGATGGGCGGCGGCGGCGAGGCGCCCGCCCTTGATCGCCGACAGGTGCTTGCGCACGCAGTTCATCTCGCCGATCGCGGCGCCCGAGCGCAGCAGCGCGCGGTTCAGCGCCTGCTTGTCCGCCAGCGTCAGGCCGGGTGCGGGCAGCGAGAGCAACGCCGACCCGCCGCCCGAGATCAGCGCGACCATCAGGTCGTCGGGCCCGAGGCCGCGGGCGAGGTCGAGGATGCGGCGCGCCGCGTCCTCGCCGGCCGCATCGGGCACCGGGTGCGACGCCTCCACGACCGGGATGCGCTCGGTCGGAACCGCGTGGCCGTAGCGCGTGACCACCAGCCCGTCGAGCGGGCCGTCCCAGGCGGTCTCCAACGCCCGCGCCATCGCCGCCGACGCCTTGCCCGCGCCGACGACGATCGTGCGTCCGGGCGGACGGGGCGGCAGGTGCGCGGGGACGCGCACCATCGGGTCGGCGGCGCGGACGGCGGCGTCGAACAGGTCCCTGAGGAGGGCGGCGGGGTCGGTCATGACGCCGAGTCTGGCGCAGAAACCGGCGCGGCGGGAGAGGGTTTCGGTGCCGCGGCGACGCGAGCCGCCCGCCCCCGCATGGGACCCATGCGAGCCGTCCACGGGCGCCCGCGGGCCCCCTCGCCTAGAGTGCCTCCATGACCGACGCCTCCGCCAGCCGTCCGGCCGACCGCGCCGGGGGCCTCGTCCCCGTCGCCTTCGTGCTGCTCTGGAGCACGGGCTTCATCGGGGCGAAGTTCGGCCTGCCCTATGCCGAGCCGATGACCTTCCTCGCGGTGCGGATGGTGATCGTGACGGCACTGCTGGGCCTCGCGGCGGTGGTCATGCGCGCGCCCTGGCCGGCGAGCTGGGCCATGGCCGGGCACATCGCGGTGGCGGGCCTCCTCGTCCACGGGGTCTATCTCGGCGGGGTCTTCGCGGCGATCGCGTCGGGCCTTCCGGCCGGCATGTCGGCGCTGGTCGTGGGGCTCCAGCCGATCCTGACGGCCGTTCTGGTCGGCCCGCTGCTCGGCGAGCGGCTCGGGCGGCGGCAGTGGGCCGGGCTCGTTCTCGGCTTCGCGGGCGTGGTGCTCGTCGTCTGGGAAAAGACGACGCTGCGCGAGGGGATGGGCCCCGGCCTCCTGCTCTCCGTACTGGCGCTCGTCGGCATCACCGCCGGCACGCTCTATCAGAAGCGGTTCTGCGCCGGACTCGACCTGCGCACCGGCGCGACCATCCAGTACGCGGCCTCGGCGGTCGCCTTCGCGACGCTCGCGGTCCTGCTGGAGGAGCGGACGATCGCCTGGACGGGGGAATTCGTCTTCGCGCTGGCGTGGCTGTGTCTGGCACTCTCGGTCGGCGCGGTCCTCCTCCTCTTCGCCCTCATCCGCCGCGGCAGCGCATCGGGCGTCGCCAGCCTCTTCTATCTCGTGCCCACGGTGACGGCGGCGGTCGCTTTCCTGATGTTCGGCGAGGCCCTCGGTGGCCTCGCGCTCGTCGGCATGGGGTTGACGGCGGCGGGGGTGGCGCTCGTCGTCGCACCCAAATGAACGACCTCATCGGAATGCCCGAGGTCACCGTCCGTTCATAGCCGTCGAGTGGGCGCGGGCGCCGATGATGCCCCGTCGGATCGACAGAGGAGTGACGGGACGATGACCAGACGGATCAGACGGATCAGACGGATCGCGACCGGGCGGATCGCCGCGGGCCTGCTCGCGGTCTCGATGCTGGCGGGCTGCGCCAACCAGGGACAGCTGGGCACCGGCCAGATCGGCGGCGGCGTGCTGGGCGGTGCCGCGGGCGGCATCGCGGGCGGGGCGGCGGCGCGGATGCTGGGCATGGGCAGCGGCGGCGAGACACTGCTGACGATCGCGGGCGCCGTGCTGGGCGCCGGCGCGGGCAGCGACCTCGGCCGGCGCCTCTACGACGAGGACCGCCGCGCGCTGGGCCAGGCGAGCCAGCAGGCGTTCGAGGGTCCTGTGGGAAGCCGGGTGGCCTGGGCGGGCGAGACGCAGCAGGGGCGCACGGGCCACAGCGGCACCGTGGAGACGATCCGCGCGGGAACCGACACGACGACGGGCGCCCCCTGCCGCGAGTTCCGGTCGACGATCTATATCGACGGCCGCGCGGAACAGCAGACGGGCATCGCGTGCCGCCGCCCGGACGGGACCTGGGCCGTCCAGAGCTGACGGACGCCGAACCCGGCGAACGCCGTCCCGTCGGCTGGCGTCCCGCGCGCGGTCAGCCGAACAGGGCGTCGATGTCCGACTGGCTGACGGCCTTGCCGCCCATCGACGCGGGCGCCGGCCCCGGCGCCTTTGTGGCGGCGGCCTCGAGTCCCGCGGTCGAGGCGATGGCGGCGCGCACCTCCTCGAGCAGGCGGATCGCCCCGCGGACCCGCTGGCCGGCCAGATCGTGGAACGACGAGGCCTCGAAGATCGCGGCGACGTCGTCGGTGATCGCCTGGGCGATGGCACGGCTCTCCGGATCCTCCGACCGCGCGAGCACCGCGGCGTGGGTGGACAGGCGCTCGGCCGCCGACAGGATCCGGTCCGCCGATTCCTCCGTCGCCTTGACCGCGAGTTCGAGTTCGACGCCGCTGGACGCCGTGGTGTCGCCGGTCTCCATGTTGGTGATGGAGGCGAGGCGACGCACCGCGTCGGCCATCGTGTCCTGAAGCGCCTGGGCGGAGGCGTCGAAGCGGCGGGCGAGGCGGCTCTCGGTGTCGTCCACCTGCTCGAACGTATGCGTCATGTCGACGATCAGATCGTTGATCCGACGATCGACGTGCTGTCGCATGTCCGCGAAATCGCTGCCGATCCGGGCGACGGCCTCGTTCAGGAGATCGACAACGAGCGAGCGGATCTGGTCTTCGGTCATCGGACAGGTTCCACGTCAGTGCTGATCGCGACGAAGCCGCAACCCAACGCATATACCGATCCGGGTTACCCCGCAATTAACGCGATTGTGGGTATCCGAAGGTCTGGGACGGGCCTCAGCGCGCGTCGCGGACGGCGTCGGCCGTGGGGGACGGCGGCGCGCGCCCGACCAGCGCCTTGGCGAGGCGGACCACCCCGACCACCTGCTGGCGCCAGAACCCGTCGCCGTAGTCCGGCTCGCCGTCCGGCATGATCCCGGTCGGCAGATAGCCGCGGTCGTAGCGCGCGGTGCGGAACAGGATGTCCCACACCGGGAACAGGACCGCGAAGTTGCAGCCCCACCGCGCGCCCGACTGCTCGACCGCGTGATGGACACGATGGAACAGCGGGCTGACGACGAGCCGGTCGCCGATCGACCCGAACGACAGGCGCACGTTGGCGTGACTCAGGCTCTCCACCGCCATGATCAGCACCACGACGAGGAGATAGCTGGCCGGAGGCGCGCCGACCAGAAGCGCCACGGTCACGAGCCAGACGTGGCGGATGACGTCGTCGAGGAGGTGGTTGCGGGTATCGGTCCAGAGCGTCATCTGCGTCTGGCTGTGATGCAGCGCGTGCAGGCTCCACCACCAGGTCAGCCGGTGCTGGAACCGGTGGCGCCAGTATTCGAAGAAGTCGAACACGAACACGTAGATGACCATGGTCGCGACCGGCCACGCCTGGAGGGCCGGGAACGTCTGGTCGAGGGTCCAGGGCACCATCCCGAAATCGTCCAGCAGCGCGTGGAACTGTCTCTCCAGCGGATCGAGCAGGATGAACAGCGCCAGCGGCACCACGCCGAGGTGGTTGATCATCGTGTAGATCACGTCGGTGCGGACGGCGCGCTGGTCGGCCCACCGCTCGACCGGACGCCAGATCTCCAGGGGCCGCACGACGAGGTAGATGACAATCAGCGCGAAGAGACCGACGATCACGCCCTCGAGCGCGTTGAACGCCTCCTCGAGATAGATCGCCTCGCCGATGGCGAAGAGGAACGGGCCCACGACCCATTCGAACGTCCACTGCTGGACGGTTCCGACCAGCGCCCAGATCTCGGTCATCGCCCTACTCCCGCCGCGAGCGTCGCAAAGCAGAATCCCTTGGCCTTGAGGCCCGTGACAAGAGGCTCGAAGACCTCGACGAACGGTTCCTTCCGCGACCAGATGCCGAGATGCATCATCATCACGTCCCCGTCGCGCAGGTCGCGCAGCGCGCGCTCCAGCAGGACCCGGTTCGGATAGCGGTCGGACGGCAGCTCGTCGCCGAGGAAGCCGGCGCGGCTCCAGCCCACGTGGCGCGGGAAGCCGCAGCGCTCCGCCCATTCGAGGGTGCGCGGCGTCGTCCGGCCGCCGGGCGCGCGCCAGATGGGCGCGAGGTCGTTGCCCGTCATCGCCCGGAACGCCTCCGCCGGCCGGCGGAGTTCCGCGCAGACCGCCGCCTCGTCCAGCCGCTCGGCCGTCCCCTCGACGCTGGCGTAGCGGACGGTGCCGTCCTGGAGGTCGCCGCGGAAGTACCAGTGCCGCCACGTGTGGCTTCCGAACAGGTGCCCGTCCGCCGCCAGCGCCTTCCAGTAGTCGGCCCAGGCGGGGTCGAGCGAGTGGTCGCCCCGGAAGGTCTTCTCGTTCGCCAGGAAGAAGGTCGCCCGGATCTGATGCCGGCGCAGGACGTCGGCGATCCGCTCGGCCGACTGCATCCCGCCGGTGTCGATCGTCAGGTAGAGCGTCCCCCGGCACTGCTGCGCCGCCGCCCCGGAGGGCGCCGCCACCGCGAACAGGGCGACGGCCACCGCGACGAGCCCGGCGACGATCCGGTCAGGACGTCGGGTCGACATGGAGATAGATGCCGTGCGGTGAGCGCCCGACGGGTATCGAGCGGAGCACCTGGAAGGTGCGCATGTCGACCACGTAGACCTTGTGCGACCAGCGGCCCGTCACCCAGATCTGCGACCCGTCGGCGTTGAAGACGAGGCAGTCCGGGCCGCCCGGCACGGGAATCTGCCGCACGACCTGCCGCGTCTCGGTGTCGACGATGGAGACGTTGCTCGACAGGCGGTTGGAGACCAGCACGTTCCGCTTGTCGCCGGGAATCAGGAACACGTTGTGGGCCCCGCGACCGGTCCGGATCCGGTCGACGACCTTGCGTTCGCGCCAGTCGACGACGGACACGTAGTCCGAGCCCATGATCCCGACGTAGACGAAGCGGTCGTCCTCGGTCGTCAGCACGCCGGCGGCGCCGGGGCCCACGGCCACCTTCCACGCCACCTCCTTCGTCGTCAGGTCGATCGCGGCGAGTTCGCCCGAATCCTGCAGGCTCACGAAGACGTAGCGGCTGTCGGCGCTGAACGACATGTGCGAGGGCGTGGAGAGCCCGCGGAACCGGGCCACGCGCTCGTAGGTCTGGGCGTCGTAGACGTCGACCCTGTCGAGGCGCAGCGAGTTGGAGACGAACCACTTGCCGTCCGGGCTGAAGCCGATCTGGTAGGGATCGGCGATGCCGCGCAGACGCCGGATCTCGCCGCCCTTGCGCGGATCGACGAAGATCATGTCGTTCGAGCGCGCGTTGGCGATGATGAGTTCGCGCCCGTCGGGCGTCGGCATCAGGTGGTGCGGCTCGCGCCCGGCGGGCACGCGCGCCACCTCGGTCATGGTCGTCTGGTCGAGGATGCTGATCGTGTCCTCGCCCGAGTTCAGGACGATGACGACGTTCCCGCTGCCCGCCCGCGCATCGGCGGGAACGAGAGCCGTGGACAAAAGAAGGGCGAGACCGACGAGGGCGGGGACGAGACGGGGCATGGCGCACGCGAGGGGCTGTTTCTCGCACGAAGGTGCACCGAAGCGGGCCCCGACCTCAACGGACTTCGGTGCGACACAGGATGACGGGCGGCGCGGGGCCGCCCTCTCCCGTCAGGCCGTCTTGCGCTGGACGTGGACCATCTTCGGCTTGGCCGAACCCTCGACCGAGCCACGGTCGATGGCCACGCTCTCGACCCCCTCCATGCCGGGGATCTCGAACATCAGGTCCAGCAGGCACCCCTCGACGATCGAGCGCAGGCCGCGCGCGCCGGTGTTGCGCTTGATGGCCTTCTGGGCGATCGCCTTCAGCGCATCCTCGGTGAACTCGAGGCGCACGCCCTCCAACTCAAACAGGCGGGCGAACTGCTTGGTCAGCGCGTTCTTCGGCTCCTGGAGGATGCGGACCAGCGTCGCCTCGTCCAGGTCCTCCAGCGTCGCGATGACCGGCAGGCGGCCGATGAACTCGGGGATCAGGCCGAACTTCAGCAGGTCCTCGGGCTCGACCTCGCGCAGGATCTCGCCCGCGCGCCGCTCGTCGGGGCCGCTGACCTCCGCACCGAAGCCGATGCCGCCGCCCTTGGTCCGCGACGAGATGACCTTTTCGAGGCCGGCGAACGCACCGCCGCAGATGAACAGGATGTTCGAGGTGTCGACCTGGATGAACTCCTGGCCCGGGTGCTTGCGCCCGCCCTGCGGCGGGACCGAGGCGACCGTGCCCTCGAGGATCTTCAGCAGCGCCTGCTGCACGCCCTCGCCGGAGACGTCCCGTGTGATCGACACGCCGTCGCCCTTGCGGGCGATCTTGTCGATCTCGTCGATGTAGACGATCCCGCGCTGCGCCCGCTCCACATTGTAGTCGGAGTTCTGCAGCAGCCGCAGGATGACGTTCTCGACGTCCTCGCCGACATAGCCGGCCTCGGTCAGCGTGGTCGCGTCGGCGACGGCGAAGGGCACGTCGAGGATGCGGGCCAGCGTCTGGGCCAGAAGCGTCTTGCCCGAGCCGGTCGGCCCGATCAGGAGCACGTTGGACTTCGCGATCTCCACGTCCCCGGGCCTCGGACTGGCCTGGTGGGAGAGGCGTTTGTAGTGGTTGTACACCGCCACCGACAGGACCCGCTTCGCGAAGTCCTGCCCGACCACGTACTGGTCGAGCACGGAGGCGATCTCCTTCGGCACCGGCACGCCGGTCGGACGCGACGCGCTGGTTCCGCCTTCGTCGCGCAGAATGTCGGCGCAGAGCGTCACACATTCGTTGCAGATGAAGACCGCGGGACCGGCGATCAGCTTCTCGACCTCGTCCTGGCTCTTGCCGCAGAAGGAGCAGTAGAGGGTCTTGCCTGACTGGTTCTTGCTCATGTCTCTCGTGTCCTCTGCCCTCGACGGACGATCGAGGTCCGGGCGGCGAGGGCCCGGGGGCAACGGGCGAAGGATGACGGGCACCCCCGCCGCGTACAATGTGGTATGCGCCTGCGCCGCTGTCACGCAGTATCGTGAGGGTTCCCCGATCTCACGTCGCCCTTGCGGCCTTCGGGCCGATGCCCACATCCAATCGGTGGCGGGTGCCGACCGGGCCCGCCGGCCGTCCGGGCGCGTGCGAAGCCCCCGATGGCTGATCCTTCGCCCGTGCGGGGAGGAATGAGAATGGCAGCGCGCAATCCCTACGACGTCCTCGGTGTGAGCCGCTCCGCCGGCGAGGACGAGATCCGGCGGGCCTTCCGGAAACTGGCCAAGGAGTTCCATCCCGACCGCAACGCCGGGAAACCGACGGCCGAGGCACGGTTCAAGGAGATCAACGCCGCCCACGGCATCGTCGGCGACGCGGACCAGCGGCGGAAGTTCGACGCGGGGGAGATCGACGCCGACGGAAACCCGCGGGCGCCGGCCGGGTTCGGCGGCTTCGGCCAGGGCGGGCGCGGCGGTGCCCGCGGGTTCCAGGGCGCCGACGTGGAGGATCTCCTCGCCGGCATCTTCGGCGGCATGCGCAGCGGCGGACGGGGGTTCGGCGGCTTCGGCGGCGCGCAGCCCCAGCCGCAGGCCCCGGCCGAGATCGAGGCCGACCTGGAGGTCGAGTTCGTCGAGGCGGTGCGCGGCGGCAGCCAGCGCATGCGAACGCCCGACGGCCGGACGATCGACCTGAAGATCCCGCCCGGCACGGCCGACGGCCGGACCCTCCGCATCCGCGGCCGCGACGACGGCGCCGACCTGCTCGTCCGGCTGAAGGTCCGCCCGCATCCGACGTTCCGGCGCGAGGGGGACGACGTGCTCCTCGACCTGCCCGTCACCCTGACCGAGGCGGTGGAGGGGGCGAAGGTGACGGTCCCGACCGTCGACGGCAGCGTCACGATGACGGTCCCACGCGGCGCCAGCAGCGGGCGGATGCTGCGCCTGCGCGGCAAGGGCGTGCCGCGCGCGGACAGCACCCGCGGCGACCAGCTCGTCACGCTCCGCGTCGTCCTGCCCGAGACGCCCGACCCGGACCTCGAGGCGTTCGTCGCCGGCTGGAAGGGGCGGGACTATCCGGCGGGGCGGGAGGGATGAGCGGCCGGCGTCGGGGGACGGGGCACGCCAGCTGACAAGCGGGCGGGTGCTTCTGGGCGGCATGGTGCATCCCCATCCGGCTGACGCGGCCCAGGTCCGCGACGCGACCCGGCCCGCTCGACGGGCCGAGGAAGCGACGGCTCCTGGCGGCGGCGCGGGCACTGCTGGGGCCCACCGGTGCGCCGGGACCGGTTCCCTCGCGGCAATGGAGGCGCTCGCCTCCGGAACGCCGGTGATCGCCTACCCCGAAGGCGCACTCCCCGACGTGGTGACGGACGAACGGACCGATTTCCTTGTTCATGACGTCGACGGGATGGCGCGGGCGATCGGCCGGCTCGACCGCCTCGGCCGGCGGGCGGCGGTCGCGCGCCATCTCGCACCCTGCGAAGACCTCACGAAGGGGACGATCGGACCATGACCGGCCTGCGCACCGAGATCCTGACCCGCACCGACCAGATCGACGCCCTGCGGACCGACTGGCAGGCCCTGTGGAACAGGACGCCCGACGCCACGCCCTTCCAGTCGCCGGCCTGGCTGATGCCCTGGTGGCGCCTGTTCGGAAACGGCCGGCCGCGGGTCGTGGTGCTGCGCGACGCCCTGTGCCTGCACGCCGTCCTGCCGCTGTGGTCGGACGCGGGGGGCCGGCTGCGGCTGATGGGGGACGACCGACCGGCGGTGACGGATGCGCTGGTGGCGCCCGATCGGCGCGACGGCGCCGCCGACCGTCTGCTCGACGCCATCGACCGCCGGGCGGACTGGACCGACCTCCACCTCGTCGGGCTGCGGACGGACGGGCTCCTGGCCGAAGACGCCGTGACCGATCCCGGCGCGCCGCGCGCCCGGCGCCTGGCCCTCCCCGCGGATCTCGACGACACGGTGCGCGCGCGCCTCGCGGCCCTGCGCCTGCGGGCGGACGGGCGCCTCGGCCTGCGGATCGAGACGGCGACGCGCGCGTCGCGCGACCGATTGCTCGGGCTGCTGTGCGGCCTCCCCGGATCGGGCGCCGCGGAGGAGGAACCGGCGGTGGGGGCGTTCCTGCGCGACATGGCGGCGGGGATGATGGCGCTGGGTCGGCTGCGCCTCTCGCTCGTCTGGCTCGATCATCGGCCGGCGGCCGGCGTGCTCGCCATCGCCGGCCGGAGCGGAACCTGGGTCGTCCTCGCCGGATCGGACCCGGCGTTCGCCCGCCACGCGCCGCTGGACATCGCGCTCGGCCACGCGCTGGAACAGGCGGCCGGCGAGGGGGCGGCCACCGCGACCCTGTTCGGCGACACGCCCGACGCGCTCGGCGGAACGCCGCTCGCGACGGCGACGCGCACGGTGCGACGGACGGAGACGGTGGCGGCCTGACCGGGGCTCAGGTCACCCGGCCGTCGAGCCAGTGGTAGACGGTCAGGCACAGGATCCGCGTCACCCGCCCGTCGTCGGCCGCCATCGGCAGCATCACGCCCTCGAGCAACGCCACGTCCCGGTGGTGACGCAGCGTGGGCGGCCCCTTGTACCAGACCGGCTTCCGCCACCGGACGATGTCGGCCAACTGGTCGTTCAGATAGGCCGCCGTGCCCGTGCGCGGAATCTCGTCGACGCGGAGCCCGGGGCGACCGGGACCGCCGGCCGCGCGGATCGTCTCCCCGAGGAGGCGGAACCGGAAACGCGGCGGCTCCCCCTCCACCGCGATGAGGAAGACGTTCGCGAGAAGGCGCGGAATTGAGGCGGGGTCGAAGGCCGACCAAAGCGGCAGGTCCGTGCCGCCGGTCGGAAGCGACGCCCAATGCGCGTGGACGGCCTCCACCTTTTCGTGGGCATGCGGCCCGAGGGGCTCCGGACAGACGGACATGGGCTGGGCGCGGCTTCGTCTGAATCGTGCGTTCCAATTCCGTACATCGGAAAGAAACGACCATGAACAAGGGGGGGCGCCATGCGGCGACCCTGCGCCAGCGCCGGTTGACGCCGCCTTCGGTGCCCGGTGACGCCGCGGCGACATCCCGTGGACCGTCCCGTGATCTCCGGCATTCGCCGACCATGACGGTCCATCGCGACACGCCCCGTTCAGCTGAGCTGGACGATCCGCGCGACCAGTTCGCCCATCACCTCCTCGGTCCGAGCATTGTCGACCTGACAGGTGCCGGCGGCCTCGTGGCCGCCGCCGCCGTAATGGAGCATCAGCTCGCCGATGTTGACCATGGCGCTGGGGTCGAAGATCGACTTGCCAACGGCGAAGACGGTGTTCTGCTTGTTGACGCCCCAGAGCACGTGCATCGACACGGTGCACTCCGGGAACAGCGCGTAGACGAGGAAGCGGTTGCCCGCGTGGATCGTCTCCTCCTCCCGCAGGTCGAGGACGACCAGCGGCCCCTCGACCCGACCGATCCGGCGGAGCTGCGCCCGGCAGAGCGGCACCTGCGCCTGATAGAGCTGGATCCGCTCCAGCACGTCCGGCAGGCGCAGGACCTCGGTGACGGGCATCGTCCGGACCGCGTCGATCAGCTCCATCATCAGCTGGTAGTTGGAGATCCGGAAATCCCGGAAGCGGCCGAGCCCGGTCCGCGGGTCCATGATAAAGTTCAGCATCGTCCACCCGCGCGGGTGGAGGGCCTCGTCGAGGGTGTAGCGCGCGCTGTCGGCCTGATCGACCGCGCTCAGCAGGTCCTCGGAGATCACGGGGAAGCGCTCGCGCCCGCCGAAGTGGTTGTAGACGACGCGCGCGGCCGAAGGGGCCTTGGCGTTGATGACGTGGTTCGGACGCGCGCCGGGTCCCGCGTCGCGGATGGTCTCACTGAGGTGGTGATCGAACGCGAGGTGCGCCGTCGGCACGTAGGGCAGGTTGGTCGTGATGTCGCGACCGGTGATCTCGACCTTACCGTCCTGCACGTCCTTCGGATGGACGAACTTGATTTCGTCGATCATGCCGATCTCCCGCAGCAGAACGGCGCAGACGAGGCCGTCGAAGTCGCTGCGGGTGATCAGGCGGAAAGGACCGTCGGACATGGGGGTACCTCACTCGGCGTCGGTCGGCACACTGTGATCCCGCTTCGGGGCTGGCGCAACGGGTGATTGCGCATGTCGTGATCGCCGCGGGGATATGACATCTGAGGTAGAACGTTCGTGGTCCCCGTTAAGGAATTGGAAGCATCTCGCGCCTAGCCTTGGGTCCATTCGCGGTGACACGAGGACGAGCGGCGATGCTGACGAGCCTGTTGACGACGGTCCTGTCCCTCGCCCTCGCGGTCTCCGTGGCCCGGATGACCGCCCGGCGTCCGGCCCCCGTCCGTCGCCGTCCCCACCGCTGAACCCGAGCCGAGCCGAGACATGACACAGAAGCGCACCAAGGCGGCCCCGCCTCCGCAGACGGACAGCTCGGCGACGATCGAGCGGACGTCGATCGTGACCTACGCACTTCTCCACGAACTGCAGGCGACGCTGGACGACCAGCGCACCGGCGACGACGTGACACTTGGCATCGTGATGGGCCTGGCGATGTTCCTCGACGAGCGCATCGGTCCGTTCCGCGCCGAGCGGCTGATGCAGCGCGCGCCGGGCATCGTGCTCGAGACGGACGCCCACGTGACCGAGGCCCAGATCCGGCGGTTCGACCCGGTCCTCACCGCCTTCGGCAAGCACCTCGCGGGTCTCTCGCGGGGCTGATCGCCCCCGGCGCGAGATTCGCCTTTCAACCGCGGGGCGACGGTCCCATGATCGGGGTCCACCGTCCCTCGTGCGCGCCGTCATGGATTACCTGCTGTCCATCCTCGCGATCGTCGCCCTCATCTGGGCCGCCATCGCGGCCGTCATCTGGGTCGCCGTGCGGCAGCTTCGCGGTGCGGTGGACCGCGCGATCTCGTCCTTCGCCGAGCGCCAGCAGAGCCACGTGCGCCGCCTGCTCGATGCGCTCGAGGAGCTTCAGCGCCGGCAGGCGGACGCCGAGAGCCGGATCCAGGTTCTGACCAGCGCCAACCGCACCCTGGTCGTGCAGGTGACGGCCATGCGGGAGCGGCTGGGACTCGACTCGGACGGGCGCAGCGACGCCGACCGCGTCATCCACTGAAGTCCGCGCGGGCGGGTCAGCTCTTGTTGCAGCGGGCCATGTTCTCGCCGACCTGCTCGCACATGGCGCCGCTGGTGAAACGGATCCGCGTCGCCACCCGCATGTCGCGCCGAAAGCCGATGCCGTTCGAGAACTGGACCCAGCCGGCCGAATCCATGAAGTTCGTCAGCCCGTTGGAGAAGACCAGCCGGCGCGCGTCCTTGCTGACGCGGGTGCCATCGGAGAACATGATGCTCGCCTTCTCGGACGGGAATGCCGCCACCCCGTGGGAACAACGGACGCCGGTGGGGTTCGATTCGCAGACGAAGTTCTGCTGCGCCCCGCCCAGCATCACCATCGCGTAGACCGCGACCTCGAGCACGTTCAGGCTCATGCGACCTCCCTCGTGGCGTCGCGTCCCCGACCGTCGTTCACCGCAATGGACGGTCGGCGGCGGATGCCCTCCTTGGCCCTATAGTGATGCCCCTAATTTGGCAGCGGTCAAGTCCGGCATCCAGAGGAGGTATCCATTCGCTATCCCCGGCCGCGCATAAGGCGGGCCTTGTCCCGCTGCCAGTCCCGCGCCTTTTCCGTCTCGCGCTTGTCGGACTTCTTCTTTCCGCGGGCGAGGCCGATCTCGACCTTGGCGAGCCCCCGGTCGTTGAAGTAGACGGTCAGGGGAACGAGGGTCGCGCCCTCGCGCCGGATGGCGCCCAGCAGCTTGTCGCGCTCGCGCTTCTTCACCAGGAGCTTGCGCGGGCGCCGCACCTCGTGCTGGAGCCAACGGCCGGCGAGCGAATACTCCGGGATGTAGGCGTTGAAGAGGTAGAGTTCGCCGGCGCTCTCGCCGGCGTAGCTCTCGTTGATGCTGGCGCGGCCGCCGCGCAGCGACTTCACCTCGGTCCCCGCGAGGATGATGCCGGCCTCCAGGGTGTCCTCGATGAAGTAGTCGAACCGGGCACGCCGGTTCTGCGCGGCCAGCTTGCGTTCGTGGACCTTCGAGCCCGCCATCTCAGTTGATCAGCCCCGCCTGCCGCATGGCCGCGCGCACGCGGTCGCGGGCGCCTGCGGTCGCGGGGACGAGCGGCAGGCGGACCTCGTCCCGTGCCTTGCCGAGAAGCGAGGCCGCGAACTTCACCGGCCCGGGCGATGTCTCGCAGAAGAGCGCCTGGTGCAGGGGCATCAGGCGGTCGCGGATCTCCCCCATCCGGGCGAGGTCGCCCGCCTGCCACGCCTCGTGCATCGTCGCGCACAGCCGCGGCGCCACGTTGCCGGTGACCGAGATGCAGCCGTGGCCGCCCTGGGCGAGGAAGCCGGTGACGGTCGCGTCCTCCCCCGAAAGCTGGCAGAAGTCCGGCCCGATCTCGGTGCGGGTGCGCAGCGGCCGGGCGAGGTCGTTGGTGGCGTCCTTCACACCGACGATTCTCGGAAGTTCGGCAAGGCGCGCCATGGTTTCCACAGTCATGTCCACGACACAGCGCCCCGGGATGTTGTAGATGATGACCGGGAGATCCACAGCGTCGTGAATGGCCTTGTAATGCTGGTACAAGCCCTCCTGCGTCGGCTTGTTGTAGTACGGCGTGACGACCAGGGCCGCGTCGGCCCCGGCCGCCTTGGCGTGCGCCGTCAGTTCGATCGCCTCGGCGGTCGAGTTCGACCCGGTGCCGGCGATCACGGGCACCCGCCCGCGGGCCGCCTCCACGCAGAGTTCCACCACCCGGCGGTGCTCCTCGTGGGAGAGGGTCGGGCTCTCGCCCGTCGTGCCGACCGGGACGAGGCCGTGGGTGCCCTCGGCGATCTGCCACTCCACGAAGGACTGGAATCCGTCGGCGTCGACCTTGCCGTCCCGGAACGGGGTGATCAGGGCGACGAGCGATCCCTTGAACATGGCTGGCTCCTGGGGCGGCGGGTCCGGGCTGCGGGATCGCGATGTTTAGCGGCCGGGGCCGCCCTCTTCAAGCCGGCCGTGGCCGCGGCCGCCGCGGCGACCGTCCTCGCCCTCGCCCCGGGTCCCTCGGCGGCGCTGGAGGGCCGGGACCTCGAGCTTTACCGGACGGCCTTCCGCCACGCCGAGGCCGGACGGTTCGACGCGGCCCGCAAGGCCGCCGCCGAGGCGCGGGACCGGCTGCCGGCCAAGGTCATCGAGTGGATGGACCTGTCCCGACCGGAGACGATGGCCGATTTCGGGGCCCTGTCCGCCTTCATCGACGGCAATCCCGACTGGCCCTCCCTCGCCGTCATGCGGCGGCGGGCCGAGGCCACGATGCCGCCCGCCATGCCGGCCGAGGCGGTGCGGGCCTGGTTCGAGCGGCGGCCGCCCCTGTCGGTCACCGGCGTCATGCGCCACGCCGAGGCGCTGGTGACGACGGGCGACACGGTGGCCGCCACCCAGATCGTCCGCCAGCGCTGGGTGAACGGCGCGTTCTCGGTCGGGGAGGAGCAGGAGTTCCGCGCGCGCTACGGCGCCATGCTCCGGCCCGACGAGCACTGGGCCCGCCTCGACCGGCTGCTTTGGGACGGCGAGGTCGCCGCCGCGCGGCGGGTGATGGACGTGGTCGATCCCGGCCGGCGCGCGCTGGCCGAGGCGCGGTTGCGGATCGCGCGCGATCCGGC
>CANGXM010000031.1 GCA_947457845.1 Rhodospirillales bacterium | reverse complement strand
TGCGGGAACGGGGCGCGGCCCGTCGCCATCGCGGCGGGCGCCGGCGGCCGGGCCGTCGCCGCCCGGAACCGGTCGGCATCGATCTCGCCCGCCTGGAGGTCGGCCTCGATGCGGGGACGCGTGCCGGCCAGCCGCACCGAGATCCCGCCGGCCAGGGCCGTCGGCCCGATCTGTCCGCGCAGATCCTCGAACCCGAGGCGCCCCGGTTCGCCCACCACCCGCAGATACAGGTCGAGCGGACCCGGCGGTTCGCGCCCCGGCTGGAACCCCGGATCGATCAGGCGCAGGAGGTCGCCGGCCTCGGGGAGGCGCAGGCGCGTGGCGAGCGCCGCCTCGCCGGCGGCGGGTGCCAGCGTGCCCGCGACCTCGGCCGTTCCGCCGAGCGCATCCACCACGAGGTCGAGCGTCAGCCCGTCGGGCGTGCCGGCGGCCTTGCCGCCCAGGCCGATCCGGCCGAGCCGGGCGACGGGGCCGGGCAGCGCGATCCCGAGCGCGCGTGCCGCCTGCTGCGGATCCTCCGACGACAGGGCGAAGCCCAGGTCGAAGGCGCCGAGCGGGCGCAGCGACGCGACCGTTCCCTGGATCGACCCCGAGAGGCCGGCCCATCCGCCGAGGCGCAGTTCGTTGAGCGTGACGCCGCCGCCGGCCAGCGAGCCGTCCACCACGACGTCGTGGAAGGTCCGCCCGCCGACGGTCAGTTCGCGCACGTCGAGTTCGACGTTCGCGTCGAACCGCTCGGCCAGCGCCAGCGGATCCCCCCCACCCGCCCCGGCGGCCCCGCCGGTCAGGCCGTAGGCGTCGAGGTTCACGCTGTCGGCCGAGAGCCGGAGCCCCAGCCCGGGGCGGTCCCGGTCCGTCGCCAGCGCCGCGGCCCCGGTCAGGCGCATGGTGTCGAGCGTGACGTCGACGTCGGTCACCTGCCAGGTGCCCGGCCGGCCGTCCACGCGAAGGCTTCCCGAGAGCCGCGTCAGCCGGTCCGGCGCCACGCCCCCGGGTTCGACGCCGAAGGTCCGCAGGAGGAGGCGGAGATTGTCCGACCGCACCTCCACCGTCGCCGATCCCTGTCGCTCGCCGCCGACGTCGCCGAGGGTTCCCGCCACGACGGCCGAGCCGCCGCCCGGCAGCAGCGCCGCCAGCCGGTCGACCGTCACCGTCCCGTCCCGGACGCGCCCCGCGAGGCGCACCTGACGGAACGTCTGCCCGGCGTGGACCGCCGTTTCGATGCCGAGGTCGACGTCGGCCGAGAGGGTTCCGCCGGGGCCGCCGCCGTCGCGGACGAGATGCCCGGCGAGCAGCACGAACGGCGTCACGTCGAGGCGCCCGAACGACAGGGTCGCCTCCACTGTCGGGCCTGCGCCGATCTGGACGACGCCGGTGCCCGTGCCGTCGCCCGCCTGGATCGCGAGGTCGCGGAACGCGACGTGGTCGGGCGCGACGGTGGCCTGCCCGCGCACCGAGAACGGCCGTGCGGGAAGTGCGGCGACGTCGAGCGCGCCGAGGGTGCGGGCGACGGCCTGGAGGTCAGCGCCCTCCAGCCGGGCGCTGCCTTGGAACCGGTTCGCGCCGCGTGCCGCCGCGATCCCGTCGAAGCGCAGCGTCGCCGTCCGGTCCGCGACCACCACGGTGCCGCGCAGCGGAAGCGCGCCGGCTTCGGTGAACCGGTCGGCGGTCAGGTCCGCGCGCAGCGGCACGTCCCGCACCCGGGCCTGCACGTCGACGCGGAACGGCCCAGCGAGGCTGCCCGCCGACAGGTCCCCGGCGATGCCGTCGATCCGCTCTGTCCGCCCGGTGGCGAGGTCGCGCCAGATCACCGTGCCGTCGCTCACCGCGACGCTGTCGAACCGCACCGCGTCGGCGGCGGGACCCGACCCCGTGCCGGTACCGCCCGGCAGCGCCCAGTTCGGCCGTCCGTCGGCGAGGACGGTCAGGTTGAGGACGGGTGCGACGAGGTCCATCCGCTCGGCCCGGATGCGTCCGCCGAGCAGGGGCAGCAGCGCCACGCGGAGATCGAGCCGCGCGAGGGTGAGGAGATCGCCCGCACCCTCGGTGCCGGGCGTGCCACCGACGCCGAGCCGCTCGATCCGCAGCGCGGGCGTCGGCAGGAGGCGCAGCCCGACGTCGCCCTCGATGCGGACCGGCCGCCCGGCGGCCTCGGACAGCGCGTCGGCCAGGGTCGCGCGGTGGTCCGACCAGTCGACGAGCGGCGGGACCACGGCCAGCGCCCCGACCAGGAGCACCAGCAAGACCGCGACACCCACGACGAACTTCTTCACGCGCCACACTCCGCCGCGTCGCAGGGGGGCCCCGCCGGGGCAACGCCGACGTCGGCATTGTCCGTCGCGACCGATGCGCTACCCTATCGCCTCGGCGTGGATCCGGGAAACCCCGCCGCGGCCCGGAGAGGACGAGCATGGGTGACCTGATCAACCTCAACAAGGTCCGCAAGGCCCGCGCCCGCCAGGAGGCGGAGGGGACGGCGGCGGCGAACCGGGTGCGCTTCGGGCGGACCGGGGCGGAGAAGGCGCGGGCCCGGGCCGAGTCCGACCGCGACGCGCGCCGTCACGAGGGCCACGCGCTCGGCGCCGAAGGCCGGACCGGCGACGGGGCCCCGGACCGGGACGGCGGCTGACCCGCGCGGCGGGCCTCACCCGGGCTGGCGCATCCGCTCGCCGAACGCGACGATCGTCCGTTGGAGTCCCTGGGCGTCGCCGGCGAGGCCCTCGCTCACCTCCAGCATGTGCCCCGCGCTCGTGCCCGTGCGCACGGCCGCGTCGGTCACCTCGTTGATCGTGTGCAGGACGGCCTGGGTGCCGCGCGCCGCCTCCTGCACGTTGCGGCTGATCTCCGCGGTGGCGGCGCCCTGTTCCTCCATGGCCGCGGCGACGGAGGTGACGGTCGCGTCGATGTCCACGATGGCGGCGGCGATGCGGCGGATGGCGGCGACGGTGCCGTCGGTCTGGAGTTGCATGTCGCCGATCTGGGTCCCGATCTCCTCGGTTGCGCGGCCGGTCTGCGCGGCGAGGTTCTTGACCTCCTGCGCGACCACCGCGAACCCCCGCCCGGCCTCGCCGGCCCGCGCGGCCTCGATGGTCGCGTTGAGGGCGAGGAGGTTCGTCTGCGAAGCGATGTCCGAGATCAGATTCACCACCTCGCCGATCCGCTGCGCGGCCCGCGCGAGGCCCTCCACCTGCGCGTTCGTCGTCTCCGCCTCGCCCGCCGCGTCGCGGGCCGCGGCGCTGGCCAGGCCGATCTGCCGGTTGATCTCCTGAATCGAGGCGGTCAACTCCTCCGCCGCGGCGGCGACGGTCTCCACGTTCGCCGTCGCCTCGCTCGCCGCCGCCGCGACCTCCGTGGTCCGGCGCGTCGCGTCGTCCGCCCGCTCGGCCATCTCGCGCGCGTCGACGCTCAGGTCCGCCGCACCCTCCTTAAGGCGGGCCACCACCGTCGCGACGGAGACGTCGAGTTCCGAGACCAGCCGGTCGCGGGTCGCCTGACCCTCCCGCGCCGCCTCCAGCCGGGTCGCCCTGCTCTCCTCCTCCAGCAGGGCGATCTGCTCCGCGTTCTCCTTGAAGACAGAGACCGTCCGGGCCATCGCGCCGACCTCGTCCCGGCGGTCCGCGCCGGGGATGCGCACCGCGTTGTCGCCGTCGGCGAGCGCGCGCATCGCCCCCGTGAGCGCCCGGATCGGCCGGGTGATCGAGCGCACGCTCCAGAGGCCGTACGCCGCCCCGATCAGGACGTTCGCGAGGTTGCCGAAGACGAGGAACAGGAGCGCCGTCAGTCGCGTGCGGTCGAGATCGGCCGTCCGTCGGTCCAGCATCCGGTCGATCGCCGCGTTCCCCGCGACGCCCGCCGCGTCGAGCCCCTCTTGGGCCTCGATCATACGCTTCCGCGCGCCGATCGTCGCCTCGAACGCTTCGAGCGCATCGTCGGCGAGCGCGCGGATCCGGACGAAGGCCGCCCGCTCCGGTCCCTCGCGCTGGCCCGACGCGCCCGTCTCGGTTGCCGCGCGCAGGCCCGCCAACGCCTTTCGGACCTGCGCCTGGACCGAGATGTCGGTGATTCGCCGCCATTCGTGGGCGAGCGCCCGGAGTTCGGCGCCGATGCGGCCCATCTGGATCGCGGCCTCGTTGGCCGAACGGGCGATCGCGAGGGGTTCCTGCTGCTCCGCGGCGGACCGGACGGCGCGATTGGCCACGGCGAGCAGCCGCGCCGACAGCCCCTCGATCTCGGCGAAGAGATCGGCGATGGCCTGCTGGCGCGCGATCACCAGGGCTTCGAGCCCGGTCGCCGCCTGCGCGACGCGGGCCGCCGCCTGGTCGACCGCGGTGATCTGGTCGGCGAAGGCGGGAAGCCGGCCGCGGATCGCGGTGATGGCACCCGCGATGGCCGGCGGGCTCGGTGCGCGGACCGCTTCCGTCAGTTGGGCGAGGTGGAAGCGGACGGGGTCGGGTCCGGTCTCCCCGGCCCGAAAGTCCCGTTCCTCGAGGCGCAGCCGGAGGACCGCGCCCTCGATCGTGGCGAGGGCGGCGATCTCGGCGGCTCCCCCGGGCCGGGCCGACAGGCCGGCGGCGCCCAGAGCGTCACTGGTGTTCGAAAGGTGCTGGCGTGCGCGGGCCAGCTCGCTGCGGGCGGTCCGGTCGGCGTCGGCCAGGGCCACCAGCCGCGCCGTCTCCGCCTCCAGCGCGTTGACGCCGGCGCCGATGCGGCCGACCGTCTCCGCCTCCGCGCCGGTGCCGACGATCCCCAGCAGGCGACGGGTGGAGGCGGTCAGTTCCTCGATCGCCTTCGGGAGCCTGTCGATGTCGCTGCGGTCCGCGCGACGCTGCCCGGCCAACGACGCCTCCAGCTCCCGCAGGAGGACGAGGCCGGACGAGAGCCGCTCGACCGCGAGCGCCGTCGTGCGGGCGGCATCGGCCGCCTCGTTGGCGCCAGCGGAGACGCGAAGCGCACGCTCATGGACGGCGGCGTTGTCGAATTCGACGTCGCGCGCGTGGCGCGCGAGGTCCTGCAGACCGTGGTCGATCCGCCGCGCCTGCCGCGCGAGGTCGGTCACCGCGGCGGCATAGGGGGCGATCCCGCGCTCGAACCGGTCGATCGCGGCGGCCACGGCGGCGCTGTCGGCCATCGCGGCCGGATCGGACCCGACCGAGAGCCGGTCGAGCGCCGACCGCGCCTCCTGGAGCGCGCGGTCCACCATCCGGACGGCCGATGGCGCGTCCGCCGTCTCGATCCCGGCGGCCGCGACCCTGGCGTCGACGAACCGGCTGCGCGTCTCCTCCGCCTGGATGGTCGCTTGCACGCCCGCATCGAAGGTCGTCAGGCCGATCCAGGCGGATCCGCTCACGAGCAGCGTGGTGGCGAGGACGATCCCGTAACCGAGAACGATGCGGCGACCGATGGAGCCGGTCGCCAGGGAGGTGAGCCAATTCATCACGGTGCCCCGGCATCGCGACGTCCGACGCGACGCCGCGTGAGGGGTCACTCACAAGGCGGAACCAACCGGAGAACAAGTTTAGATGGCAGTCATGCCATTTCTCCAGCCGGAGGTGGTGCCCATCAGAGCCGCCGGGCCTCCTCGCGCAGGACGAACTTCTGGATCTTGCCCGTGGAGGTCTTCGGAAGGGTCGTGAAGACGACCGTCCGCGGGCATTTGAAATGGGCGAGGTGCCTGCGGCAGAAGGCGATGATGTCGTCCGCCGAGGCCGTGGCCCCGTCGCGCAGGGTCACGAAGGCGCAGGGCGTCTCGCCCCATTTCTCGTCCGGCCGGGCGACGACGGCGGCCTCGAGCACGGCCGGATGGCGGTAGAGGACGCCCTCCACCTCGATCGTCGAGATGTTCTCGCCGCCGGAGATGATGATGTCCTTCGACCGGTCCTTGATCTCCACGTAGCCGTCGGGGTGCCGGACGGCGAGATCGCCGGTGTGGAACCATCCGCCGGCGAACGCCTCCTCCGTCGCCTTCGGGTTCTTCAGATAGCCGCGCATCACGATGTTTCCGCGCATGAAGATCTCGCCCATCGTCTCGCCGTCCATCGGCACCGGACGGAGCGTGACGGGATCGGCCACCATGATCCCCTCCTGCACCACGTAGGCGACGCCCTGGCGCGCCTTCAGCGCCGCCCGCTCGGCCGGCGGCCGGGCGTTCCACTCGTCGTGCCAGGCGCAGACGACCGCGGGGCCGTAGACCTCGGTCAGGCCGTAGACGTGGGTCACGTCGAAGCCCATGCCCTCCATCCGCTCGATGACGGCGGCGGGCGGGGCGGCGCCGGCGGTCATCATCCGGACGCCACGGGGGATGTCGCGGCGCTGGTCCGCGGGCGCGTTCGCGATCAGGCCCATGACGATCGGCGCGCCGCACATGTGGGTCACGCCCTCGTCCGCGATCGCGTCGTAGATCGCCTTCGCTTCCGTCCGGCGCAGGCAGACGTGGGTGCCGGCCATGGCGGTGACGGTCCAGGGGAAGCACCAGCCGTTGCAGTGGAACATCGGCAGCGTCCACAGATAGACCGGATGGTGCGGCATGGCCCAGGTGATCACGTTGCCGAGCGCGTTCAGGTACGCGCCGCGGTGGTGATAGACGACGCCCTTGGGGTTGCCCGTGGTGCCCGACGTGTAGTTGAGGGCGATCGCCTGCCATTCGTCGTCGGGCAGGGGCCAGTCGCCGTCGGGATCGCCCTCGGCGAGGAGCTGCTCGTAGGTCAGCTGCCCGATGAGCCGGCCGCCGCGGGCGAGCGGATCGTCGATGTCGACGACCAGCGGCCGGCGCGCCGGGTCGATCCGCTCCACCGCCGGGCCGATGACGTCGGCGAACTCCCGGTCGGTCAGCAGGACCCGCGCCTCCCCGTGCTCCAGGATGAAGGCGAGCGCCTCGGCGTCGAGGCGGACGTTGAGCGCGCAGAGCACGCCCCCCGTCATCGGCACGCCGAACGTCGCCTCGAACGCCTCGGGAATGTTCGGCGCCATGACCGCCACCGTGTGCCCGCGGCCGACGCCGCGCCGCGCCAGCGCCGACGCGAGGCGCCGGCAGCGGGCCGCCGTCTCGGCCCAGGTGCGTCGCACCGGTCCGTGGACGACCGCGGTCCGGTCCGGGAACACCGCCGCCGTCCGGGCGAGGAACGAGAGTGGGGACAGGGGGACGTGGTTGGCGGCGTTGCGGTCGAGGCCGGTCTCGTAGGGCGCGTGCGCGGTCATGGCGGTTCCTCCTCCCCAGAACGCACGGAGCGTGTCGGAAAACGGGTCCGAATAGAAGACCCGTGCGCCCGGGCCTTCGAAACGCGCACCGGCTCGGCTACCCTCCGCCGCGCATGGGACGACGGTGCGGGGCATCCTTGGGCGACGTCGAAGAGATCATCGTGTTGAGCGGGCCCGCCGCGGGGGCGGTGGTCGGCGGGTTCCTGCAGGGGTTCCGCGCGGACCTGCGGGTGACCGTCGTCTCGACCGTGCGTGCGCTGGAGGCGCAGGCCGGCCGCTTCGGGCCGAGCGTGCGTCTCCTCGCCTTCACCACGGGGGTGATCGTCCCGCCGCACGTGATCGAGGCCCTCGGCGGGCCGGCCTACAACATCCACCCTGGCCCTCCGACCCACCCTGGCTCCTTTCCGGACGTCCACGCGCTCCTGGCCGGCGACGCCCTGTTCGGCGCGACGCTGCACGTCATGCACGCCCGCGTGGACGCGGGGCCGATCGTGGACGTGGCGATGTTCGACGTGCCGCCCGGCGCGGAGCGCCCCTGGCTGGCCTCGCGGGCGATGCAGGCGGCCGCGGACCTGATGCTCGGCTGGGGGGCGCGGCTGGCCGGTGCCGCCGATCCGCTCCCGGTCCGGACCGACCTCGCCTGGGCGTCGCGGAAATGGCGGCAGGCGGACCTGACGGCGCTGACGCGGATCGACGCCGCCATGCCGGTGGACGAGGTGGAGCGCCGGGCCCGCGCCGTCCTCGGCGGGACCCTGGGCACCCTCGTGCTGGACTGGAATGGCCGCCGGTTCCGCCTGGAGCCCGACGGGCCGGACCCCGACCTCCACCCCTTCAGCTGACGCCGCTCATCCGATGGCGTCCCGCGCGATCGCGTCCGGCGGGTCGGCGGCGATGCTCCGGTCCCGCCCGCCCCGCTTCGCCCGGTACATCGCGGCGTCCGCCCGCCCGAGCATCGCGTCGGACGAGGCGTCGCCCGGGTGCAGTTCCGCCACCCCGACGCTGATCGTCAACGCGGGAAGGCCGACCGCGTGCGGCAGGGCCACCGACCGGGCCGTTCCGCGGATCCTGTCCGCCGTCAACATCGCGCCCGCAAGGGGCGTGCCCGGCAGGAGGAGCGCGAACTCCTCGCCGCCGATCCGGCCCACGATGTCGATGGACCGCAGGGTCCGGGTCATGCCTTCCGCGAACCGGTGCAGCACCTGGTCGCCGGCCGCGTGGCCCGCGCGGTCGTTGATGTGCTTGAAGTGGTCGAGGTCGACGATCATCGACGACAGCACGTCCCCGAACCGCCGCGCCCGGCGCACCTCCCGGTCGGCTGCGCCCATGAACGCGCGACGGTTGGCGAGGCCGGTCAGCGGATCGGTCATCGCGAGGCGGTTCAGTTCCACCTCGGTCTGCGTGTGGCGCATGTCGACGGCCACGCGCCGGGCGAAGATCGCGATGACCTCGACGATCCCGGGGGCGGGGGCGGGGGCGGCGAAGAAGACCGCGATCTCGCCCAGCGGCGTGCCGTCGTCGTCCGCAATCGCCACGAGGCGGAGGTCAGCCGCCGGCGGATCCCCCGACAGCGGATGAAGCGCCCGGAGATGGCCGACGCAGGGATGGACCACGCCGTCGAACACGATGGTGCCGGGGACGCCGAGGATCGTCGGCACCGGCCTCACGGACGCCGTTCCGTCCGGGCGCGCATGGATGGCGACCGGAGTTCCGTCCGCGGCCGAACGGGTCTCGGGCGGGCGGAAGGTGAGGGCGACGAAGGTGGTGTCCAGCGTCGTCGCGAGGACCGAGACGACGGCACGATAGAGCGATAGCCCGCTCAGCCCCGCGGTCGCGTCCGCAAGTCGCCAAAGGAGCCGATCCGCGTCGGCAGGTCTGGGGCCGTGAGCATGTCGCACGCTTCTCGATTAGCGCAGAAATTGTTCCATTTCCATCGGGAAACGCAACCTTAAGTCACAATTCGGATCAGCGGTCGCCGAAGACGCCGGTCCACGCGTGGCGCAGCGCCGCGTCGACCTCCTCCGGCGAGACGAGGTGCCCGAGCGCGTGCATCGAGGTCACGCCGTGCGCGCGGATCCCGCAGGGCACGATGCCGCGGAACCGTTCGAGTTCCGGATCGACGTTCAGCGCGACGCCGTGGAACGTGACCCATTGGCGCACGCGCACGCCGATCGCGGCGATCTTGTCCTCCGTCCCCGGCAGCCCGCCGTACGGGCGCCGGTCCACCCAGATGCCCACCCGCCCGTCCCGCCGTTCGCCGCGGATGGCGAACAGCGCGAGGGTGTCGATCAGCCAGGCCTCCAGGTCGTGGACGAAGGCCCGCAGGTCCGCGCGGTCGCGGCGGCGCAGGTCGAGCATCACGTAGCCGACCCGCTGGCCGGGCCCGTGGAAGGTGAACTGCCCGCCGCGCCCGGTGCGCACGACGGGCACGTCCCCGGCGTCGAGCAGGTCCTCGTCCCGCGCGCTGGTGCCCGCGGTGTAGACGGGCGGATGCTCGAGGAGCCAGACGAGTTCCGGCGCCGTCCCCTCCCGGATCGCGGCGACGCGCGCCTCCATCGCCGCGACCGCCTCTGCGTAGGGGACGGGCGTGTCGGTGATGCGCCATTCGAGACCGGAGGAGGGGATGGCCATGGGAAACCGTCCGTAGGGCGAGGGAGGTCTTGCAGCGGGTCCGTCGGGTGTCAATATGGGGCGCGTCGCGGGTCGGGGTCTTTCGTGCCTTGATCGTGTCGGGGAGATTTGCTATCCCCGCCCGGCCCGATGGTCTTGCGGTCGTGGCGGAACTGGTAGACGCGCAGCGTTGAGGTCGCTGTGGGCTAACCCCCGTGGAAGTTCGAGTCTTCTCGACCGCACCAAACCTTCGACGCGACGAACGAAAACGCCCCGGCGGCTCCTCACCGCCGGGGCGTTTCGCGTTCGGGCGGCCGGCCGATGGGCTTAACCCGCCGGTAACCATGGTGCGCTTAGGGTCCGGACCACCGCAGGGGATCCGACCATGACCAGCGCCTTCTGGGCCCTTCTCTCGTTCTATCTGTTCTTCGCGGCCGTCGCCGTCTTCCGCCGCCCGTTCGCCTTCGAGCAGCGCGGCGTGCGCGGAACGGCCGTCGTCTGCCTCGCGGCGCTCGGATACGCGGCGATCTGGCCGGTGGTGGCGATCGTCGAGGGGACCGACCCCGACTGAGGCCAGCCGCCGGGGCTCACTCCCCGTCGAGCGCGAAGACGTGGACGTAGGCCTCGCGTCCGGCGGCGTAGTTGAAGCCGCCGACGATGGCGAGGCCGAACGGCCCGCGCCCCGCCGCCTCCAGCTGCCGCTGGAACGGCCCCAGCTGCCGTTCCTCGACCAGCGCGAGCGCGCACCGGTCGCCGGCCAGCAGGTGCTCCGCCGCCGTCGCCCCGTTGCGGACGAGCCGCAAGCCGGTGCCCAGCAGGAAGACCAGGCTCGGCTCGGAGTAGCCGGCGGTGGCGATCGCCGGGGCCGTGCAGCCGTCGGCGAGGTCGATGGCGGTGACCGTCGCCGCGAGGTTCCGACTGATCCAGAGCGTGTCGAGCCCCGGGAGGACCCGCACGTAGGCCGTGGGGTAGAGCGCGAGCGCCGCGATCAGGAAGGCGCCGACGGCGGGCGCCGGCCGGGCTCGGCGGACGAGCATCAGACCCGCCGCGACCGCGGCGCAGACGACGACCACGCCGGCGGCCGCGATCGGGTCGAAGCCCGCCGGGTCGAAGGCGAGAAGGACGAGGCCCGCCGCCTCCCACATCGGCGCGGCCGCGAAGGCGACGGCGAGGAGCACGGTCGGAACCGCGCCGATCGCGAGGCCGATCCACCACGCCCGCCGCCCCGGACGCCGGTCGAGGGTGTCGTATCCGGCGAACAGCGCCGCCGCCGCCAGCATCGCCACCGCCGGGAACGCCGGCATGACGTAGTGCAGCAGCTTCACCGGCGTGATCTCGAACACGAGCCACGTCGGCACGATCCAGGCGAGGCAGAAGCGAACGGCGGGCTCGCGCCGCCGCTTCCACGCCCAGGGCAGCGCGAACACGGTCAGCGCGGCGAAGGGCCAGAACGTCAGCATGTGGGTCAGGACGTAGTATCCCGGCCAGAAGACGTGGGCCACCTGCTCGCCGAAGAGCTTGCCGAGGAAGTCGCCGCCGACCGACGCCCCGAAGAACTCGCCGCGGCTGACGACCGTGATCGCGACCAGCCAGGGAAGGACGATCAGCGCCGCCAGCGGGATCCCGACCAGCGGGCGCAGCTCGCGCAGCCAGCCGGCCCGCCGGTCGGCGACGAGGAGGCCGAGGACGGTCGCCCCGATGACGAGCGGCAGCACCGGCCCCTTGATCAGGATTCCGACCCCGACCGCGGCCCAGAACGCCAGCGCGCCGCCGAGGCCGATCCCCGGCCCGCCCACGGGCGCGCCCGGCCCGCGCCGCAGATAGGCGGCGGCGAGCGCCGCCTGGGCGATCAGGATCGCGGCGAAGAGGGCGGCGTCTGTCTTGGCGAGCCGCGCCTCCACTCCCACCACGAGCGCGCCGGCGATCATGATCCCCGCCGCCAGCCCCACCGCCGGCCCGAACAGCAGGGCACCGATCCAGCCGGTCGCCACCGCGCCGACGAGCGCGCCGAGAAGCGAGGGCAGCCGATAGGCCCAGATGGGCGGCGCAGGATCGCCCGACACCGCCGAGACGGCGGTGACCGCCACCGACTGGAGCCAGTAGATCCCGATCGGCTTCTTGTGGCGCGCCTCCTCCTGGAAGCGGATGTCGACGAAGTCGCCCGTCTCCAGCATCTGCTTCGACGCCTGGGCGAAGCGTCCCTCGTCGCGGTCGGTGACCGGGAGCAGGGCGAAGCCGGGCAGGAACGCCGCGAGGCAGACGAGCGCGATCAGGGCCGCGCGGCCCAAAGACAGGCGACCGGTCATGCGTCGCGCCCCTTCCTCACCGGCTCACCGGCGGATCGGCCGCCGCCGCACGCTCGCGCTTCTCGCGCCGGATCAGCCAGATGTTCCTGAGATAGATGACGAGGCCGAGGCCCTGGCCCGCGGTGAAGACCGGATCCTCGCGGTGGACCGCATAGGCGAAGAGGGTGACCCCGCCGGCGAGGCTGAAGTACCAGAAGAGTTCCGGGACGATCGACTTGCGCGCCCTCTCGCTGGCGATCCACTGCAGCAGGAACCGCATGGAGAACAACGCCTGGCCGAAGAAGCCGACGCCGATCCACAGCAGTTCCCAGTGCGACTTGTCGTCGAACCACGCCAGCATGCGCGCGTCCCTCCGCCGGCCGCCCCTCAGGGCCCCGGCCGGTCCTCGGTGATCGCGGTCGGCCGGACGGCGCGCCGCTGTAGCCAGAAGACGCCGGCCAGATCGAGGATCCCGACCAGCGCCCGGCGCAGATTCCCGTACTTCGACGTTCCCGCACGCCGCGGCCGGTGCCCGACGTCCACGTAGGCGACCCCGTGGCCCTGCGACAGGAACAGGGCCGGCAGGAACCGGTGCAGTGCCACGAAGGCGGGCAGGTCGAGGAAGGCGTCGCGCCGGAAAAGCTTGAGCCCGCAGCCCGAGTCGCGGCAGCCGTCGCGCAGGATCGCGTCGCGGACCCCGTTGGCGAGGCGGCTGGCCAGCCGCTTGGACAGGCTGTCGTTGCGCACGCGCCGCAGCCCGGCGACCAGCGACAGGCCGGCGTCGCGTCGGTCGAGGAGGGCGGGGATGTCCGCCGGGTCGTTCTGCCCGTCGCCGTCCAGCGTGGCGATCCACGCGCCGCGGGCGTTCCGGACGCCGGTGCGGACGGCCGCACTCTGGCCCCGCCGCTCGGCGTGGCGGACGAGGCGGACCCGGTCGCAGAGGCGGGGGGCGAGGGCGGCGGCCGTGCCATCGGTCGAGCCATCGTCCACGAACAGCACCTCGAACCCGCCTCGCGCCGCCAGCGCCCCCTCGATCTCGTCGAGGAGCGGGATCACGTTCTCCGCCTCGTTCAGCACCGGAACGACGACCGAGAGCGCGGGCGCGGGATCGGCCGCCGGGGGTGGCGCCGGGGCGGGAAGGGGGGCGGCGGGCGTCATCGCCCGTGCTTCTAGCGCGGGTTCGGACCGGGTGGAAACACCCAATCCAGTCGCGACGCGCGCGGCAGACCGCACACGGACGGACGGACCGCGCCTTCCGGACACGTTCCGACGGTGGGCGCGCGGGATCGGTCGATCGCGCGGGGCAACCCGGGGCCGGATGGGTCGTCGCCGACGTCGGGATCCAGTCGGACGTGACGCGCCTGCGCCAGCGCCTCCTGCACGAGCAGCAGCAGGAGCATCTGGCGGCGCTCGGCCGGTCCGTGACCCATGTCAGCCACGCGATCAAGAATGCGCTCCAGCCCGTGCGGCTGATTGGCGGAGACCCTGACTGCGTGGCGCGACCTCGGCGAGGACGACCTCGCCCGGCCGCCTATCGCCGCTTGCGTGTCCGGCTTCCCCCGAACTGCACGCCGCCCACGTCCACCCCGCCGTCGTCGGTCGGCCGCGCGTTCCCCGTCCGGGCGCCCTTCGGCAGGCCGCGACCGTCGCGCGCCCCCGCCCGCGTCTGCTTGCTGGTGTGGCCCTCGCCCGACGGCCGCCCGCGGCCCACCTGCCCGGTGGAGATCCCGATGTTGTTGGCGGCCGGTCCCGGCGCGAGGCCGAGGTCCATCGCCTCCAGCCGGCGCAGCTCGTCGCGCAGCTTCGCCGCCGTCTCGAACTCCAGGTCCGCGGCGGCAGCCCGCATCCGCTTCTCGATATCGGCCATCACCGCCTTAAGGTCCTTGCCGGCCAGGGTCTGCGCCCCCGTCAGGCCCGTGTCGACCTCCACCCGGTCGGCGCGGTCGTAGACCGAGGAGAGCGCGTCGCCGATCGCCTTCTTCACGCTCTCCGGCGTGATGCCGTTGGCCTCGTTGTAGGCCTGCTGCTTGCGGCGCCGGCGGTCGGTCTCGTCGATGGCGTACTGCATCGAGTCGGTGACCCTGTCGGCATAGAGGATCGCCCGCCCCTCGAGGTTGCGCGCCGCACGGCCGATCGTCTGGATCAGCGAGGTCCTGGAGCGCAGGTACCCCTCCTTGTCCGCATCGAGGATCGCGACGAGCCCGCATTCCGGGATGTCGAGGCCCTCGCGCAGGAGGTTGATGCCGACCAGCACGTCGAAGACGCCGAGCCGCAGGTCGCGGATGATCTCGATCCGCTCCAGCGTCTCGACGTCGGAGTGGATGTAGCGGACCTTCAGCCCGGCCTCGATCAGGTACTCGGTCAGCGCCTCGGCCATCTTCTTGGTCAAGGTGGTGACCAGCGCGCGCAGGCCCTTGCCCGTCACCGCCTTGCACTCGGCGATCAGGTCGTCGACCTGGCTGTCGGTCGGACGGATGATGACGGGCGGGTCGATCAGGCCGGTCGGGCGGACCACCTGCTCGACGAAGACGCCGCCCGTGCGCTCCATCTCCCACGGGCCGGGCGTGGCCGAAACGAAGACCGACGGCGGGCGCATCGCGTCCCACTCCTCGAACTTCAGCGGCCGGTTGTCGATGCAGGAGGGCAGGCGGAAGCCGAAGTCGGACAACGTCGACTTCCGCATGAAGTCGCCGCGGTACATGCCGCCCACCTGCGGCACCATCACGTGGCTCTCGTCCACGAACAGCAGCGCGTTGTCGGGCAGGTACTCGAACAGCGTGGGCGGCGGCTCGCCCGGCTTCCGGCCGGTGAGGTAGCGGCTGTAGTTCTCGATCCCGGCGCAGGAGCCGGTGGCGATCATCATCTCGACGTCGAACTGGGTCCGCTGCTCCAACCGCTGGGCCTCCAGCAGCTTGCCCTCGGCGTAGAACGCCTCCAGCCGGACCTTGAGGTCGGCCTGGATCTGCTTGACCGCCTGGTGGAGCGTCGGCTTGGGCGTGACGTAGTGGCTGTTGGCGTAGACGCGCACCGCGTCCAGCGCCGCGATCTTCTCGCCGGTCAGGGGGTCGATCTCGTGGATCTGCTCCAGCTCGTCCCCGAACAGCGACAGGCGCCAGGCCCGGTCCTCGAGGTGGGCGGGGAACAGCTCGATCGTGTCGCCGCGCACGCGGAACGAACCGCGGGCGAATCCGGCATCGTTGCGCCGGTATTGAAGTTCGACGAGCCGGGCGAGGAGCTGCTGTCGCGGATAGGGCTTTCCCGTCTCCAGCGTCAGCGTCATCTCCGAATAGAGTTCGACCGAGCCGATGCCGTAGATGCAGGAGACGGAGGCGACGATGATGACGTCGTCGCGCTCGAGCAGCGACCGGGTCGCGGCGTGGCGCATCCGGTCGATCTGTTCGTTGATCGAGCTTTCCTTCTCGATGTAGGTGTCCGTCCGGGGAACGTAGGCTTCCGGCTGGTAGTAGTCGTAGTAGGAAACAAAGTACTCGACCGCATTATCCGGAAAGAAGCTCTTGAATTCCCCATAGAGCTGCGCCGCCAGGGTCTTGTTGGGCGCCAGGATCAGCGTCGGGCGCTGGAGTTCCTGGATCACGTGGGCGACGGTGAAGGTTTTGCCCGACCCGGTCACGCCCAGGAGCACCTGGTCCTTCTCGCCCGCGCGCAGCCCCGCGACGAGGTCGATGATCGCCTTCGGCTGGTCGCCGGCCGGCCGGAAATCGGACGTCAGGGCGAACCGCCGTCCCGCCTCCAGCCTTTGTTCGGCGCGCAGCGGCGTGGCGAGGACGGGGGGCGTGGTCATGGTGTTGGGCGCGGTCATGGACAGCAACGTAGACCCGTCCCGCGGTCCGGACCAGTCGGGCGTCCGGCAGCGCCCTTCCGATGCCTGTCTAGTTTCGGGCCGGCTGCGTCGCCGGCGACATGTGGCGCGGCGTGTGGTGGGTCCCGTGCGGCTGCGCCGTCTCCAGAAGCTCGTTCCAGACCTTCTCGATCAGGTCGGTGTTGCCCTTCGGCCCCGCCTTGTCCTCCCAGATCGCGGCGCGCAGCGCCTCGGCCATGGCGTCGGCGCGGATCACGCCCTTGGGGATGCCCTTCTGCGGCAATGTCACGGTCGACGGCATCACGTAGAACGGGCGCACCTTCACGAAGGGATGCGCCTGCTGAAGCGCCTTGGCCAGTTCCCGCAACTCGCGGGGGGGATCGAGTTGCATGTGCTCGCGGCCGAACTCGTGCCAGCCCCAGACCTGCCCGCCTTCGCGGATCTGCAGGTCGCCGTGGGCGTCGCGCGGTCCGAAGACGATCACGACGACCGAATAGGGCAGGCGGAGCACGTATTCGATCCGCGGAAGGCGACGACGGCCGGGAATCTTGACGTTCTCCAGCCCGCGCATCTCCAGTTCCGAGCAGAGCCGGCGCAGTGTCGTGATCTCCGGCCGGATGCCGCGGCGCTCTTGCCAGCGCCGGCGCAGCTTGCCGCGGATCACCTCGACCGCGAGGAACACCACGATGATCAGAACCGCCGTCGCGAACACGAGGGCCTGCAGCGAGGTACCCGGAAGCGGCTGGAGTATGTTGAACTCGCTTTCCATACAAAGGAATCTATATCGCCCGGCCGACGGGTGTCGAGCCGGGCCCATCGCCACGCTTGCCGCTCCGGGCGGCCCGGCCTAATGTCCGCCCCACCTTCCGCGCCGACCTATCCGGAATAGCTCCATGTCGATCACCTCCCAGCGCCTCGCCCGCATCAAGCCCTCGCCGACCATCGCGGTCACCCAGAAGGCACGGGAGCTCCAGGCGGCCGGGCGCGACGTGATCGGCCTCGGCGCCGGCGAGCCGGACTTCGATACGCCCGACAACATCAAGGAGGCGGCGTACCGCGCCATCCGCGAGGGGCAGACGAAGTACACCGCGGTCGACGGCACGCCGGAACTGAAGGCCGCCATCCGCGCCAAGTTCAAGCGCGAGAACGGCCTCGACTACGCGCTCGACCAGATCACCGTCTCGAACGGCGGCAAGCAGGTTCTCTACAACGCCTTCATGGCGACCCTGAACCCCGGTGACGAGGTCATCGTTCCGGCGCCCTACTGGGTCAGCTATCCCGACATGGCGGTGCTGGCCGAGGGCACGCCCGTGTTCGTGGAGTGCCCGCAGGCCGACGGCTTCAAGCTGCGGCCCGAGGGGCTGGAGCGGGCGATCACGGCCCGGACCAAGTGGCTGGTCCTCAACTCGCCGTCGAATCCGACCGGGGCCGCCTACACGGCCGACGAGCTGAAGGCTCTGGCGGCGGTGCTGCGGCGCCATCCGCACGTGCTCATCATGGTCGACGACATGTACGAGCACCTCGCCTACGACGGCTTCGCGTTCACCACCATCGCGCAGGTCGCGCCCGATCTCTACGACCGGACGCTGACCGTCAACGGCGTGTCGAAGTCCTATGCGATGACCGGCTGGCGCATCGGCTACGCCGGCGGGCCGAAGGCGCTCATCAAGGCGATGGGCGCGATGCAGAGCCAGACGACCTCGAACCCCTCGTCCGTCTCGCAGGCGGCGGCGGTCGAGGCGCTCAACGGCCCGCAGGACTTCATCAGGGAGCGCGCGCTGGTCTTCAAGGACCGTCGCGACCTCGTGGTCTCGATGCTGAACCAGGCCAGCGGGATCACCTGCCACCGGCCGGAGGGCGCGTTCTACGTCTATCCGAGCTGTGCCGGCACGATCGGGAAGACGACGCCGGGCGGGCAGGTGCTGAAGACCGACGACGATTTCGCCACCTACCTGCTCGAGAGCGAGGGTGTGGCGGTGGTGCAGGGCGCGGCGTTCGGCCTCTCGCCCTTCTTCCGCATCTCCTACGCCACCTCGACAACCTTGCTGGAGGACGCCTGCGCGCGGATCCAGCGGGCCTGCGCGGCGCTGCGCTGAGGGCGGCGCGCGCCCATATCGGGTGAGACGGGGCCGCGTTCCGGCCCGACGGAGCCTGAGCCATGCCGGACGGAACCGCGACCCTTCCGGTCGCGTCCCTCGACACGACCCTGCCCGAGACCGCCTCCCCCGACCGCACGCCCGCGGCGTGGCGGCGGCTGCGACGGCAGGCGGCCGAGGTGGCGGCGCGCGAACCGGTCCTCGGGGCGCAGATGCGCCGCGCCGTTCTCGACCGTTCGGATTTCGCCGACGCGCTGGCCGCCCTGCTCGCCGCCAAGCTGGCGACGGCGGACGTCACCTCCGACGCCCTCCACGGCCTGCTGTCCGCCCTCTTCGCCGAGGAGCCGGTGACCGTCGCGACGGCCGCGACCGACCTCGCCGCGTCGGTCGACCGGAACCCGGCCTTCCCGGACGAGCTGACCGGCCTCCTCTACGCCAAGGGGTTCCACGCTCTCCAGACCTACCGGGCGGCCCACGTGCTGTGGCGGCGCGGCCGGCGGGAACTGGCCGTCTGGCTGTCGGCCCAGGCGAACGAGGTCTTCGCGGTCGACATCCATCCGGCGGCGCGCATCGGCGCCGGCGTCTTCATCGACCATGGGACCGGCGTCGTCATCGGCGAGACCGCGACGGTCGGCCACGACAGCTCGATGCTCCACCTCGTCACCCTCGGCGGCACCGGCAAGGACAGCGGCGACCGGCATCCCAAGGTCGGCCGCGGCGTGCTGATCGGTGCGGGCGCCACGATCCTCGGGAACGTGCAGGTGGGCGACGGCGCGCGGATCGGCGCCGGCAGCGTGGTCCTCGACAGGGTCCCGCCGCGGTCGACGGCGGTCGGCGTGCCGGCCCAGGTGGTGCGGGCGCACGGCGATCCGGCGCCGGCCCTCTCCATGTCCCACGTGGTGCCGGACGGGCTGGACTGGTCGGTCTGACGGATCCCGGCGACGGCGATCCCGCTTTCGGATAGCGTCGGCGGATCCGCGGCACATCCGTCCGGACGCCATGACCCGATCCTCGCCCGGGCGCTGCGCCCTGCTCCTCGTCCCGTTCCTGTCCCTCCCGGCCCCCGTTCCGCCTGCCGCCCGATCCTGCCGCCCGGCGTGCGGCGGTCGGACGGCCCGCCACGAGGCGCGACCGTCACCGTCTCACGGGTTCGGGCAGCGGCGTGAGGGACAGGCGGACCATGTCCGGATAGCCGTAGATCGGCGTCGGCGGCTGGATGTCCGGCCGGCCGAGGCTTCGCTGCACCACCTGCTCGGGCACGAAGTTGCGGGCGAAATTCTCGACCGTGAGCATCGCCGGCTCGAACCCCTTCGCCTGGCAGGTCACCGTCATGTCGCCGCGGCCGATCGGCACCATGGCGACGGCGGGCGTCGCGTGGACCGTCGCCCGGCCGCGGTCGGTCATCAGATCGCAGACCGCCGCGGGCGGGTCGGTGACGACCTGGACCATCTGCCCCGGGGGAACGTCCGTCAGGACGCAGCCGACCAGCGCGACCGACACGGGGACGAGGAGGAGTGACCGCTTCGACATGCGCCGTCCGAGGCTGGGGGGATTACCACGCCCGGGAGGATACACCGGGCGGCGGACGGACGGGAGTCCCGAGGTCCGTCGCCTCAGGCGGTCGAACTTCCGTCGACGTCGCCGGCCATGATGTCGTCGATCCGCATCATGTCGTCGATCATCCCGATGCTGGTCCGGACGTAGTCGATCAGCGAGTTCACGATGATCCCCGCCATCCCGTCCATGTCCTGCAGATAGCGCTCGAACACGTCGCGGTGGATGCGGACCGCTTCCACCTCGGTCAGGGCGACCGCGTGGGCGAGCCGTGTCCCGCCATCGAGCAGCGCGACCTCGCCCAGGAGTTCGCCGGGGCGGACGACGCCGAGCGTCATCGGGATGCCGTTCGACATCCGGAACACCTCGACCTCGCCGCTGCGGATGACGAAGGCGTGGTCACCGCTGTCGCCCTGCGCAAACAGCGTCTCGCGCGGCTGGAACGTGCGGATCTCGGTCGCGGTTTCGATCATGGCGCTTCCTCTTTACCTTACGAACGTAGGATGGTCGCATCTCCGGGTCCATACGAAAGTCGCGGGGCGATCGTCCGCCCCGTCGCGCCGGGGGTGCGGATCGGCGTTCGGACCGCTACAGTCCTTCCCATGACCGAGATGCCCCGACCCGCGCACGGACACCATCACCACGACCACGGCCATTGCGTGGAGACCGCGCTCGCCCGGGCCGAGGGGCTGTGCGAGCGGCGGGGCGCGCGGCTGACGCCGCTTCGCCGTCAGGTCCTCGAGCTGGTCTGGGCGGCGCACAAGCCGCGCGGCGCCTACGCCATCCTCGAGGACATGGACCGCGCCGGCGGCGGTCGCACCGCCCCGCTGACCGTCTATCGCGCGCTCGACTTCCTCGTGGCCCAGGGCCTCGTCCACCGGATCGAAAGCCTGAACGCCTACGTCGGCTGCGCCGAGCCCGGGGTTTCCCACGCGGGTCAGTTCCTCGTCTGCGGGACCTGCGACGAGGTCGTCGAGATGACCGACCCGGGCATCGCCGCCGCGATCGCCACCGCCGCCGCCGCGCGCGGCTTCACCGTCACCACCCCGACCGTCGAGGTCCGCGGCGTCTGCGCCGGATGCGCGACGACCCCGGCCGACGAACCCGCGAGGACCGCGCCATGACCACCGCCGCCCAGGCTCCCGCCGCCCAGGCTCCCGCCGCCCAGGCTCCCCCCGCCCAGGCTCCCGCCGTCCGTCTTCCCGTGTCCGTGCTGACTGGTTTCCTCGGATCGGGCAAGACGACGCTTCTCTCGAAGCTGGTCCGCGATCCGGCGATGGCGAACACCGCCGTCGTCATCAACGAGTTCGGCGAGGTCGGGCTCGACCATCTGCTGGTGGAGCAGGCGAACGAGCAGACGGTGCTGCTGGACAGCGGATGCCTGTGCTGCACGGTGCGCGGCGACCTCGTGGACACGCTGCGCGACCTGTTCGTGAAGCGGGTGCGGGGCGAGATCCCGGCCTTCGACCGGGTGGTCGTCGAGACGACGGGCCTCGCCGACCCGGCCCCAATCCTCCACACCCTGATGTCCGACCCGCTGCTCTCCGCCCGCTACCGGCTCGACGGGGTGATCACCACGGTCGACGCCGTGAACGGCTCGAAGGAACTCGACGAGCATCAGGAGAGCATCAAGCAGGCCGCGGTCGCGGACCGCATCGTCCTGACCAAGACGGACATCGCGGACGAGGCGCGCATCGCGGCGCTGGAGGCGCGGCTGCGCGCGCTGAACCCCGCCGCCCCGCGCATCCGCGCGAGCCACGGGGCGATCGAGCCGCGCTCGCTGTTCGACGCCGGCCTCTACAACCCCGAGACCAAGGGGCCGGACGTCGTCCGCTGGCTGCGGGAGGAGGCGTACCGGGACGCGCCGGACCATTCGCACTGCGACCACGACCATGGCCGGTGCGACCACGATCACGGCCACGACCATGGGCACGGGCACGGCCATGATCACGGGCACGATCATCACGCCCATGCGGACCACGACCACGGGCAGGATCATGCCCACGGCCACGACCATCACGACCATCACGACCATCACCACAACGACGTCAACCGGCACGACGACCGGATCTCGGCGTTCTGCCTGACGGTCGACCGGAAGATCGACTGGGGCGCCTTCGTCGCCTTCATGGAGACGTTGATCTCGCTGCGCGGCGACGACCTGCTCCGGGTGAAGGGGGTGCTGGACGTGACGGGCGCGGATCGGCCGGTCGTCATCCACGGGGTCCAGCACCTGTTCCACCCGCCGGTGCAGATCGAGGCGTGGCCGGGGGACGAGCGGCGGTCGAAGATCGTCTTCATCACGCGCGACATCCCGCGCGACCTGATCGAGCGGACCTTCGGCGCCTACATGGACGCCGCGGAGGAGGAGAAGGCCGCGCGGGCGACCGGCGGCTGAGGGTCCGTCACCCTTCCTCGGCGATCTCTTCGGCCAGTTCGCCGGCGAGATCGGCGAAGAGGCCCTCGTCCACCTCGTGGCCGAACTGCTCGCAGATGCGCACGAACACGCGGTAGGCGTGCAGGATCGCGACGTCGAGCACGATGTCGTCGGCGTCCTCGCCGTGCGCGTCGGCGATGCCCTGGTCCTTCAGGCTCTCCGCGACGTCCTCGCGCGCGGCGGCGAGGACGGCCTCCATGGCGGTCTTGTGCAGGGTCGACATCGCGGTGATCCTTTCCGGCGGGCTCTCCCGCCCCATCCCGGCGCGAATGGCGCCGTCAGCGTCGGCTGAGCAGGTAGACGGCCTGCTCGGCCAGAAGGTTCGGCATCAGCGGGGTCCGGCGCGCGCCGCCCCGGCCGAGGATGCGCCGCGTCTCGATGACGATGCCGAGACGCGTGCAGAGGTCCTCGAAGTCCGTCAGCGTGCACAGGTGGATGTTCGGCGTTTCCCACCACTCGTGGCCGAGCTGCCAGGTCCGCGGCATCCGGCCGTTCAGCAGAAGCTGCATCCGGATGCGCCAATAGCCGAAGTTCGGCAGGCTGACGATCGCACGACGACCGATCCTGACGAGGTTGTCGAGCACGCCGCGCGGATCGCGCGTGGCCTGGATCGTCTGCGAGAGCACCACGTAGTCGAAGGCGGCGGAGGGATAGTCGTTCAGGTCGGTGTCCGCGTCGCCCTGGATCACCGAGAGCCCGTGCGAGACCGCGGTGTGGACGCCGGCCATCGACAGTTCGATCCCGCGCCCGTCGACCCCCTTGGCCTCGACCAGCAGCTCGAGCAGCCGCCCGTCCTCGCAGCCGACGTCGAGCACGCGCGTCCCCGGCTCGATCAGGTCGACGATCATGCGGAAGTCGTCGCGGATCGGACCGGACGGCCGCTGGACGGTCCGCAGCGGACCCAGGATGCGCGGGGCGGCGGTCATTCGGCCGCCCGGGGCGGCAGGCCGCGGTGCTCGGCGCAGCCGTCGAGGAAGCCCCGGATCACCTTCCAGAACGCCGGCTCGTGCAGGAGGAAGGCGTCGTGGCCCTTGTCGCTCTCGATCTCCACGAAGCTGACGTTGGCGGCGACGGCGTTGAGCGCGTGGACGATCGTCCGGCTCTCCGACGTCGGGAACAGCCAGTCGGAGGTGAAGGAGACGAGGCAGAAGCGGACGGGCGTGCCCTTGGGCCCGTGGCGGAAAGCGTTGGCGAGATGGCCGCCGTGCTCGCCCGCGAGGTCGAAATAGTCCATCGCCCTCGTGATGTAGAGATAGGAGTTCGCGTCGAACCGGTCGACGAAGGCCGAGCCCTGGTGGCGCAGATAGCTCTCGACCTGGAAATCCGCGTCGAAGCCGAACGACAGCCGCGCCCGGTCCTGCAGGTTCCTTCCGAACTTCCGGTGCAGCGCGGGCTCGGAAAGATAGGTGATGTGCGCCGCCATCCTGGCGACGGCGAGCCCGCGGACGGGGCGGGTGCCCTCCAGCAGGTAGGCGCCGCCGCGCCAGTCCGGGTCGGCCATGATCGCCTGCCGCCCGACCTCGTGGAAGGCGATGTTCTGCGCGCTGTGCCGGCTGGCCGTCGCGATCGGGATCGCGCAGAAGACGCGCTCGGGATAGGCGACCGCCCATTGCAGGACCTGCATGCCGCCCATCGACCCGCCGATCACGGCGAACAGCTGGTCGATGCCGAGGTGATCGAGGAGCAGCGCCTGCGCCCGGACCATGTCGCCGACCGTGATGACCGGGAAGGACAGTCCGAACGGATTGCCGGTGCGCGGGTCGGCGTCGGCCGGGCCGGTCGAGCCCATGCAGCCGCCGATGACGTTCGCGCAGACGACGAAGTAACGCTCGGTGTCGATCGGCCGGCCGGGGCCGACCATGGTGTCCCACCATCCGGGCTTGCCGGTGACGGGGTGGTGGTCGGCCACGTACTGGTCCCCGGTCAGCGCATGGCAGACGAGGACGGCGTTCGACCGGTCGGGGGAGAGGCGGCCGTAGGTCCGATAGGCGAGCGTGAAGGGGCCGAGCGCGTCGCCGCCGTCCAGCGGCATCGGGGAGGCGGCGCCGATCATCACGCGCTGGGTCGCCGGAGGCGCCGGCACCGCGTCGAGAAGTGGCTCCGACGGAACGGTGGACGGGTCCGGCGACATCGGGACGGGGCTCTGGCGGTCCGGCAATATGGGACAGCATGGCTAGGATCGCGGGACAGGCGTGTCAATGTTCCTTTTGCTTTTTGGCGGGAGTGCCGCCAAAAAGCTTACCGCCGACCCCGTCGGTCCGACGTTCCACCGGCCGAACCGAGAGCGATGACGACCACGCCAGCCCTCGACGATGTCCGCGCCCAGATCGACGCGATCGACGACCAGATCCAGGATCTGATCATGCGGCGCGCCGAACTCGTGTCGCTCGTCGTCGCGGCGAAGGGGGCCTCGACGACCGCCGGCGTCGCGCGCCCCGGCCGCGAGGCGACCATCGTGCGGCGCCTGCTCGGGCGCCACGGCGGTCCGTTCCCGGCCTCGGCCCTCGTCCGCATCTGGCGGGAGCTGATGTCGTCGTTCGTGCAGATGCAGGCGTCGGTCGCCGTCGCCGTGGCCCTTCCGCCGGACGACGTGCTCGGCTTCTGGGACGTGGCGCGTGACCATTTCGGCAGCGTCACGCCGTTGCTGCCCGTCAATTCGCAGATGGCGGCGCTGCGCGCGATCGGGGAGGGGACGGCGACGTTCGCCGTGCTTCCCGTGCCGCTCGACGACGATCCGGATCCCTGGTGGCGCGCGCTGGCGACCGACGACGCCGGCGCGCCGCGGATCTGCATGCGCCTTCCCTTCGCGACGGCGCCGGATGCCTACGAGCGCGCCTGCTACGTCCTCGGGACGATCCGGGCAGAGGCCACGGGACACGACTGCAGCGGCCTGATCGTGGAACTCGGCCGCGACATGAGCCGCGGACGGCTCAAGGACGCGCTCACCGCCGCTGGACTGCCGCCACGGTCCTTCCGAAGCCTGTTCGACAGCAAGGTCGAGGGCGCCTCGCAGCATCTGGTGGAGATCGCCGAGGCCGTGGCGCCCGGTGATCCCCGCCTCGACCATCTGCGCGAGGCGCTGGGCGAGAGCTTCGTCCGCGTCACCGTCGTGGGATGCTGGCCGGACCCGGTCCGCCTCCCCGCCTGATCGTCCGTCCGCAGTCTCGAAAGGTGCCCCCGATGGCGCAGTCGGCCCCGACGCCCCGCCCCGGAATCCTCGACATCGCCGCCTACGTCGGCGGCGAGGCCCATGCGCCGGGCGGCGGCCGCCAGATCCGCCTCGCCTCCAACGAGGGGGCGCTGGGGCCGAGCCCGCGGGCGGTCGACGCCTATGCGGCGGTGGCGGCGGAGATCCACCGCTATCCCGACGGCGGCTCGACCCGCCTGCGGGAGGCGCTGGCCCGCCATCACGGGCTCGACCCGTCGCGGATCGTCGTGGGCGCCGGCTCGGACGAGATCATCGCGCTGATCGTGCGCGCCTATGCCGGGCCGGGCGACGAGGTCGTCTACAGCCGCCACGGCTTCCTGATGTATCCGATCGCGGCCAGGTCGGTCGGCGCGGTGCCGGTGACGGCGCCGGAGACGGACCTGACCGCCGACGTCGACGCGCTTCTGGCCGCCGTCACCCCGCGCACGCGGATCGTGTTCCTGGCGAACCCGAACAACCCGACCGGCACCATGCTGCCGGCGGACGAGGTCCGCCGCCTCCACGCCGGCCTGCCGTCGGACGTGGTGCTCGTGATCGACGCGGCCTATGCCGAATACCTGACGCGCAACGACTATTCGTCGGGCTTCGAACTCGTCGAGGCGGCGAGGAACGTCGTGGTCACCCGCACCTTCTCGAAGATCTACGCGCTGGGCGGCCTGCGGCTCGGCTGGTGCTACGCCTCCGCCGAGGTGACGGACGTTCTGAACCGCATCCGGGGCCCCTTCAACGTCGCCTCCGCCGCCCAGGCGGCGGGCCTCGCGGCGTTGGAGGACGTGGCCTTCGTCGAGCGGAGCCGCGTGCACAACGAGGCCGGCCGCGCCCGCTTCGCCGAGGCCATGCGGGCGATCGGGCTGCGGGTGCATCCCTCCGTCACGAACTTCGTCCTGGTGTCCTTCGCCGGCCAGGGGGCGGGCCGGGACGACTCCGAGGCCGCGCGCCAGTTCCTCAAGGCCCGCGGCATCCTCGTGCGCCAGATGAACGCCTACGGCCTGCCGGACTGCCTGCGCGTGACCATCGGAACCGACGCGGAGATGGACGAGGTCGTCCGCGCGCTCGCGGACTTCCTCGCCGCATGAACCCGCCGTTCGAGCGCATCGCGATCGTCGGCGTCGGGCTGATCGGCTCGTCGCTGCTCCGTGTCTTCCGGCGCGAGGGCGTCGCGCGGACCCTCGTCGCCGCCGATGCGTCGGCGGCGGTGCGGGCCCGCGTGGTCGACCTCGGCCTCGCCGACGCGGTCCACGCGACCGCGGG
>CANGXM010000030.1 GCA_947457845.1 Rhodospirillales bacterium | reverse complement strand
GCTTCGGCGCCGGCGGCGCACGCCGCGCCGACGTTCGGCGGGCATGTCCCGGCCGCGCCGCAGGCCCGCGTCGAGACGCGGACGCCCTCGGCCGGCGAGGACGAGATGCTGGACATCCCGGCATTCCTGCGTCGCCAGGCGAACTGATCCACCCTCGACGTCGACGATCGGGCGGGGCCGCCGGGAAACCGGCGGCCCCGTTCGATTCCGGCATGACGGAATTGGCGTAACAATCGGTAACAAAGAGTGATTTGTGACTGTCGGCCCCGGTTGTTAGGAGACAGGCACGCGATTTGTTGCGGTGCCGAAGACCTTCCCTCCGGGCGGTCGGACCGGCCCCGCCGGGAGACGGACTTGCAGGCTCAACAGACCCTCAAGGGCGCGATCCACTGCACCGGCGTCGGCCTCCACTCCGGCGCCAAGGTGTCGATGACGCTCCGTCCGGCGGCCCCCGACACGGGCATCGTCTTCCTGCGCGCCGACGTGCCCGCCGACCGGGCGGAGATCCGCGCGCGCTGGGACATGGTGGTCGACACGCGCCTGTGCACGGTGATCGGCAACGCCCACGGGATCACCGTGGGCACGATCGAACACCTGATGGCCGCGCTGCGCGGCCTCGGGGTCGACAACTGCGTCGTGTCGCTCGACGGGGCCGAGGTCCCGATCATGGATGGCAGCGCAGCGCCCTTCGTGTTCCTGATCGAATGCGCCGGGCTGATCGAGCAGTCGGCCACGCGCAAGGTCGTGCGCGTGCTGAAGCCGGTGATCGTGGCCGACGGCGACAAGTCGGCCGCCCTGCGCCCGGCCGCCCAGTTCAGCTTCGGCATGGAGATCGACTTCGCCAGCGCCGCGATCAGCCACCAGCGGGGCCAGCTGCGCCTCGCCGGCGGCGCCTTCAAGGCGGAGGTGTCGCGGGCCCGGACCTTCGGCTTCCTCCACGAGGTCGAGGCGATGCGCAAGGCGGGGCTGGCCCGCGGCGGGTCGCTGGACAACGCCGTCGTCGTCAGCGGCGACCGCGTGCTGAACGAGGGCGGGCTGCGCTACCGCGACGAGTTCGTGCGGCACAAGATCCTCGACGCGGTCGGCGACCTGTACCTCGCGGGCGGCGCGATCCTGGGCCACTTCCATGGCGTGAAGACTGGGCACGCGCTGAACAACCGCCTGCTCCACGCCCTCTTCGCCGACGCGGAGGCCTGGACGTGGGACCACGGTGCGTCGCTCACGGGCGGCGAGCGCGTGGACGACGAGCAGCGCCGGCTGGCCTACGCCTGACGTCGCGTGCCCGGGGCGTCGAAACGCCCCGGTGCCGCCGGCGTCGCGCGCCCCCATCTACTCGGGATGATGCGCTCCATCCTCCCGTTGCTCCTCGTGCTCGCCACCCTGACGGCGGGCGGACCGGTCGCCGCCCGCGGCGACTGTTCGGCGATGCCCGCTCCCGAACTGGACTGGCGGCGATGCGACCAGAGCGGTCGGGCCCTGGCCCGCGCCGACCTGTCCGGCGCCAGCCTCCGCGACGCCAGCTTCCAGCGGGCCGACCTGACCGAGGCCGATCTCTCCCGGATCGACGGGCTGCGCGCCAAGTTCATCTCCACGACCATGCCGCGGGCACGGCTCGACGGCGCGCGGCTCATCGAGGCGGACCTGACGCGGGCGAACATGCGCGCCGCGCGCCTCGTCGGCACCGATCTCCGCAGCGCGCGCTTCTACGGCGCCGAACTCCACGAGGCGGATTTCACGGACGCGCGGATCGACGGGGCCGACTTCACCCAGGCGGACCTGAGCGGGGCGCGGTGGATCGACGGGCGGCGCATCTGCGCCACGCCGTCGGTCGGCCAGTGCCGCTGAGCCAGGGCCGGGTCAGCGACGCGGCGGCACGGCCTGGGTGAGCACCGGCCCGACGTTCTGGACCGAGGTGGTCGCCGGCGCGGGCGCGGGACCGGTGGCGGGGATCGCCGACGTCGTCTGCGGCGCGACGGCGCCGCCCGTCCCGTCCGGGATCACCCGGGTGCGGCGACGGTCGTAGACGACGAGGATCTTCTGCCCGGCCGCGAGCGGCGGATCCGCGCCCTGGACCACGGTGACCGTCTGTCCGTCGTCCAGCCGCACGATGTACTCGATCCCCGTCTCGTTCCCGACCGCGTCGCCCGCCACGCTGCCGACGAGGCCGCCGATGACGGCCCCTGCGATGCCGCCCAGGATGCCCTCGCGCGTCGAGGTGCCGAGCGCCGAACCGCCGACGGCGCCCGCCGCGGCGCCGACGCCCGCGCCGACCCCGCGGCCCTCGGACCGGATCGTCACCGCCCGGGCCGACAGGACGATGCCGCCCACGACCCGGTTCACCGTGCCGACGCTGGCCGAGTCGACGGTATTGGCGGAGTAGGAGGAGGTGCAGCCACCCAGCGCGACGAGGGCCAGGAGTGAGGCGGCGGCGACGAACGGCTTCGACATGACGGCTCCTTGGGGCGCGCGGACTGCAACGCAGGGGCGAACAGGGGCCGTGCGTCGTCTATTCCGCGTGACCTCATCATCGCACTTGGGCAGCCTGATGGCGACGGTGCGCAGGGGGCGCGGCACGGCGGCGCACCCCTGCGGCGGTCCGACGGGGAGATCCGCCCATGTCCCGACTTCCGACCCTGATCCACTCGACCCTGTTCCGGCCGTCGATCGACCTCGGCGAGGGCTTCCGCGTGCTCGGCACGCCGCACGCCACCGTCCGCCATCCCGACCGCTCGCTCCTCGACCTGTTCGAGCAGGAGGTCGACGCGATGGAGGCCCTTCACCCGGACGACCGCGAGCGACTGAAGCGGCGCGCCCGTCGCGCCCACGCCGCCGCACGGCCGGCCGGCCCGACGCTCCACGATCCGGTCGAGACGGTGGTGCGCCTCCTCGGCCCCATCGACCCGGACGACCCGGGCCCCGAGGCGGTCGAGGACCGGCGTCTTGAGGCGGAGTTCCGCCGCCTCCTGTCCGCGCGGACGGACCTTGCGGGGAAGCTGGCGGTCTACGTCCACGCCATGCAGGCCGCGTTCGAGGAGCGGCACCGGCCGCACGTGCTGGTCGTGACCTGAGGGGCGCTTGCGGACCGGCGCGGAAGGCGGGCGACACGGCGGATCCGCGTGCTATCTATGTTCTCATGACCGACCAGCCGACGCGGCCGCTCGCGACCGCCACGCCCCCCTATCTCGCCGGCCTCAACCCGCCCCAGCGCCAGGCGGTCGAGACCCTGGACGGGCCGGTCCTCGTGCTCTCCGGCGCGGGGACGGGCAAGACGCGGGTGCTCACCACCCGCCTCGCCCACCTGCTGCTCACCCGCCGCGCCTCGCCCTGGCAGATCCTCGCCGTCACCTTCACCAACAAGGCGGCGCGCGAGATGCGCGAGCGCGTGTCCGCCCTCCTCGGCACGGCGACCGAGGGGTGGTGGATGGGCACGTTCCATTCCCTGGCCGCCCGCATCCTGCGCGAGAACGCCGACCTGGTCGGGCTGAAGTCGAACTTCACGATCCTCGACACCGACGACCAGATCCGCCTCCTCAAGCAACTGCTGGCGGCCGATGGGATCGACGACAAGAAGTGGCCCGCCCGCGTGATCGCCGGCGTCATCGACCGCTGGAAGGACCGCGGCCTGACGCCGGACAAGCTGAAGCCCGAGGACGCGGGCGACGTGGCCGGCGGGCGGATGGTCGCCCTCTACCGCGCCTACCGCGAGCGGCTAATCGCCCTGAACGCCTGCGACTTCGGCGACCTGCTGCTCCACAACCTGACCATCTTCCTGACCGACGACGAGGTCCTGAAGGGGTATCAGCGCCGCTTCCGCTACATCCTCGTCGACGAGTACCAGGACACGAACGTCGCCCAGTACCAATGGCTTCGCCTCCTCGCGCAGGCGCACCGGAACCTCTGCTGCGTCGGCGACGACGACCAGTCCATCTATGGCTGGCGCGGGGCGGAGGTGGGCAACATCCTGCGCTTCGAGGCCGACTTCCCCGGGGCGGCCGTCGTCCGGCTGGAGCAGAACTACCGCTCGTCGGGCCACATCCTCGGCGCGGCCGCCGGCCTCATCGCCCAAAACCGCGGCCGCCTCGGCAAGACGCTGTGGACGGCGGCCGACGGCGGCGAGAAGGTCCGCGTCCGCGCGCTCTGGGACGGGGAGGAGGAGGCGCGCTGGGTCGGCGAGGAGATCGAGGCGCTGCAGCGGCGCGGCATCGGCGCCGGGCAGGTCGCGATCCTCGTGCGGGCCGGGTTCCAGACGCGCGAGTTCGAGGAGCGGTTCATCACCCTGGGCCTGCCCTACCGCGTCGTCGGCGGGCCCCGCTTCTACGAGCGGCAGGAGATCCGCGACGCGCTCGCCTACTTCCGCCTCGTCGTGAGCCCGGCCGACGATCTCGCCTTCGAGCGCATCATCAACGTGCCGCGCCGCGGCGTCGGCACGGCGGCGATGCAGCAGCTCCACACGACCGCCCGCACGCTGGGCGTCCCGCTGGCGGAGGCGACGGCCCTCCTGTGCGGCACGGACGAGCTGAAGCCGAAGCTCCGCCAGACGCTGCGCCAGCTGATGACCGATCTCGCCCGCTGGCGCGACCGGATGGCGACCCTCCACCACACCGACCTCGCCCGCGTCATCCTGGACGAGAGCGGCTACACCGCCATGTGGCAGGCGGACCGGAGCCCGGAGGCGCCAGGCCGGCTGGAGAACCTGAAGGAGCTGGTGGCGGCACTCGCCGATTTCGAGAACCTGCAGGGCTTCCTCGAGCACGTGGCGCTCGTGATGGACGCGAACGAGCAGGCGCCGGGCGACCAGGTCACGCTGATGACGCTGCACGGGGCCAAGGGGCTGGAGTTCGACGTCGTGTTCCTGCCCGGCTGGGAGGAGGGGATCTTCCCCAGCCAGCGGACGCTCGACGAGAGCGGGATCGCGGGGCTGGAGGAGGAGCGGCGGCTCGCCTACGTCGGCCTCACACGGGCGCGGCGGCTGGCGCTCGTCAGCCACGCGGCCAACCGGCGCGTCTACGGCACGTTCCAGAGCACCCTGCCCTCCCGTTTCGTCGACGAGATGCCGAAGGCCCACCTGGAGATCGTGGCCGACGCCGGCCTCTTCGGCGGCGCGCACGCGTCGACCGCGCCGGGGTTCGGCGGGCTCTACCGGGCGTTCAACGAGATGGGCGCGGCCCATGCGCGGACGCAGCAGGGGCGCGCCGCACCGCGGCCGGCCGAGGGGCGGATCATCGAGGGGCGCGCCTTCGAGGTCGTCCAGCGGCCGCGCCCGTCCGCGCCGTTCGCGCGCGGGGCCCGGGTGTTCCACCAGAAGTTCGGCTATGGCACCGTCGCCGTGGTCGAGGACGACAAGCTGGAGATCGACTTCGACGTCGCGGGGCGCAAGAAGGTGATCGACAGCTTCGTGAAGCCAGCCGCCGAGGCCCGGTGAGGGCGGGCGGGGGGACAGGGGACGACATGAGCGTGCAGTGGAACAGCGGCATCTGGCGCATCGCCGTCGAGGTGCCCGCGGGCGCGGCCTCCGCCTTCGCCGACATCGTGGGCCGCCATGCGGACACGGTCGCCTGCGTCGAGGCGGAGCCGTCGGGCGAAACGTTCCTCGTCGAAGGGATGCTCCGCCGGATACCGGACACGGCCGCGATCGTCGCGGACGTGGCGGTGATGGCCTTCGCCTGCGGCATCCCCGAGCCGCGGCTCGAGGTCGAGAGCCTGCCGCCGACCGACTGGCTCGCGTGGTCGCTCTCGGGCTTTCCGCCCATCGTGGCCGGCCGCTATTTCGTCCACGGCTCGCATTTCGACGGAACGCCGCCGATGGGTCGGATCCCGCTCCGGATCGACGCGGCCATGGCGTTCGGGACGGGCGAGCACGGGTCGACCCGCGGCTGCCTCATCGCGCTCGACCGGCTGGCGCGGGCCCACCGCTTCCGCCGCGTGCTCGACATGGGGTGCGGCTCGGGGATCCTGGGGATCGCCGCCCGGAAGACGACGGGCGCCCGGGTGCTCGGGGTCGACCTCGATCCGATCTCCGTTGCGCAGGCCCGGCAGAACGCGACGCGGAACCGGGTTTCCGACCGGGTGCGGTTCGCCTTCGGCGACGGGTACTTCACGCGTGCGGTGTGGAAGCGCCGCCCCTACGATCTCGTCTTCGCCAACATCCTCGCCCGGCCGCTCGTGCGGATGGCGCCGCGGATGCGTCCGCACCTCGCGCCCGGCGCGCGGGTGGTGCTCTCCGGCCTTCTCGTCCGACAGGACCGGATGGTCCTGGCCGCCCACCGGATGCAGGGGCTTCGGCTGGTGCGTCGCCACACCGTGGGGGAGTGGCGGACGCTGGTGCTCGCGCGCTGACCGGCCCCCGAACGCGGACGGGGCGGCCCTGGTGAAGGCCGCCCCGTCGCGGTGTCGGTCGTCGTGAACCGCGCGTCGCCGCTCAGGCGGCCTTCAGCGGACGGTTCTCGTTGGCGGACGGCTCGCCCGCGATCGCACCGTCGGCGATCGCGACGATCATCGAGCGGCTCAGGCCGATGTCGGCGAGCGTGCGGTCGTCGAGCCGCGCCAGCTCGTCCAGCGTGCGCCGGCGGGCGGCGTGGGTCCGCAGGAAGGTGGCGAGGGCACGGACCGCGTCCGCGACGCCCTCCGCGATGCGCATGGCACGCTGGACGCGGGCTTCCCGGACCAGAGCGTCGAAGTCGGCCGACTCCGTCGACGTGCGCGCGACGGTGTTCGGGGTCATGGTGTTCATCCTCTGATCAACGTGTTGTGCAGTGCAGCACTCGCTGCATGGGAGACATATGGCTTTCCCTTCGCACGTGCGAAATGGGGAATGCGGCACCGCAGCCATGCGACCCGCGCATGATCCGGACCGCTCCCCATGCGCGGGACGACCCTCCGCTTGCCGTCCTCCGGCCGGGGCCATAGCCTGCGGTGCTGAAGGAACCGAGCGGAGAGGGTTGGCGGATGGGCATCGACGGCGGCGTGGCCGCGCAGCGTCTGGCGTCGCTGCGGGCGGAACTGGCCGCCCGTGGCCTGGATGGGTTCGTCGTGCCCTACGCCGACGAGCACCAGGGCGAGTACGTGCCGGCCCGCTCCCGGCGGCTGGAATGGCTGACGGGGTTCGCGGGATCGGCCGGGGCCGCCGTCGTCCTCGCCGACCGGGCCGCCGTGTTCGTGGACGGGCGCTACACGCTTCAGGTCCGCAACCAGGTCCCCGCCGGTCTCTACGAATACCGCCACCTTGTCGAGGAACCGCACGCCGACTGGACGGCCGCCGCCGTCGCGCGCGGCGCCCGCATCGGCTTCGACCCCCGCCTCCACACGGTCGCCTGGGCGGAGCGGATGCGCGACGCGCTCGCACGGGCCGGTGCCGGGCTGGAGCCGGTCGACGACAATCCCCTCGACGCGGTATGGCGGGACCGGCCCCCCGCCCCCGTCACCCCCATGGTCGCGCACGACCTGCGGTTCGCCGGCGTGCCGTCGTCGGAGAAGCGGGCCGCGGTCGGCGCCGCGCTGGCGCAGGCCGGCTGCGCCGCCGCCGTGCTGACCCAGCCGGAGTCCGTCGCGTGGCTGCTGAACGTCCGCGGATCGGACGTGCCGCACACGCCGCTGCCGCTGTCGATGGCGATCGTGCGCGCGGACGGGACGGCCGATCTCTTCGTCGACCGGCGCAAGGTGGCGCCCGGGCTCGAGACCCACCTCGGAAACCAGGTGGCCGTCTCCGATCCCGACGCCTTCGGCGCGGCCCTCGACCGCCTGGGCGGGATCGACGGCAAGGTCCGGATCGACAGCGGCACGGCCAACGTCTGGGTCGTCGACCGGCTGCACAAGGCCGGCGCGCGGGTCGACCGGGGGGCCGATCCGGTCGCCCTCCCCCGGGCCCGCAAGAACCCGGTCGAACTGGACGGAACGCGCGCCGCCCACCGGCGCGACGCGGCGGCGGTCGCCCGGTTCCTCCACTGGCTCTCGACCGAGGGACCGACCGGCCTTCACGACGAGATCGCCGTGGCGGCACGCCTGCGCGCCTTCCGCGAAGCCGAGGCGCTGTTCCGGGAGGACAGCTTCGACACCATCGCCGGGTTCGGGCCGAACGGTGCGATCGTCCACTACCGCGCGACGCCGGAGACGACGCTGCCCGTGCGGGCGGGATCGCTGCTGCTGGTCGATTCCGGCGCGCAGTACCTCGACGGGACGACCGACATCACGCGCACCGTGGCGATCGGCACGCCGACGGCGGAAATGCGGCGCCACTTCACGCTGGTGCTGAAGGGGCACGTGGCGCTGGCGACGGCGCGGTTCCCCAGGGGCACGACCGGATCCCAGATCGACGCTCTCGCCCGCTGGCCGCTGTGGCAGGAGGGGCTCGACTACGACCACGGGACGGGACACGGCGTGGGCAGTTTCCTCGGCGTGCACGAAGGGCCGGCCCGGATCTCGAAGATCCACAATCCGGTCCCGCTCGAACCCGGCATGATCCTGTCGAACGAACCCGGCTACTACCGCACGGGCGCCTACGGCATCCGCATCGAGAACCTCGTCGCGGTGCGAACCGACGACGCGAGCCCCGGCGCCGAGCGGCCGATGCTGGCGTTCGAGACGCTGACGCTCGCCCCCATCGACCGCACGCTGATCGACCGGACCCTGCTGAGCGAGAAGGAGGCGGCGTGGATCGACGCGTACCACGCCCGGGTCATGGCCGCCGTGGGCCCGTTCGTCGGGGACGAGGTCCGTGCGTGGCTGGCCGGGGCGACCGCGCCGCTCGCCGCCTGAGGGGCCGGACGGCGCTCACGGCGTGCCCCATCGCCGCTCCAGCTTGATCTCCTCGACGGGGGAGATCATCCAGCCGCGGCTGGGCGGAAAGCGGGCGGCGAACCGTTCCGAGGCCTGCCGGGCCGTCGATCCCCACAGCAGGCAGCGCCGGCCCGCCTGCCACGCGATGGCGTGCGGATTGCCGGAGCGGACGATCGCCGCCTCGGGGTTCGATACGTGGGCCGCGAAGGCCTTGTCGCCGGGGCTCCACCGGTCGCTCACCACCCAGAGGCGCGGTCCCGCCTGCGTCCGCGCCTCGGCGATCCGCGCCTTCAGCTCGTCGATGAGGGAGACAAGCTCGGGAAAGTCCTTCTCGATCTCCGCCTTCTCATCCTTGAGCTTCTGGAGCTGCTCAGCGGAACCCTCAGTGTTGGCCTTCAGCCGGTCGATCTTCGCCTGGACCTGGTCGATGCGCGCCATCGCCACCGTCGCGCGGGCCGGCACGCGCACCACGATGGCGATGACCACGCTCCAGCAGCAGGCCAGCGCCACGTAAAGGAGGCTCTGCATGAAGTTCATGTCGACACCGTCGCCTTCGGCCCACCGACGAAGGCCACCGACAGGACACGATAGCCGGCGTTCTGCGGATACTTCGCCTCGACCACCTCCTTCGCGCGCTCCGCGGACGAGGCCCACACCTCGATCAGCTGGGCCGCGTTCCAGATGGGGTTGAGGGGCTGGCCGTCGATCCCGACGAGGCCGCTGCTGCCCCGGTGCGCGACGGTCACCGCGAACACGTCCCCCGTGCGCATGAGAGGATCGCCGATCTCGTGAACCAGTTCGGGCGGCCGGTCGGCCAGCGAGTCGAACTGCTTCTGGAGCTTGTTGGAAATCTCGTCGAGCGCCTTGCGGCGTTCCTCCGCCGCGCGGCGAAGCGCGAGCGCCTGGGCGTACGCGCTGTCGGTGATCCGCTGGGTTCCCTGAAGATCGCCGAGTTCCGCAAGAAGACCCTTGAGATTGCGGCGCTGCTCGAGGAACGGAACGGCCATCACATAGGCGGCGGACACCGCTGCGAGCGCGATCAGCGTAAGAACGCCCAATGCGACCATCTGGATCTGGTTCCGATTTCTGCGTCCAGCGTGCGCTCGGATAAACCGCCAGCCTCGGCGCAAAATGGTTGATTGCGACCATCGTGGCAAGAGCGGCGGAAACCGGCGGGTTTTGGTTGGTTGATACTGTAGAGTGGATACGGGTAACCAAAATACGCCGGAAGAGGTTAATCAGGCGTTTCCACAGACATTATCAATCATGGAAACATCCTCACAACACCTTTTGATTGCATTGAGCGGCGCCGTTTTGACGCCTTCGTTGTCTTTGCGTGGTCTGTGGCCATCTGTCGACGGGGTCGGCGCCGGCGTGTGGACGGCGGACCCGCGACGGGGCTAGGCGATCCGCCCGGCGAGACGGTCGAGCCACTCGGCTTCGGTGAGGATGCGCACGCCCAGTTCGCGCGCCTTGGTCGCCTTCGACCCCGCATCCTCTCCCACGACGACGTAGTCGGTCTTCTTCGAGACCGATCCGGCGACCTTGGCCCCCGCCGCCTCGGCGCCGACCTTGGCCTCGTCGCGGGACATGCCGGCGAAGGTGCCGGTGAAGACCACCGTCCGGCCCGCCACGGGCGATGCGGCGGCGGCGGGCCGGACGAAGGGCACGATGTCGGTGATCTCGTCCTGCAGCCTCCGGAGCGCGTCGAGACTGTGGGGCTCGCCGAAGAAGAGAACGACGTCGTCGGCAACGCTCATGCCGATCTGCTCGATGGCGCAGAGTTCCGCATAGGCCTCGCCCACCTGGTCCGGGCGGGTCGCCTCGGGAAGGGCCGCGCGCTCCTCCGCCGCCTTCCGCATCTGGGCGATCCAGCGGTCGGCCGTCTCGTAATGGCGCGCGAGCAGCTTCGCCGTCGCCTCGCCCACCTGGCGGATGCCGAGCGCGAAGATGAACCGGTTGAGCTCGAGCCGGCGGCGCGCCTCGATCGCCGCGAAGAGCTTGGCGACCGACGTCTCGCCCCAGCCCTTGCGCGTCTCCAGCGGGTTCAGCGCCCACTCCGTCCGGTTCTTCGCCGCGAGGCGGAAGATGTCGGCAGGCGTCCGGATCGCCCCGTCCTCGAAGAAGGCCCGCACCTGTTTCTCGCCCAACCCGTCGATGTCGGCGGCGTTGCGGGAGACGAAGTGGACGAGGCGTTCGATCTGCTGGAACGGGCAGCGAAGTTCGCCCGTGCAGCGCCGGGCGGCGGCGCCCGGCTCGCGCGTGGTGGGTGTCATCAGCGGACAGGGGCAGACGTGCGGCGGCTCCCACGGCACCGCACCGTCGGGCCGCTTGGCAAGGACGACGCCCACCACCTGCGGGATCACGTCGCCCGCCCGCTGCACGATGACGTGGTCGCCCTTGCGGACGTCCTTTCGCGCGACCTCGTCCTCGTTGTGGAGGGTCGCCCGGGAGACGACGACGCCCCCGACCGTCACCGGCCGCAGCACGGCGACCGGGTTCATGGTGCCGGTCCGCCCCACCGAGACGAGGATGTCGTCCAGCACCGTCTCCGCCTGCTCGGCCGAGAACTTGTGCGCGGTCGCCCACCGGGGCGTGCGGTCGCGGAAGCCGAGGCGCTGCTGCCAGTCGAGGCGGTCGACCTTGTAGACGACGCCGTCGATGTCGAACGGGATCTCCGCCCGCCGGCCGCCGATCTCCGCGTGGTAGGCGACCAGTTCCTCGGCCGAGGCGCACAGGCGCGCGTCGGTCGGCACCACGAAGCCGAGGTCGGCGAGGCGGTTGCGGCTCTCCCACTGGGTAGAGCCCAAGGGTTCCGACAGCTCGCCCCAGGCATAGCCGAAGAACCGAAGCGGCCGCCCGGCCGTGATCGTCGCGTCCAGCTGGCGCAGCGACCCGGCCGCCCCGTTGCGCGGGTTCGCCAGCGTCTTCTCGCCCCGCGCCGCCAGGTCGGCGTTCAGGCGGAAGAAGTCGGCACGGGTCATGTGGACCTCGCCGCGCACCTCCAGCACCCGGGGCGCTCCCGCCGCGAGCCGCTTCGGCACGTCGGCGATCGTCATCACGTTGGCGGTCACGTCCTCGCCGACGGCACCGTCGCCGCGCGTCGCCGCCTGGACGAGGCGCCCGTCCTCGTAGCGCAGCGACAGCGACAGGCCGTCGATCTTGGGCTCCGCCACGATCGCGACCGTTCCGTCCGGCGGAAGCCGAAGGAAGCTGCGCACCCGGCCGACGAACTCCGCGACGTCCTCGGCCGTGAAGGCGTTGGCGAGCGACAGCATGGGCACCGCGTGGGTCACCTTGCCGAAGCCGGACGCGGCCGGCGCGCCGACGCGGACCGACGGGCTGTCGATGCGCACGAGGCCCGGGTGCAGGTCCTCGATCGCCGCGTTCCGGCGGACCAGCGCGTCGTAGTCGGCGTCCGCGATCTCCGGCGCGTCCGACTGGTGATAGAGCCGGTCGTGGCGGGCGATCTCGGCCGCGAGGCGGGCGAGTTCGCCCGCCGCCTCATCGGCGGTCAGCGCGTCCGCCGGGATCGTGGCGGTGTCGCGCCCGGTCATGCGCGCCCCTCCGTTCCGGTCGCGATCAGGCGCGCTGCGGCGGCGCGCGCCTCCTCGGTCACGGTGGCGCCCGACAGCATGCGCGCGATCTCCTCGCGCCGCTGGTCGGCCGGCAGTTCCACGACCTCGGTCACCGCCCGGCCGGCCGCCTCGCGTTTCTGGACGCGGAAGTGATGGGCGCCACGGGCGGCGACCTGCGGGCTGTGGGTGACCACGAGGACCTGGAGCGTCCGCCCGAGGCGGGCGAGGCGTTCGCCGACCGCATCGGCCACCGCGCCGCCGATGCCGGTGTCGACCTCGTCGAAGACGAGGGTGGGGACGGGGCTGGTGCGCGCGAGCACAACCTTGATGGCGAGCGTGAAGCGGGCGAGTTCGCCGCCGGACGCGATCCGGTTCAGCGCCCCGGGCGGCGCCCCGGGGTTGGTCGCGACGACGAACTGGACCCGGTCGGTTCCCGCCGGCCCCCAGTCCGCCTCGGGCAGCGCGTCGACCTGGGTCGAGAAGACCGCCCGCCCCAGCTTGAGGGGCGCCAGTTCCGTCGCCACGTCGCGGTCGAGGCGGCCCGCCGCGGCCCTGCGCCCCTTCGAGAGCACCGCCGCCGCCTCGACATAGGCGGCCCGGGCCGCCGCGGTCCGCGCGGCCAGACGCTGGAGGACGTCGCCCTGGTCCTCGATCAGCGCGAGGCGGCGGGCGAGATCGTCGCGCAGCGCCGCGAGGCCGTCCACGGGCACGCCGTGCTTGCGGGCGGCCGCGCGCAGGTCGAACAGCCGTTCCTCGACGCTCTCGATGCCGGGCCCGCCCTCGTCGATGTCGCCCGCGAGCGCCTGGATCGCGCGCTCGGCCTCGGCCACCTCGTCCGCGGCCCGGTCGAGTGCCGCGAGGATGGGCTCGACCGCCCCGCCCGCCTTGTCGGCGATGCGGGAGAGCGCGCGCGAGGCCGACAGGAGCGCCCGCCCGGCACCCCGGTCGCCGCCGAGGTCGCCGGTCGCCTGGGCGAGCGCGTCGGTCAGCTTCTCGCGGTTCTGAAGCATCGCGCGCCGCACCGAGAGCTCGCCCTCCTCCCCGTCGCCGGGCTTCAGCCCGTCCAGTTCGACGACCGCATGGCGCAGCCAGTCCTGTTCGGCGCGCGCCCGGTCGAGGTCCGCGGCGGCCTTCGCCTCCGCCTCGACGGCCGCGCGCCAGTCGCGGTGGGCCGACGCGGCGGTCCGGCCGGCGTCGGCGAGGCCGGCGAAGGCGTCGAGGAGGGCGCGGTGGGTCTTCGCGTCGAGCAGACCCTGGGTGTCGAACTGGCCGTGGACCTCCACCAGCATCTCGCCCAGCCGCCGAAGGAGGCCGACGCCGACCGGCTGGTCGTTGACGAAGCACCGGGACCGGCCGTCGCGGGAGAGGACGCGGCGGACCACCACGGTCCCGTCCGCCTCGAGATCCTGTTCGCGCAGGGCGGCGAGCGCCGGGTGGTCGGGCGGGAGGACGAATTCGGCCGTCACCGAGGCCTGATCGGCGCCATGGCGGACGAGCGCGCTGTCGCCCCGCCCGCCCATGGCCAGACCGAGGGCGTCGAGGAGGATCGACTTGCCGGCGCCGGTCTCGCCGGTCAGGACGCACAGGCCCGACGCGAACGACAGCGTCAGCCGCTCGATCAGGACGACGTCGCGGACGGCGAGGGTGACGAGCATGCCGCGGCGGCGGTCAGAACGGCCACCACCAGCGCCCGCGGCTCTCCCGCGGCGGAAGCGTCGCCCCGGCGGCGGCGGGGACGAAGGCCCCCTCCACGAGGAGGCGGTAGCTGTCGGTGTACCACTCGCTGCCCGGGAAATTGTAGCCGAGCACGGCCGCCGACTTGCGCGCCTCCTCGACGAGGCCGATCGCCAGATAGGCCTCGCTCAGGCGGTGCAGGGCCTCGGGCACCTGGTTGGTGGTCTCATAGTTCTGGATGACGCGCTGGAAGCGGCCGATCGCGGCCTGATACTGGCCCTGGCGCAGGTAGAAGCGGCCGACGTCCATCTCCTTGCCGGCCAGATGGTCGAGCGTGAGGTCGAGCTTGAGCGCGGCGTCGCGGCCGTAGGCCGAGTTCGGGTACCGCTGCGCGACCTCGGTCAGGGCGGCGCGCGCGTTCTCGGTCATGCGCTGGTCGCGCTCGATGTCCTGGATCTGCTCGTAGTAGCAGAGCGCGCGCAGATAGTAGGCGTAGTCGATCCGCTCATTGCCCGGGTTCAGGCTGATGAAGCGGTCGAGGGCCGCGATCGCCTCGTCGAACCGCTGCCCCTCGTAGAGCGCGAAGGCCGACATCAGCTGCGCCCGGACGGCCCAGGGGCTGTAGGGGTGCTGGCGCTCGACCTCGTCGAAGGTGCGCGCCGCGGTTCGGAACTCCTCCTGGCCGAGGAGGCCCATCGCCTCGTTGTAGATCTGCTCGGCCGGGCGCTCGACGTAGGCGAGCTCGTCGCTTCCGGTCGAGGAACAGGCCGGGAGCACGGCGAGGACGAGGAGAAGGGCGAACTTCGAACGGGTCGACGACATGGATGCGGCCGCACGCGGAACGAGGGAATGCGGGCCCCGAGGACCCGCCGGCCCCTCATATAGCACGCCCGCCGACCGCTGCATGGGCCAAATGGGACCCCGCCGGCCGGAGGGGACCCGGCGCGGCGGGCTGGCCCGATCGGGCGTCAGTCCTCGGCGATGAAGCCGCCGGCCTGCCGCGCCCAGAGCTGGCCGTAGAGCCCCCCGCGGGCGACGAGCGCCGCATGGCTCCCCTCCTCCACGATGCGGCCCTGGTCGAGGACCACGATGCGGTCCATGCCGGTGATCGTGGACAGCCGGTGGGCGATGGCGATCACCGTCCGACCCTGGAAGAGGCGCCAGAGCGCTTCCTGGATGTGGTGCTCGCTCTCGCTGTCGAGCGCCGACGTCGCCTCGTCGAGGACGAGGATCCGGCTGTCCTTGAGCAGCGCGCGCGCGATGGCGAGGCGCTGGCGCTCACCGCCCGAAAGCTTGATCCCCTGCTCGCCCACGATGGTGTCGTACCCCGCCGGGCGCTGCATGATGTAGTCGTGGCAGTTGGCGTCCATGGCCGCGCGGATCACCATCGCGTCGTCGGCGTCGAGACGGCCGTAGCGGATGTTCTCGCGGATCGGGCGGTGGAACACGCCCGGCTGCTGCGGCACCTCGGCGATGGCGGCGTTGACGCTATCCCACGTCACCCGCGCGATGTCCTGGCCGTCGATCAGGATGCGGCCGCCGGTCGGGTCGTACTGGCGGCGCAGCAGCTTGACGAGCGTGCTCTTGCCGGCGCCCGAGGGGCCGACGAGCGCCACCTTCTCGCCGGGCGCGATGCGGAGGTCGAAGTCGCTGAACAGCGGCTTGCCGTCGGGATGGGCGAAGCGGACGTTCTCGAAGGCGATCGCACCGCCGCGCACCGCGAGCGGGACCGCAGCCGGCGGGTCGGTGATCTCGTGCGGGACCGAGACCAGTTCAAGCGCCTCGGACAGCACGCCGATCTGCTCGAAGAAGTTCAGCATCTGGTTCGACAGGTTCCACACCGTCATCGTCACCTGGGCCGCGAGGGTGAAGACGAGCACGAAGGTGCCCGGCGTCATCCGCCCGGCGACGGCGTCGACGATCGAGATCCAGCACAGCAAGATCAGCAGCGCGCAGACGCTGGCCGACTGGAAGCTGCGGATCATCAGCAGGAACCAGCGCAGGCGCCGCGAGCAGTTGCGCTCGTTGTCGACGAATTCGCCCAAATGCCGCCGCTCGTGGTCGACGCGGGCGAATCCGCGGACCAGATCGGCGTTGGCGATCCCGTCGACCAGCCGTCCCGTCAGGGTCGACCCGGCGGCCGACATCGCCTGGGAGAGGACGATGCAGCGCCGGGCGAGAAGGAAGGAGACCGTGCCGTAGACGGCGGCCCACGCCAGCAGGATGCCGCCGAGACGCGGATCGTTCGCGAAGAGGAGGACGATGCTGACCGACAGCACGATCAGCATGCGCACCGCGTCGTAGCAGAGGATCTCCATCACCTGGGTGATCGACTGCCCCGCCTGCTTGATGCGCTGGCCCAGCTTTCCGGCGAAGTTGTCCTGGAAGTAGCGGGGCGAGTGCCCCATCAGGTAGCCGTAAAGGTGCTTCTGCACGAGCGCCCGCGCCGTAGGCGCGGTGAAGATGTTGGCCATCTGGTGCAGCCGCCAGAAGACCTGGCCGCCGATCCAGATGCCCGACAGCACGAAGAACCAGACCATCACGTCGGCGCCGTCGGACCGGCCGGCGGCCGCGGCCGACACGCCGTCGATCACCCGCTTCAGCGCCACCGCCTCCATCGTGTCGATCGTCTGCGCGACGACGACGAGCGCGACGATGAGCGCGAGCCGGCCCGGAAAGTGGTTGACCGCGTAATGGCGCAGGAACGCGCCCGGTGTGCACGGGAGCTGCGTGACCGGCTCGATGTCCGCGACCGACAGTTCCGGGTCGGGAGGCGACGCGTCGCTCGGCCGCCGGCCGTCGGCGGCGAGACGGATCGCGGTTGCGATCATGGGAAGGGACGTCCCTGGCGGAAGGTCGGGCAGGCCGACGGGAAAACCGGAAGGAGTGTCGGGGCACTCCCGTATGGCGTCAACGGTATACATCCGCAGTCGGATATGTGTGTGGCGCATGACGGCAGGCCCGCGGAACGTCCACCATTGCCATTACATAAAGACATCTTTATATGGACATGGCGCGACGGTAACGCCGCGCACCGACCGGGAGTTGCGCCATGCCGACCGAAGACGCCCGCCGTGAGCATCGCATCGCCGCGCTCGAGCGTGCGCTCGCCGAGCGCATCCTCGTGCTGGACGGCGCGATGGGGTCGCTGATCCAGGGCTATGCGCTGGAGGAGGCGGACTTCCGCGGCACGCGCTTCACCGACTCGGCCAAGGACCTCAAGGGCGACAACGATCTCCTGAACATCACCCGGCCCGACGTCATCCGGGAGATCCACGACCGCTATCTCGAGGCCGGCGCCGACATCCTGGAGACCAACACCTTCAACGCGACGACCATCTCCCAGGCGGAGTACGGGCTGGAGGCCGTCGCGGCGGAGATCAACCGGGAAGGCGCGCGGATCGCGCGTGCCTCGGTCGACGCCGCGGTCGCGCGCGACGGCCGGCCGCGCTGGGTCGCCGGCGCGCTGGGCCCGACCAGCCGCACCGCGTCCATGTCGCCGGACGTGAACGACCCGGGCTACCGCGCCGTCACCTTCGACGATCTCGAGACGGCCTATCGCGAGGAGGTGGAGGCGCTGATCGACGGCGGGGTCGACCTCCTCCTGATCGAGACGGTCTTCGACACGCTGAACGCCAAGGCGGCGATCTTCGCCGTCGAGACGGCGATGGAGGCGCGCGGGGTGCGCCTGCCGGTCATCATCTCGGGCACCATCACCGACCGGTCGGGCCGCACGCTCTCGGGCCAGACGACCGAGGCGTTCTGGAACTCGGTCGCGCACGTCCGCCCGCTCGCCGTCGGGCTGAACTGCGCGCTCGGCGCCGATCTGATGCGGCCCTACGTGCAGGAACTGTCGCGGGTCGCGGGGACCCCCGTCTCGGCCTATCCGAACGCCGGCCTGCCGAACGCGTTCGGCGGCTACGACGAGGCCCCGCACGAGACCGCCGCCCATCTGGGCGCCTGGGCGCGCGACGGGCTGGTCAACATCGTGGGCGGCTGCTGCGGCACGACGCCCGACCACATCCGCGCCATCGCCGACGCCGTGCGCGGCGTGAAGCCCCGGGCGCCGGCCGACCGGCCGGTGCGCATGCGCCTGGCCGGGCTCGAGCCGTTCGAGATGCCCGCGTTCTGATCGCCCTGCCCGTTCCCCACGTCGACGGACCCCGAACCATGACCGAGCGCACGACCGTCTTCGTCAACGTGGGTGAGCGGACCAACGTCACCGGCTCCGCCCGCTTCCGCAAGCTGGTCGCCGACGGCGACTACGAGGCCGCGCTGGAGGTGGCGCGCCAGCAGGTGGACAGCGGCGCGCAGGTCCTCGACGTCAACATGGACGAGGGGATGCTGGATTCGGAGGGCGCCATGGTGCGCTTCCTCCGCCTCATCGCGGCCGAGCCCGACATCGCCCGCGTGCCGATCATGATCGACAGCTCCAAGTGGAGCGTGATCGAGGCGGGGCTGAAGAACGTCCAGGGCAAGTCGATCGTCAACTCGATCAGCCTGAAGGAGGGCGAGGCGCCGTTCGTCGAGCAGGCGCGCAAGGTCCGCCGCTACGGCGCCGCCGTGGTCGTGATGGCGTTCGACGAGCAGGGGCAGGCCGACACCGCCGCCCGCAAGTTCGAGATCTGCAGACGGTCGTACGACATCCTCGTGGATCGGATCGGCTTCCCGCCCGAGGACATCATCTTCGACCCGAACATCTTCGCCGTCGCCACCGGCATCGCGGAGCACGACAACTACGCCGTCGACTTCTTCGAGGCGACCAAGCGCATCCGGGCCGAACTTCCGCACGCCCATGTCTCGGGCGGCGTCTCCAACGTCTCGTTCTCGTTCCGCGGCAACAACCCCGTGCGGGCGGCGATGCACGCCGTCTTCCTCTATCACGGCATCCGCGCCGGGATGGACATGGGCATCGTCAATGCCGGCGACATCCCGGTCTACGACGAGATCCCGGCCGAACTGCGCGAGCGGGTGGAGGACGTGATCCTCAACCGGCGCCCGGATGCGACCGAACGGCTGATCGAGATCGCGGACCGGTACAAGCACGGCAGGACGGCCGGCGGGGCCAAGGGCGACGACCTCGCGTGGCGGCAGAAGGACGTGGCCGCGCGCCTCACCCACGCCCTCGTCCACGGGATCGACGCCTTCATCGACGAGGACACGGAGGCCGCGCGCCTCGGCTTCGACCGGCCGCTCCAGGTCATCGAAGGCCCGCTGATGGACGGCATGAACGTCGTCGGCGATCTGTTCGGCGCCGGAAAGATGTTCCTGCCGCAGGTGGTGAAGTCCGCGCGCGTGATGAAGAAGGCGGTCGCCTGGCTCCTGCCGCACATCGAGGCGGAGAAGGCGCGGACCGGAAACACGTCGGAGCAGAAGAACGCCGGCCGCATCCTGATGGCGACCGTCAAGGGCGACGTCCACGACATCGGCAAGAACATCGTGGGCGTGGTTTTGCAGTGCAACAACTTCGAGGTGGTCGACATCGGGGTCATGGTGCCCTGCGCGAAGATCCTGGAGGTCGCGCGACGGGAGAAGGTGGACGCCATCGGCCTCTCGGGCCTCATCACGCCCTCGCTCGACGAGATGTGCTATGTGGCGAAGGAGATGGAGCGGGAGGGTTTCGAGATCCCGCTTCTGATCGGCGGCGCCACCACGTCCAAGGTCCACACCGCGGTCAAGATCGCCCCGAACTACCACGGCCCCGTCGTCTACGTGCCGGACGCGAGCCGGGCCGTGGCGGTCGCCCAGTCGCTTCTGGCGCCCGAGCATCGCGACGCCTACGCCGCGACCGTGCGCGCCGAGTACCAGCGCATGCGCGAGGCGCACGCGGCCAGCCAGCTGACCAAGCGGCGCCTGCCGCTCCAGGCCGCGCGCGCCAACCGCGCGAAGCCCGACTGGTCCGCGCACGTGCCCGAACGGCCGCTCGAGCCCGGCGTCACCGTCTTCGAGGACTACGATCTCGCCGAACTCGTCGCCCGGATCGACTGGAAGCCGTTCTTCCAGACCTGGGAACTGGCCGGCCGCTTCCCGGACATCCTCGACGACGCGATCGTGGGCGAGACGGCCCGCAGCCTCTTCCGCGACGCACAGACCATGCTCCAGCGCCTGATCGGCGAGAAGTGGACGACGCCCCGCGCCGTCGTCGGATTCTGGCCGGCGAACGGCGTGGAGGACGATGTGGAGCTGTATGCCGACGAGGGCCGGACCAGGGCCATCGCCCGCGTCCACACGCTGCGCCAGCAGATGTGGCGCGACGAGGGGCGCGAGCGTCCGAACTTCGCGCTCGCCGACTTCGTGGCGCCGAAGGACACGGGCGTGGCCGACTGGATCGGCGGCTTCTGCGTCACGGCCGGGCCCGGGATCGAGACGAAGGCGGCGGCGTTCGAGGCGGCGCACGACGACTATTCCTCGATCCTGGTGAAGGCGCTGGGCGACCGCCTCGCCGAGGCCTTCGCCGAGCGGATGCACGAGCGCGTGCGCAAGGAGCTGTGGGGCTACGCGGCGGACGAGGATCTTCCGAACGAGGACCTGATCGCCGAGCGCTACCGCGGCATCCGCCCCGCCCCCGGCTATCCGGCCTGTCCGGACCACACCGAGAAGTGGACGCTCTTCCGCCTGCTCGACGCGGAGCGGACGGTCGGCGTCTCGCTGACCGAGAGCCTCGCCATGACGCCGGCCTCCTCGGTCTCCGGCTGGTACTTCGCCCACCCGCATGCCGCCTATTTCGGGGTGGGGAAGATCGAGCGCGACCAGGTCGCGGACTACGCGCGGCGCAAGGGCATGGCGCTGGCGGAGGTCGAGCGCTGGCTGGCGCCCAACCTCAACTACGATCCCGACACGGCCGGACGGGCGAGCGAGGCGGCGGCCTGAAGGCGGTCGCGGAGGTCCGGCCAAGGATCTGGACGGACGGCCTGGAGCGCGACGCGATCGAGCGGGATGCCGACGGCCGGCCGCCACCGGTCGTGCCGGCCGAACCGGCCTTCGGCGTGGACGGGGCGCCGTCGGCGGACGTCGGCGCCCTCCTCGCCCGCCTTCGTCCGTCGTCGCGCCGATCAGGCGGCAGCGGCCGCCACCTTGGGGCGGATCCCCAGCATCCGGCAGATCGCGACCGTCAGCTCGGCCCGGTTGAGGGTGTAGAAGTGGACGTGGTCCACGCCCTCCGCGACGAGGCGCCGGCACTGGTCGACCGCCACCTTGGCCGCCACCATCTGCCGCGTCTCCGGGTCGGCGTCGAGGCCGTCGAACAGCTCCGCGAACCAGGGCGGCATGGCGCAGTTGCACTTCGCCCCGAACTCGGCCGCCTTGGCGAAGTTCGTGATCGGCAGGATGCCCGGCACGATCGGGATGCCGACGCCGGCCGCCGCCGCGCGGTCGCGGAAGCGCAGGAAGGCGTCGTCGTCGAAGAAGAACTGGGTGATGGCCCGACTCGCCCCAGCGTCGCACTTGCGCTTGAGGTTGTCGAGGTCGACGTCGGCCGAGGCGGCTTCGGGATGGGTCTCGGGGAAGGCCGCGACCGAGATCTCGAAGTCCGCGATGCGCCGCAGCCCGGCGACGAGGTCGACCGCATAGGCGTAGCCGCCCGGATGCGGCACGTACCCCGTCCCGCCGAGGCCGCCCGTGCCGTCGGCGTTGGGCGGCGGGTCGCCGCGGAGCGCCACGATGTGCCGGATGCCGGCGGCCCAGTAGGCGCGGGCGATCTCGTCGATCTCCTCGCGTGTCGCCGCCACGCAGGTGAGGTGGGCGGCAGCGGGGATGCCCGCCTCGGCCTGGATGTTGGTGACGGTCGCGTGGGTGCGCTCGCGCGCCGACCCGCCGGCGCCATAGGTCACCGAGACGAAGGCCGGCCCCAGAGGCGCGAGGCGCCGGATCGTCTCCCACAAGGACGCCTGCGTCTTGTCGGACTTCGGCGGGAAGAACTCGAAGCTGACCGAGGGGACGCGGGCCGTCATGGGGTGTCTCCGGTGGCGAGGGCGAGGGGGCGGCGGTCGGCCGTGCCGCCGAGGCGGTCGGCCGGCCAGACGAGAACGGTGAGCGGCGAACCCGGAAGGCGCACCGCCGGGCCGGGACGCAGGCCGACGGCGCGAAGCCAGCCGACGACCTCGGCCTCGTCGAAGCCGAGCCGCCTGTGCGCATGATCGGCCCGCAGCGTCTCCACGTCGTGGCGCTCGAAGTCGATGACGAGGAGGCGGCCGCCCGGGCGCAGGACGCGCGCCGCCTCGGCGACCGCGTCGCCCGGCGTCTCGGCGTAGTGCAGCACCTGATGGACCAGGACCGCGTCGAACGAGGCCGACGGGAACGGGAGCTGGTACATGTCCGCCTGCCGCACGTGGCAGTGCCGCAGCCCCGCCCGCTCCAGGTGGGCGCGCGCGACGGCCAGCATCTCGCGGGAGAGGTCGACCCCCACCCCCCGCGCGATGCGGGGCCCGAAGAGTTCGAGCATGCGGCCCGTTCCCGTGCCGACGTCGAGGAGATCGTCGACGGACCGGTCCGGCAGGAGCCGGAGAAGGGCGTCCTCGACCTCGCGCTCGGCGACGTGCAGCGACCGGATGCGGTCCCAGCGGGAGGCGTTCTCGCGGAAATAGGCGGCGGCGGCCTCGGCCCGGACGCGCTTGATCTGCTCCAGCCGCTCGAGGTCGAGCGTCAGGGTCGGGTCGTCGACCGGGATCATGTCGACCAGCGTCCGCGCGAGTTCCGCGCTCGGCCCGGTCTCCGCGATCCGGAAGTGGGCCCACGTCCCTTCCCGGAACCGGTGCAGGAGGCCGGCGTCGAGCATCATCTTCAGGTGCCGCGACACGCGGGGCTGGCTCTGCCCGAGGATGTGGGTGAGGTCGCTCACCGTGAGTTCCCCGTGCGCGCACAGCGCGAGGAGCCGCAACCGGGTCGGCTCCGCCGCCGCCTTCAGCGCCCCCAACAGGAAATCCATGCGCATCGCCTCCGACGCCGCGGGACCGGCGACGTGCATCCAAATATAAAGATATCTTTATGCAAGGCAAACGGAACTTGCCGGATCCTCCCGCGGGCTGGCCAAAAGCCGAAGCGTGTGCTACGCGAAAGGGGTTCCCCGTGGCATCCCGTCCACGGGCGGTCCCCGCACGCGCGCATCCGCCGCCGTGCCGACCTGACAGGAGCCTTGGCGTGGTCGATCTCCCCGTCGCTGTCCGCCGCATCGCGGCTCGTGCCGTCGGCCTCGCCGCTCTGGCCGGGATCCTCGCCGGGTGCGCGGCGATGCCGAACGATCCGCAGGTGGCCGCGGCCCGCGTCGACGCGAACGATCCGATCGAGCCGTTCAACCGGTGGATCTTCGACATCAACGAAGGGTTCGACCTCCTGCTGCTGAAGCCGGTGGCGGTGATCTACCGCGAGGTCGTGCCCGATCCGCTGCGCGACAACGTGCGGAACTTCCTGACCAATCTCCGCGCCCCGGTCTCGGTCGCGAACGACGTGCTGCAGGGCGACATCAAGGGTGCGGGCGACACGGCGGCCCGGTTCCTCGTGAACTCCACGCTCGGGTTCGCCGGCCTCGCGGATGTCGCGTCGGAGATCGGGAAGCCGCCGCAGGACGAGGACTTCGGCCAGACGCTGGCCGTCTGGGGCGCCGGCGAGGGCCCCTATCTCGTTCTCCCGTTCTACGGCCCCTCGAACGTGCGCGACGTCGCGGGCTTTGTCGTCGACGGGTTCGCCGACCCGGTGAGCATCTACCTGCGCAACAACGACCGGAACGCCCTGATCTACGCCCGGATCGGCGTCAACGCGGTCGATGCCCGGTCGCGGCTGATCGAGGTGATCGACGACCTGAAGGTCACCTCCATCGACTACTACGCGACGGTGCGGAGTCTCTATCGCCAGCGCCGCAACGACCAGATCCGCGACGGCGTCGGCACCGGCGACGAGTTCCCCGTCTTCGAGACCAACCGCCCCGCCACCCGCTGATCCATGCGGCGGCCCGTCTCCCGCCGCCTCGTCCTCGGCGCGGCGGGCGCGCTCCTCCTCCCGCGGACCCTCGCGGCGCAGTCCACGTCGGCGACGGAGGCCGGGGCGTTCATCGAGGCCTTGGGCGGCGAGGCGCTGACGCTGATCGCGACCGACCGGCTTGCTGGCCGGGCCTCGACCGAGCGCTTCCGCACCCTGTTCAACCGGATCGTCGACGTGCCCTACGTCGCGCGGTTCGCCCTCGGCCGGTTCTGGAACGCGGCCAACGCCGCCCAGCAGGCCGAATACGTCGGGCTGTTCGAGGCGTGGGTCGTGTCGATCTACGCCGACCGCTTCCGCTCCTATGCGGGCGAGCGCTTCGCCGTCGTCGGCGCCCGGGCCGACGGGGCCCGCGACGCTATCGTCGCGACCGACATCGAGCGTCCGGGCGGCCCCGCCGTCCGGGTCGAGTGGCGGGTCCGCTCCCAGGGCGGCGCGCTGCAGGTGATCGACGTCGCCATCGGCAACATCAGCATGGCCCGGACCCAGCGCGAGGAGTTCGAGAGCGTGATCCTGCGCGGCGGAGGCCGGGTGGAGACGCTGATCGAGGACCTCAGGCGCCGGTCGCGGCTCGCCACGGCGCCGGGCGGCTGATCGCGACCGCCGCGTCCCCGGCCTCGGCCGCGCTGGTCACGCCCGCACCAGCGGCTTGTACTTGATGCGGTGCGGCTGGTCCGCCTCGGCGCCAAGGCGGCGCTTCCGGTCGGCCTCGTAGTCCTGGTAGTTGCCCTCGAACCAGACGACCTGGCTGTCGCCTTCGAAGGCGAGGATGTGGGTCGCGATGCGGTCGAGGAACCAGCGGTCGTGGCTGATGATGACGGCGCAGCCGGGGAACCCGACCAGCGCCTCCTCCAGCGCGCGCAGCGTATCGACGTCGAGGTCGTTGGTCGGTTCGTCGAGCAGGATGACGTTGGCGCCCGACTTCAGCATCTTGGCGAGATGCACCCGGTTGCGCTCGCCGCCCGAGAGCTGGCCCACCTTCTTCTGCTGGTCGGCCCCCTTGAAGCCGAAGGCGGCGACATAGGCCCGGCTCGGCATGTTGCGCTTGCCGAGCTCGATCACGTCGAGGCCGTCCGACACCTCCTCCCAGACGGTCGCGTTGGCCTTCAGCGCCTCGCGGCTCTGGTCGACGTAGCCGAGCACGACCGTGTCGCCGACCCTGAGCACGCCGCCGTCCGGCTTGTCCTGCCCCGTGATCATGCGGAACAGCGTGGTCTTGCCGGCGCCGTTCGGACCGATGATGCCGACGATGCCGCCGGGCGGCAGCTTGAACTCCAGGTTCTCGATCAGGAGCCGGTCGCCGAAGCCCTTCTTCAGGTGCTCCGCCTCGATGACCAGATGGCCGAGGCGCGCCGGGGTCGGGATGACGATCTGGGCCTGGTCGGGCGTCTTGTCCTTGGACTGCTGGAGCAGGTCGTCGTAGGCCGCGATGCGGGCCTTGGACTTGGCCTGCCGCGCCTTGGGCGACGCCCGGATCCAGTCCAGCTCCTCCGCCAGCGCCTTCTGGCGCGCACTCTCGGTCTTCTCCTCCAGTTCCATCCGCTTCTGCTTCTGCTCGAGCCAGCCCGAGTAGTTCCCCTCGTAGGGGATGCCCTTGCCGCGGTCGAGTTCCAGGATCCAGGCGGTGACGTTGTCGAGGAAGTAGCGGTCGTGGGTGACCAGCACGACGGTGCCCGCGTACTCCTGCAGGTGCCGCTCCAGCCACGCCACGCTCTCGGCGTCGAGGTGGTTGGTGGGCTCGTCGAGGAGCAGCATGTCCGGCTTTTCCAGCAGCAGACGGCAGAGCGCCACCCGGCGCTTCTCGCCGCCCGACAGCGTGGAGACGTCGCTGTCCGGCGGCGGGCAGCGCAGCGCGTCCATGGCGATCTCGACCGTCCGGTCGATGTCCCAGGCGTCGGCGGCGTCGATCTTCTCCTGAAGCTCCGCCTGCTCGGCCATCAGCGCGTCGAAGTCGGCGTCCGGCTCGCCCATCAGCTCCGAGACCTTGTTGAACCGGTCGAGCAGACCCTTGGTCTCGGCCAGGGCGAGCATCACGTTGCCGTGCACGTCGAGCGTCGGGTCGAGCTGCGGCTCCTGCGCAAGATAGCCGACCTTGGCCCCCTCCGCCGCCCAGGCCTCGCCGTTGAAGTCCTTGTCCAGCCCCGCCATGATCTTCATGAGCGTGGACTTGCCCGAGCCGTTGGGGCCGATGATCCCGATCTTCGCGCCCGGATAGAAGCTGAGCCAGACGTTCTCCAGCACCTTCTTGCCGCCCGGATAGACCTTGCTCAGGCCCTTCATCACATAGACGTACTGATAGGACGCCATGACGCCGGCTCCACGCACTTCGGTCAGGGAAAAGTTCGCGCGTTTCTAGCGCAGCCGGTCCCGGATTGCGAGCCCGCCGGGCACGGGTCCCTCAACCCTGCGCCAGCGCGTCGCGCACGATCGTCGCGACCGGTGCGATGCCGCGCAGCGCCGCCCGGAGCTGCCGCCCGAGGCGGGGATCGAGGCGGGGAACGTCGACCCGCGTCGACGCCACCCGCCCCTCCGCCGTGTCGACGAGCTGCTGGTTCAGCACGAGGCCGAGGGCGAGCCGATGGGCGGCGCGCAGCCGCCGCGCATCGGCGGGCGGGAGGTGCCCCG
>CANGXM010000029.1 GCA_947457845.1 Rhodospirillales bacterium | reverse complement strand
GCCGCGCTCTCCTCGCGCGTCGGCCAGGGCGTGCTCAACGGCCTGCTGACCGCGCGGGTCGGGCTGACCGCGATGCACCTCTGCCGGCCGGTCGCCTTCGCGCCGGCCGAACGGCCGGGTCTGGGCGCCATCCGCCGCTCGCTGCTGTCGGTCCCGCGCGACGTGCTTTGAGCCGCGGCCCCGCCGGGGCCGTGCGAACGGCGTAAGCCGAGCGGTCCGGCCGAAAGCCCCGGGGGCCATGCTAGAGATCGTCCCATCCCTGCGGACGATGCCGACTGACGACGCGCCGATGGACGCACACACCGAGGCGGTTCTCGCCCAGATCCCCTTTCTCCGGCGGTTCGCGCGCGCGCTCACCGGAACGGCCACCGTCGGCGACACGCTGGTGGCGGACGTGGTCGAGGGGGCCCTCACGACACCGCCGGAGGACGGCGACCGGATCCGCGCGACCCTGTTGCGCGCGATCGTCGAGGCCCGCGACCCCCGGACGGCGGCGGACCGGCCGGCGGACGGCATCGTGCTCCACCCGCTCGAACGCGCGCTCGACGGCCTGCCGGAGACGGAGCGGCGGGTGTTCCTGCTGGTCACGCTGGAAGCCCTCCCGATCGGCGAGGCCGCCTTCGTGCTGGGCCTGCCGGACGCGGAGGTCCGGGCGGCGCTGGCCCAGGCCCGGACGCTGATCGGCGACCGGCTGGGCGCCAGCATCCTCATCGTCGAGGACGACGCGGTGATCGCCCGCGACCTCGCCGAGACCGTCTCGGGCATGGGGCACCGGGTCTGCGGCGTCGCGGCCACGCCGGAGGAGGCCATGGAGGCGGCGGCGGACGACGAGCCCACCCTGGCGCTCATCGACCTGCACCTCGCCAACGGCACGAACGGAAAGCAGACGGTCAGCCGCTTGCGTGGCCGGCACGCCCACCTGCCGGTCATCTTCGTCACCGCCTTCGCGGAGGAGTTGGAGCGTGACCGCGGTTTCGCCCTCGACCCCGTGATCCGAAAGCCCTTCACCCGCGACCAGATCGAGACGGCGATCACCCAGGCCGTGTTCGCCCCAAGGGAAGCAGCCGCGTGAGGGTTCCGGCCGTCGCGCGCAGGCGGCGGGGGTCGCGGCGCAGCGTCGTCCACAGCGCCCACAGCAGCATCACCTGCAGGAACGCCAGCACGTTCACCACGAGCACGAGCAGCACGGCCGTGAAGGGGCCGAGGTCCGACAGCACGGCGCGGATCAGCCCGACCTGCTGGGACACGTAGAGCGCCACGGGCAGCGCCGAGGCGACGAACGTCAGAGCGGCCATGCGCGCGACGACGAGGAGCAGGGACGCGACCGACCAGCCGCCGACGCCGCCCCCCTCGTCCCCGGTCGGTCCGCGCGCGGGTTCCATCAGCGGCCGCCCATGCGCTCGATCTGGCGGCGGATCAGGTCCGCCTCGTCCTTGAGCGAGCGGATCCGCGTGGGGTCGGGCGCGGGCGACCGTTCCTCATGCTGAAGGCGCGCGGCGAGGTCGCCCTCCTCGCGACGCAGGATGTCCATCAGGGTCTGGATCATCGTCCAAGTCTCCCCAATCCGACGGTGCGGCCGGAAGGCGGCGCGAGTCGCGTCACAACCCCACCCTTAGGCACATGATACATCGAAGCGGGGCTCCGGCGCGACCCGTTCGGCGGGCCCGTTCCGGGGCAACGGGACGGGTCGCGGCCCCCTCCGCTCGGGGCCCGGCCCGGCGTCTGGACAGGACACCCCCGTTGCGACTAGCTCTGCGGGACATGGGAGCAGGTGGCAGGGTCCGCATGCGGCGGCGGGACGCGCTCGGGATCGGGATCGGCGGTCTTCTCGGCGTGGCGGCGGGCGTCGCCACGGCGTCCGAGACCGTGCGCCCCGCCCCGAAGCCCCCCGCCCGGACCCATGTCGTCGTGATCGATCCCGGCCATGGCGGGCGCGACCCCGGGGCCATCGGCGTCCGCGGCACCCACGAGAAGGACGTGGTGCTGGACATCGCGCTGAGCGCGGCGCAGCGCCTGGCCGGGCGGCGCGGGCTGACGGTGCGGCTGACCCGGACCGAGGACCAGTTCCTGCCGCTCGACGACCGGCGGGAATTCGCCAGCGCGGCGCGGGCGAGCCTGTTCGTCTCCATCCACGCCGACAGCGCGCCCAACCGCGAGGCGCGCGGCCTCTCCGCCTACACCCTGTCCGAAGCGCCGACCGACGGGTTCGCGAAGGCGCTGGCCGACCGCGAGAACGCGGCCGACGGCGGCGGCGGGCCATCGCGCCCGCTCCCGCCGCGGATCGCCGCCATCCTGAACGACTACGTCCGCAACCAGACACTGGCGCGGGCGCTGCGGGTGAAGGTCGCGCTCATCGAAGGGGCCGACCGGCTGGGCCTGCCGCTCCTGGAGAATCCGAAGCGGTCGGCGAACTTCGCGGTCCTGCGGGCGCCCGACGTGCCGTCGCTCCTGATCGAGACCGGGTTCCTGTCGAACCCGCAGGACGAGGCCCGCCTGCGCGACCCGGCCCAGCGGCGCCGTGTCGCGGACTTTCTCGCCGACCAGATCGCGCGGACGCTTGCGGGACCGATCTTCATATGAAGGATCTGTGTCGCCCCGCAGCGGGCGGCGCGGACCGGATTTTGGCCATAATGGCAGGCCGTTGTTCGATCGTGGGTTCGGCCGCGTGCCGTTCGGTTTCGGAGGCGAAGGTGAGACGGTTTCCCGGGTTGGCGGTCGTGCTTCTGGTCGGCGTGTCGGTGGCGGTCGGCGGGTGCGTGCCGGTCGTGGTCGGCGGGGCGGCGCTGGGCGTCAACGCCGCCACCCAGGAGCGCGGGCTCGGCGGGGCCGTGTCCGACGCCGAGGTCCAGGCGCAGATCAACCACCTCTGGCTCCAGCACAGCGACCGCCTGATCAGCCGTCTCGACATGACCGTCGACGAGGGCCGGGTCCTGCTGACCGGGCGCGCGCTCGACGAGGCGATGCGCGCCGACGCCGCCCGCCTCGCGTGGCAGGCGCGGGGCACGCGGGAGGTGTTCAACGAGATCGTGATCGATCCGTCCGACGCGCTTCAGCAGTCGGCCGCCGATCGATGGATCTCCACGCGGCTGCGCACCGCGCTGATCGCGGATCCGGCGGTGCAGAGCAACAACTTCAGCATCGTGACCGTGAACAACATCGTCTATCTGATCGGACGGGCGCGCAGCCGGCCCGAACTCGACGCGGTCCTCCTCAACGCGCGCGGGATTCCGAACGTCCGCAACGTGGTGAGCTATGTCCGGGTGTAGACGGACGGGGCCGATCGGACTGCTGATCGCGGTCATCGTCGCGGCCCCCGTCCTTCTCGTGCTCGCGACCTCGCTTCCGGCCTTCGCCCAGGACCGCGCGGGGCAAGCCAGCCGGCTCTTCCTCCAGGCCCTCGGCCTCGTCAAGCAGGCCGACGCCAGCCTCGACCTCGAGGAGCAGGCCCGCTTCCTGCGCGAGGCGGACCGCGTGCTGGGCGAGATCGTCGAGCGGCTGCCCGATACCCAGCTGGCGGTGCAGATCGCCACCAACCAGTTCATCGGCGACTTCGACGTCAGCGACTTCCGCAACCGGGTGCGCGGGCTCGTCTGCAACGATCCGGTCGCGACCGCCTGCTTCCTCTACCGGATCGAGCAACTGCTCCAGCCGATCGAATATCCGATCGCCGTCGCCCGCTGGGACTGGCTGTCGCTCGCGGTCGCCTATCACGTGCTGGGCGAGCCGCAGCGGGCGGGCCCCATCATCACGCCCTTCTACGTCGCGCACCGCCGGGCCTCGGCCGCGGACACCGCCGACGAGGACCTGTTCGTCGCCCGCGCACTGGCGCTCGTCGGGCGGGTCGACCTCGCGATGCAGGTGACCCGTCGCATCGGCCAGTGCTCCACCCGCATCTACAATCTCGTCGACACGGCCAAGGCGCTGCTCTGGCGCAACGAGCGGGAACGGGCAGCCACCTTCGTGCGCGAGGCGCAGGAGTTCGCGGGCCTGCACAACTGCTCCTGGGAACTGGGCCTCGTGGCGCAGGCGCTGAACCGCGTGGGGCGCGAGGCGGACGCGCGCACCCTGTTCCTCAACACGGTCGAGCAGCAGTTCTCCCGCTTCCGCGACCCCCGGCCGGACTGCTGCCCGCCCGAGCTGGCCGTCGCCGCCGCCGAACTGGGCGACGTGAACGTTTCGCTGCGCATCCTGCGCACGGTGCAGGACGACAATCCCTGGGCGATCCCGGCGGTGCTCGGCCGCCTCGCCGCCCGGGGGGAAACGACCCTCGGCCTGTCCTACGCCGAGCAGGTGCAGGACCTGGACCTGCGCGCCGAATCGCTGTTCGAGATCCTCGCCGCGATCCGCCGGCCCGCGGACGCGCGCACGGCCGACGACGTCTACGCGCGCCTCCGGCAGCTGACGCGGCCGGACGGGCCCGGCGGGCGCCGACCCGTGGCGCTGGCCCAGCGGGCCAAGGCGGAGAAGCTGGTGCACGGCGACGAGCGCTGGCGGCTCACCTTCCTCGCCGCGATCAACGCGGCCGACCGGGGCGCCACGCCGCCGCGGCGGGACATCGGCGTGCCGCTGACCGCGGCCCTGGTGCGGATCGAGACCGGCAACCCGCTTCTCGACTGACCCGCCCCCCCCGACCGCCCCCTCGATCGCCCCGCCCTTCAGACCGATCCGGCCCGTTGCCTCCAGACCCCCTGTCCCCCGCCCTCTGGGCCTGTGTCGTCGTCGGCGCGCTCGCGGGTCTCGTCCGTGGCTACACGGGCTTCGGCGCGGCGCTGGTTCTGACGCCGCTGCTCAGCGTGGTCGTCGGGACGCAGGAGGCGGCGGCGACGACCATCCTGCTCACCGGCCTCACCTCGCTCCAGCAGGTGCCGGGCGCCCGCCGCACGGCCGACTGGCGGACCGTCGTCCCGCTCTCGATCGGGGCGCTGCTCACCATCCCGGCCGGAACCTGGGCGCTGGCCGCGCTGGACCCGGCGACCATGCGGCGGGCCGTGGCCGTGGTGGTGATCGGTTTCTCGCTCCTGCTCGCGAGCGGATGGCGCTACCGGGGTCCGACGCCACCGGCGGCGACGGTCGCGGTGGGCATGACGAGCGGGGTCCTGACGGGGGCGGCCGGCATCGGCGGTCCCCCCGTGGTGATCTGGACGCTCGCGGGGACCGCGGACGCGGCGACCGCGCGGGCGACCTTCATCCTGTTCTTCGGGGTCACGCTCGTGGCCGCCGTGCCGCCGCTCGTCTGGGCCGGGCTCGCCACGGCGGACACGGCGTGGCGGTGCGCGGCGATGGCCCCCGCCTTCATGGGGGCGACGTGGGCGGGCGGCCGGCTGTTCAAGGCGGTGCCCGACCGGCTGTTCCGCCGGGCGGCGCTGGGCGTGCTGTTCCTGTCGGGCGCGGCGGCGCTGCTGGCCTGACCCGGCGCCGTCAGTCGAACAGCGACATCACCGACCCGCGCGCCGCCGGCCGCGGCGGTGCGGGAACCTCGGGCTCGTGCTCCTTCTCGAGGAGAAAGGCGAGCTCGCGCTTGAGATAGAAGTTCTCGTGCATGTCCGGGAGCGCGTTGACGGTCGCATAGACCTGATAGCGCACCTTCGTCGGCATCCGGTCGACGTTCTCAAGCAGGATCAGCTTCACGAGCGGCCGGATCTTGGCGCTGTTCATCAGGTTGATGAGCATCTGCGCATAGATCTCGGGACGGATCGTGCACTTCTCCGAGAGTTCGAAGAACTGGTCCACGAACTCGCGCGGGCCGAGCCGGCCCTCCATCACGTATCGCAGGATGCCCTTGAGTTCCTCGAACCCCGTCGCCCGGATCTCGTGGATCTTGGCGGCGACGGCGCGCTGCACGTCCTCGACCACGTCCGCGCGGTGCCGGCCGGACTTGAGATGCCCGATGCTCTCCCGCACGTCGGCGTGGGCGGCGCGGTCGCCGATTCCCGCGACGATCTCCTCGACCAGTTCCTGCGTCGTCGCGCGGGGCGCGAGCCGCGCCAGGGCGGCCAACGACATCACCGGGGACGGGTCCTTGATGGCCATCGTGGCCAGGACCATCGTGTCCTCGAACGTGCCGAGCTGCCATTCCTCACCGAGGAAGTGCTCCGGGTTCACCAGCCAGCCGTTCACGTCCGGCAGGCAAAGGTGCAGACCCTTGCGGTAGTTGTCGTACAGGTTCAGGGCGAAGGCGAAGCCCTTGTCGGTCATGCCGTCGTCGGCGTCGACCGGGCGCCGGAAATATTCGCGGACGAAATCCGATCGTCCGTTCCGCGTGTCGTCGTTCAGGTTCGACTTGACGACCTTGATCCACTCGCTGCGCTGCGTCGCTGCCGCCATCGAAGTCGTCCCCGCTCTGGAAACCGAAGTGATGCCCGGTCGGGCACCCGGAACCGGCGCCCCTTATCGGACCTTCCGCTCCGCTCTTCGGCGATTACCCTCATCCAATAGGGTGAACCTATCCTTAATCGCGATTGCGCCTACTGTCCATCCGGAAGTGGCAATCCAGTGGCGACGGTGGGGCGCGTCGCCCAAGAAACACAGTATTTCCGCCGAATTTCGATGCACCCGCCCATCGGGTTCGCCTTGCCAGACGATCCGATCACTTCTGATTTATTTATCTATCGAAAGATACGGCGTCCCGCCGACAGTCGGGCGGCGGGCGGGACGTGCCCCGCCCCGCCGCTGTTCAGACCCCAGCGGCAGAGGAAGACGCCGGATGCCGTGGTCACTCGAACGGCTGCGCGACGACACGCTCCGCGCCCCGGACGGCGAGGGCGTGCCCGTGGGCGAGGAGGCGGACGGCACGCTCACGACCGGCATCGCCGCGGGCGCGCCGGAGGCCCTCGACGCGACGGCGGACGCGGCCCGCCCCCACGACGTCCACCGGGGTGAGGGGTCAGCCCCGCGCCCCGGCGGGGTCCGAAATCTCGTCGAGCGTTCTGCCAGCGAGGTCGGGGGCGTCGAGCCGATGGGCGAGGTCGCCGAGCGAGACCACGCCCACGAGCCTGTTCTGCCGGTCGACGACCGGAAGCCGGCGGATCTGCATCTCCGCCATCAGAGCCGCCGCGTCGTCGGGCTCCTGGTCCTCGTAGACGTAGAGCGGCGCGTCCGACATCGCCTCGCGCACGCGGGCGCTGGTGGGATCCAGCCCCTCGGCGACGGCGCGCACGGTGATGTCCCGGTCGGTGAGCGCGCCGACCGGGCGCTCGCCGTCGGTGACCGGCAGGAATCCGGTGTCGATCTACCGCATCCGGCGGGCGGCGACCTGGAGCGTGTCGTCCGGGCCGATCAGTTCGACGGCCTCGGTCATGATGTCCCTGAGCGGCATGGACCCTCCTCCGGCCCCGGGCGACCGGCCGGTCGCCCTTGGGGCACGGACGGACAACCGGCCGGGGGGACGGGTGTTCCGGACGTCAGGCGCGCAGCTTGCGCGGCGCGAGGCGGACCTCGAGGTCGCGCAGGTAGCGGCGGTCCATGTCGGTGAAGGTGCCGTCCTGGATCTCCGCCCGGTAGTCCTCCAGCTCGGCCCGCGTCTCGGCCGACAGCTGGTAGACGGTCAGGAGCCGCTCGATCCGGGTCAGGTCCTCCTCCAGCCCCTCGGCGACCGGGACCGGCTCGTCGGCGACCAGCAACGAGCCGTCGCCCACCTCCGGCTCCTCGACGGTGGCGGGAACCAGGATCCCGTCCCAGGTCACACCGGCCTCGCGCATCCGCCGGTCGATCTCGCGCGCGGCGGCGAGGGCGGTGGCATTGTCGGGATCGCCCAGACGATCGAGGAGCCCGATGAAGCTGGCCCGGTCCATGAACGGCATGCGTCCCCCCTGTTCGCCCTGTTCCCGAGGCTGCACTTAAGGGGTCGCGGCGCCGTTTCAACCGGCCGGCGGCACGCCGAGGGCGTTTCGCAACGCGGCCGGATCCACCGGCTTGTGCAGGACGGCGAGCCCCTCGCCCGCCAGCGTCCGCCGGAGCCGGTCGTCGGTATCCCCGGTGACGACGATCCCGCGCACCGCCGGGCCGTACGCCTCCCGGATGGCGCGGACCGCGGCGTCCCCCCGCTCGCCCCCGCCGAGGTTCAGGTCCGCGACCACGACCGCGGGGACGAGGCCCCGGTCGCGCAGCGCCGCGAGCGCCGCCGCGGTGCGCGCGACGGCCACGCAGGTCCAGCCCCAGCTGCCGATGATCTCCTCCAGCGCCATCCGCTGGAGCACGTCGTCCTCGAGCAGGACGAGGATCGGGGCCGGCCCCGCCTCCGCCCGTTCGGTCGCGGGCGGGACGGCGAGATCGACCGACGCCGCCTCGATCTCGAAGACCGTGCCGCGCCCGGGACGCGACCGGGCCGAGAGCCGGTGCCCGAGCAGGTCCGCCGTGCGGCGGGCGAGCGCCAACCCCAGGCCGAGGCCGCGGACGCGGTCGTGGCGCGGCGTGTCCAGCCGCTCGAAGGGCTCGAAGATCCGGTCGATGTCGGCGGGCGCGATGCCGGGACCGTCGTCCCAGACCTGGATCGCCACACGGTCGTCCCGCCGCCGGACGCCGAGCACCACCCGCCCGCGCCCGCCCCCGACCGGCGTGAAGGCGAGCGCGTTGGCGACGAGGGCGCGCACCGTGCGCTCGAGCAGCACCGCGTCGCTCGACACCCAGGCGGTCGTCGGCACGAGGGAGAGGCGGAGCCGCCGCTCGTCCGCGACCGCGACGGCCCCCTCTGCGACCCGCAGCAGCAGGTCCTCCAGCGGCACCGGCGTGGGCGCCGGCGCGACCCGGCCCGCGTCCAGCGCCGCGAGATCGAGCAGCGCGTTCAGCAGGTCGCGGCCCGACTCCACCGATTCGCGCAGGCGCGACGCGATCTGCCGCTGCCGAGGCGTGGTCAGTTCCTGCTCCAGCAGATGCAGGAAGATCGCCATCGACGAGAAGGGCTGGCGCAGGTCGTGCGCCGCCCGCGCGATCGTGCGCAGGATGTCGGTGGCGGGCGGCGGGCTGTCGGGCAGGGACATCTTGCGGCGAGGGCGTTTCGGACCCGGCCCCCGGCGGGACGGCGCACGTCAGGTCGACAGGAAGCGGCGGTCCTCCCCCTCCAGCACGAGGGCGGTCAGCCGTCCCGTCGCGAAGGCACCGGTGTCGATGCCGATCCGGTTCCGCCTGACCTCGGGGGCCCGCACGATCGTGTGACCGTGCACCACCACCTTGCCGTGATCGGCGCCGGAGTCGAGAAAATCCTCGCGGATCCACATCAGGTCGGCCGGATCCTGGGCGTCGAGCGGCACGCCCGGCCGGACGCCGGCGTGGACGAGGAGATAGTCGCCGACGGAAAGGTGCGACCGCATCCCGCGCAGGACCGCCAGGTGGCGGTGCGGGATCGCGGCGCGCAACGCCGCGTGCGCGGCCGTCACCCGCGCCGGGCCGGGCAGGCGCGGATCGAGGCGGACGCCGTAGCTTTCCAGCGTCGCGAGGCCGCCGAAGCGGAACCACTCGGGCGCGGCACCCGGGTCGTCGAGGAAGCGCTCCATCGTGTCCTCGTGGTTGCCGCGCAGCGCGACGAGGCCGAACCCCGGCGGCGGCCCGGCCGCCAGACGCTCCAGCATCCCCGCCGAATCCGGCCCCCGGTCCACGAGGTCGCCCAGGAGCACGACGGTCGCCGCCGTCCCCGGCGGCGCCGCCGCCCGGTCGTCGCGGACCATGGCCATGAGCCGGTCGTGCAGGTCGCTCCGCCCGTGGACGTCGCCGATCGCGTAGATCCGCTGGCCCGGCGGCACCGTGGGGACGCGGGACGGCCGCGAACGGAACAGGCGGATGGGCACGCGTGAGGAACCTCCGGCGGCGCGGACGGGACAGGACCGAACATCGGGCGCGGCGCTCACCCCCGCAAGGTGCGTGGACGGGCGACCCATACTCCGATAGGTTGCTCCTGATGGACGCGCACCCCTCCCCCGAACTGATGGATGCCTACCGGCGGACGCGGTATCTGGCCGGCGACGGCGGGGCCTTCGCCACCGTCGGCCGGCGGTCCGGGTCGATCGACGCCCTTCTGGCGGCGCACGGCGCACGGTCGGGGGTCTTCGTCACGGCCTGGAACCCGGGAAGCCGCACGCAGGACGAGGCGGCCAACCGGGCGGCGAACGCACGCCTGCAGGCCGAACTGGCGCCGTGGCGACACCTGCCCCACGAGGGCGTGGGCGACGGCGGCTGGCGGGAGGAGGGGTTCTTCGTTCTCGACCTGCCGGACGGAACGGCCGTCGAACTCGCGCGGCGGTTCGGGCAGGTGGCGATCGTGGCCGTTCTGCGCGCCGAGCCGGCACGGCTGGCCTTCACCGGCGTGGCGCCGGCGCAATGAGGCCCCGGGGGGCGGACGCGGCCGATCAGCCGGCGAGGCGGGCGCGGATGCTCTCGCCGGACGGACCGGGCAGCTCGATGTCGACCTCCAGCAGCGACATGTCCTTCTGGCGGTCGAGCTGGACGCGGACCTTCTTCTCGTCGATGTCCACGTACTTGCTGATCACCGCGAGGATCTCGCGCTGCATCATGGGGAGGTAGTCGGGGCTCGAGTTGCCCGCCCGCTCGTGGGCCAGCACGATCTGCAGCCGCTCCTTGGCGGTGTCGGCCGCCGACTTCTTGGGCTGGCTGCGGAAGAGGTCGAGGAGCCTCATGCGGACCTCCTGAGGATTCGGTCGAGGAGTCCCTTCTTCTCCGGCTTGAGGAACTTGTGCTCGATGTCCTCGCCGAGGAAGCGGCCGACGGCGTCGCGGTAGGCCTGCCCGGCGTTCGACTTGTCGTCGAGGGTGACGGGCTGGCCGACGTTGGACGCCTTCAACACCGCCGGGCTCTCCGGGATCACCCCCAGGAGCGGGATCGACAGGATCTCCTGCACGTCCTTCACGTTCAGCATGTCGCCGCGCTCGACCCGCTCGGCATCGTACCGGGTCAGCAACAAATGCTCCTGGACAGGATCCAGGCCCAGCTCCGCCCGCCGCGACTTGGCCTGCAGCACGCCGAGGATGCGGTCGCTGTCCCGGACCGAGGAGACCTCGGGGTTGGTGACGACGATCGCATGGTCGGCGAAGTAGAGCGCCATCAGCGCCCCCCTCTCGATGCCGGCCGGGCTGTCGCACAGGATGTAGTCGAAGTCGGCCTTCAGCTCCTCCATCACCCGCTCGACACCCTCCTTCGTGAGGGCGTCCTTGTCCCGGGTCTGGGAGGTCGGGAGGATGAAGAGGTTCTCCAGCCGCTTGTCCTTGATCAGCGCCTGGTTCAGCTTCGCCTCGCCGTTGATCACGTTGATGAAGTCGAACACCACGCGGCGTTCGCACCCCATGATCAGGTCGAGGTTGCGCAGGCCGACGTCGAAGTCGACGACGCAGGTCCTGAACCCCCGGAGCGCGAGGCCGGTGCTGAACGCCGCCGAGGACGTCGTCTTGCCGACGCCGCCCTTGCCCGAGGTCATCACGATGATCTTGGCCACCGGCCGTCTCCTCCCTCAGAAACCCGTCGACGCCCCGCTCACCCGAGCGGGTCCATCCGAATGACGTTGCCGTCCAGCCAGACCTGCACCGGCTTGCGGCGCAACGCCGGCTCGATGTCCTCGCTGATCCGGTAGAACCCCGCGACCGACACCAGCTCGGCATCCAGCGACTGGACGAAGATGCGCGCCTGCGTGTCGCCGGCCACCCCGGCCAACGCCCGTCCGCGAAGCGTGCTGTAGACGTGGATGTTCCCGTCGGCGACCAGTTCGGCGCCCTGGCTGACCGGCGCCATCACGATGAGGTCGCCGCGCGGGGCATAGATCTGCCGACCCGAGCGGACGGGCTCGGTGACGATCAGCGTCGCGCCGCGGGGCTCGGGCTCCGGCGCGGGGACGGGCGCCGCCGCCGGGGTCGGTTCCGCGGCCGCTGGCGCCGCCTCGGGCTTGGCGCGGGCGACGTTCATCGGCTGCGGCGTGCGGGCGGCGGGGATCACCGTCAGCCCGGCCCGCAACGCCACCATCTGCATCTCCGGCGCGCCGCCCTGGACGCCGACCGGGACGAGGGCGAGGTCGTACAGGCGCGCGCGCAGGCCGTTGAAGTCGAATTCGGTGTCCGCGATCTCCTCGAGGTCGATCACGATCGGCGCGTAGCGGAAGAAGTTCGGCGCCTGCATGATCTTGGTGCGCAGCATGTCGTCGAACTCCGGATGGCCCGGATCGATCAGCTTCAGCACCATCATGGTGTAGGTGTTGCCGCGCAGCTGGAACGGCAGCGCACGGGGCTGGGCGGCGCCGGTCATCGGGGCCCCCGGACGAACTGGACGCGGCAACCGTCACTGGTCACGACCGACACCTCGTGCGACGGGCGGGGCACCGCGGAACGCGGACGTCGACCGGGGTGCCTCGGCGCGCCCGCGGTTCGGTGCCATAGGGTCGGGTCGCGGTTCCGGGCGTCAAGGATTTTCCGAGCCTCCCCCGATCGCGCGCCGGCGGCGGTCGAATTCGGACGGGTCGATCAGGCCGCGGTCGCGCAGCACCTCGAGCGCGCGGAGCGAGCGCTTCGCGTCCACGGCCGCGTCGGCACCCTCGTTCCCGCTCTCGTCGTCTGTGCTGGCGGTCGCGGCGCCGGGCCGCCCCCGGCCTGTCGCACGTGCGGTCATGGCTGGCTCCCTGTCGGGCGCGCGCCGGGGTGGTCGGCGCGGCCCGGTCCTTCGGCGTCGGGACGAATGTCGCGCAGATCGCGCCCGGGTCGCAACATGTCGTGTGAATCTTTTGTGGATCCCCCAAAATGTACTGACACCGGATATCGGCGACCGATAGGATTCCGTCGGTGGCAACGGTGATTCGGCGAAGGATCGAATTGACCCGAGCCCCGCACCTCCGGACCGGTGTTCCGCCCGCTCCGCCCCTGGGCCGGGCCCGGCCCCGTCGCCGCCACACCGTCCGCCCGCTCCCCGTCGCCACCGTCCGACGCCTCCCCTCCGGGAGGCGTTTTCGTTTCCGCGTCCCTCATCAATCGACCCCCGCGATCCAGGAGGCAGTCTGATGGCGAAGCGTTCGTCCAAGATCACCGCGACCATGACCCCGGCCCAGCTGTCCGCCGCCGCCGAGCGGCGGGCCGAGGGCAAGGTCCAGGCGCTGTTCCCGGACCGGGCCTGGGATCCGTTGGGCGACGACCGGCGCGACCAGAGCTATCTCCGCCGGGTCCGGCCGCAGAGCGAGGGGCAGCGGGCGCTGATGGAGGCGATCCAGGCCCATGCGCTGACCCTGGCGCTCGGCCCGGCCGGCACGGGCAAGACCTATCTGGCCATCTCCGCCGCGGTCGAGGCGCTCGACGAGGGGAAGGTCGACCGCATCGTCCTGTCCCGCCCGGCGATCGAGGCGGGGGAGAAGCTCGGCTACCTTCCCGGCGACATGCAGGAGAAGCTCGCCCCCTACCTCCGCCCGCTCTACGACGCGCTGTCCGACCGGATGGGCGGCAAGCGGGTGAAGCAGGCGCTGGCCGACGGGACGATCGAGATCGCGCCCATCGCCTTCATGCGCGGGCGCACGCTGAACAGCGGCTTCGTCGTGATCGACGAGGCGCAGAACTGCACCTACGCCCAGATCAAGATGCTGCTGACCCGGCTCGGCTGGCACTCGACCATGGTCCTGACCGGCGACCCGGACCAGAGCGATCTGCTCGAGGGGATGTCCGGGCTGCACGACATCGCGCGGCGGCTGGAGCCGGTCGCGGGCGTGTCGGTCGTCCGCCTCGCCGAGGCGGACATCGTGCGCCACCCGCTGGTCGCCAGCATTCTGGGCGTCCTCTAGCGCCCGGCCCAGCGGCCCGCCGCCGCCTTCAGAACCTCGGCGCTGCGGCGCAGCGCCGACCGCTCGTCGGCGTCGAGGGCCGGCGGCAGCGTCGCCGACACCCCGCCCGCGCCGACGATCCGCGGCAGCGAGAGCGCCACGTCGGCCACGCCCTCCACCGTGTCCTCGACGATCGAGCAGGTGAGGACCGCCTTCTCGTCGTCGAGGATCGTCTCGGCGATCCTCGCGATCCCGGCGCCGATCCCGAACCACGTCGCCCCCTTGCCGGCGATGATGCGGCCGGCCGCACCGCGCACGCCCGCGTCGACCGCCTCGCGCAGCCGCCCGTCGATCGGTCGGCCGAGCCCGGCTGCCGCCTCGGCCAGCGACGTGCCGCCGACCGTGGCCGAGGACCAGAGCAGCACCTCGCTGTCCCCGTGCTCGCCCACCACGCCCGCGTGGACCGACTGCGACGACACGCCGAGATGCTGGGCCAGCAGCGCCCGGAACCGGGCGGTGTCCAGCACCGTCCCCGTCCCGATCACCCGGCCCGGCGGCAGCCCCGACAGGCGCGTGGTCACCAGCGTCATGACGTCGACCGGGTTCGTCGCGACGATCAGGATCGCGTCCGGGGCGACGGCGCGGACCGCCGACACGATCTCGCCGAAGATCGCGGCGTTCCGGTCGAGGAGCTGGAGGCGCGTCTCCCCCGGCTTCTGGTTGGCGCCGGCGGCGATCACCACGATCGCGGCCCCGGCGAGGTCCGCGAATCGGCCCGCCGTCACCGGGATGGGGTGGGCGACGGGGGTCGCGTGCAGGATGTCCTCGGCCTGCGCCTCGGCCAGCGCCTCGGCCTTGTCGACGATCACGATGCGGCTGCCGACGCCGCGCATGACCAGCGCGAAGGCGGCGGCCGCACCCACGTTGCCCGCGCCCACGATCCCCAAAAGCATGGCGTCCTCCCCGTCATGGTGCCGGCCGGTGCGGCGCCTGAGCCTCTTCCGGCGACGACCGCCGGCGACCAGTTAAACGCATGACAGGGACGGAGGTCAGCGGTGAGCGTGGGAATGCGACGTCTTGTGCAGGTGACGGTCGGCGCCATCGCCGGCCTCGTCATCGCGGCCGCCGTGGTCTGGTGGACGGTGGAGCCGCCGCCCACGGTCGTCCGGCTGACCGAGGCGGTCGCGAGCGGACCGCAGGTCGGCGGACCCTTCACCCTGACCGACCACACCGGCCGCACGGTGAGCGAGGCCGACTTCGCCGGGCGGTTCATGCTGATCTACTTCGGCTTCACCTACTGCCCGGACATCTGCCCGACCGAGATGCAGACCTTCGCCGAGGTGATGGACCGCCTCGGCCCACTGTCGGACCGGGTGCAGCCGATGCTGATCACGGTCGACCCGGCGCGCGACACGCCGGAGCACCTCGCGGGGTACGTGTCGCTGTTCCACCCGCGTCTCGTCGGGCTGACGGGGACCGAGGCGCAGATCGCCCAGGTCGCCCGCGCCTATCGCGTCTACTACGCCAAGGCCGACGTGAAGGGACCCGACACCTACCTGATGGACCACTCGGCCGCCGTCTATCTCATGGGGCCGGACGGGCGCTTCGTCACGATCTTCGGCCGCGGGGTAACGGCCGACCGGATCGCCGAGCAGATCCGGACCCGCATCGTCGGCGGCTGACCGATCAGCGCGCCGGGACGGTCGCCAGGATCTCCTGCACGTCGATCGACCGGCTTGCCGGCGAGACGAGATAGATCGCCTGCCGCCCGTCGGGGTGCTCGATCCGGACGGCGAGGCGTCCGCCGACCGCCGTCTGTTCCACGATCCGCGCGCCGGCCGGCAGGCGCAGGCCGCCGGCGACGGCCTGGACGGTGGCCGCCGGCACCGCCCCGCCCCGGTCCTGGACGCGGGCCGCATAATCGGGATCGGTCTGCCGGCGCCAGATCTCGACCGCGACGAAGACGAATCCGGCGACGATCAGCAGCCCCATCACCACGATGGCGATCTTCGCGCCCCGGACGAACGGCGAGGTCGCGATGTCGTCGCCCGTCGCCTCGTCGTCCTTCTGTCCCGCGCTCATCCGACCCGCCCGCGTCGCCGCCCCGTCGAACGGACGAGGTGGGCACGAACGGCCGTCTCCGCCAGGGTGCGACGCCTTTCCGCAGGGGACGGAAAGCCGCGGCCGGCGTCGATTCTCCAAGGGCTTCGCGGCTTGACAGGGTTCCGACCCGCCCATATGGTGCGCCCGCTTTCGCGCGGCCGGTTCCGGACCGCGGGGGGACGGATTGGCGTGAGCGACAACCGGCCACGGACGCCGCTGGACGATCTCGACGAGCGGATCAAGGCGGCGCGCGAGCGCGGCGGCGGTCCGGATCGGCGGGACCGGCTCGGCGAACGAGAGCGGAGCTCCCTGGGGCTCGCGTTCCGGATCGGTGCGGAGCTTGTGTCGGCGCTCCTTGTGGGCATGGGACTGGGTTGGTTGGTCGACTGGTGGCTGGGCACCTTCCCTTGGGTGATGGTGTTCGGCTTCTTCCTCGGTGCGGCGGCCGGGATCCTGAACGTGTATCGGGCCGTCGCCGGCCTGGGCTACGCGGTCGGATACGGGACCGCGGACCGGCGGGACGACGGTCGGTCGGAGTGAGAGTGCCGGACTTTCGGGTGTGATCAGGGGACAGCCGTGGCGGAACCGCAATCTGGTGGGTTTCACATCGACCCGCTGAGCCAGTTCGAGATCAAGCCGTTGCTGTCCATCACCGTGGGCGGCACCGACGTCTCGTTCACGAATTCCGCTGGCTTCATGGCCCTGGCGGTGATCCTGATCACGTCGCTGCTCGTCGTCGGCATGCGCCAGCGGGCCATGGTGCCCGGGCGGCTGCAGTCGGTCGCCGAGATGTTTTACGAGTTCGTCGCCGGGATGGTGCGGGAGCACGCGGGCCACGACGCCCGGCCCTACTTCCCGTTCGTGTTCTCGATGTTCATGTTCATCCTGTTCGGGAACATGCTCGGCATGATCCCGACGTTCTTCACCTACACCAGCCACATCATCGTCACCTTCGGCCTCGCCCTGACGGTGTTCGTGTTTGTGACGGTGCTCGGGTTCGTGAAGCACGGGACGCACTTCTTCGCGCTCTTCCTGCCGGGCGGCGCGCCGATCTGGCTGGCGCCGATCCTGATCCCGATCGAGGTGATCTCCTACCTCTCCCGGCCGGTCAGCCTGTCGATCCGACTGTTCGCCAACATGATGGCGGGCCATACGATGCTGAAGGTGTTCGCCTATTTCAGCATCGGGCTGACCTCGGTGCTCGGCGGTGCCGTGGGCTGGGGCCTCGGCATCCTTCCGGTGGCGATCAACGTGGCCCTGGTGGGGTTCGAGATCCTCGTGGCCTTCCTGCAGGCCTACGTCTTCACCATCCTCACCTGCCTCTACATCCGCGACGCGCTGGAGCTCCACTGAGCCCCGGCCCCGCGGGCCCCCGTTTCACCCTTCCGTCCCCTGATTTGGTTCACCTGGAAAGGACCTGACCCATGGAAGCTGCAGCCGCCAAGTACATCGGGGCCGGCCTGGCCGTTTTCGCCCTCTTCGGCGTCGGCCTCGGCATCGGCAACATCTTCTCGACGCTGATCAGCTCGGTCGCCCGCAACCCGGCCTCCCGCGCGACCGTGTTCCCGATCGGCATCCTGGGCTTCGCGCTCACCGAAGCCGTGGCGCTGTTCGCGCTCCTGATCGCGTTCCTGATCCTCTTCACCTGATGGTGCCGGCCGCCGGCGTTCCGTCCGCTCCTGCGGGCGGATCCGGCGGCGGCGGAGGACGGCGGATGCAATCCCGGATCGCTCTCCAATTCGCGGCCGCGGCCACGATGCTCGTCGTGGCCGTCCCCGCGTTCGCCGCCGAAAGCGGCAACGCGGGTTTGCCGCAGCTCAACGCGGCGACCTTCCCGGCGCAGCTCGTCTGGCTCGCGATCATCTTCGCGGCGCTCTACGTGCTGATGACCCGCGTGGCGCTGCCACGCGTCGGCGAGGTGCTCGACGCCCGCAACGCGCGGCTGTCCGCCGACCTCGAGCGGGCGCAGGCGCTGCGCGACGAGGCGCAGGGCCTGATCGAGGCCTATGAGAAGGCCCTCGCCGGGGCGCGCGCGGAGGCCATGAAGGTGTCCGCGGCGGTCACCACCGAGATCAAGGCCGCCGCGGCGGAGCGTCAGACGGCCCTCCAGGCCGACCTGACCGCCCGCGTCGTCGCGGCCGAGGGCCGCATCGCAGCGGCGAAGACCGAAGCGATGTCGAACATCCGCGGCGTGGCGGCCGAGGTCGCGGCCGACGTGGCTCGCCGGGTCGCCGGCGTCGACACGGATGCGGCCTCGGCCGAGGCCGCCGTGACGGGCGCGCTCGCCGCCCGCAGCGCAGGGGGGCGTCGCTGAGATGCTGAGCAACAGCAATTTCTGGGTCGCCATCGCCTTCTTCATCTTCGTCGTCTTGGCGTTCCGCCCGGCGTCGAAGGCGCTGACGGCGGCGCTGGACGGGCGCGCGGACCGGATCCGCAAGGAACTCGAGGAGGCCACGCGCCTTCGCGAGGAGGCGGAGCGGACCCTCGCGGACTATCAGCGCCGCCAGCGCGACGCCCTGCAGGAGGCCGAGGCGATCATCGCCCAGGCCCGTGCGGAGGCCGAGCGGATGCGGGCCCGCGCGACCGCCGAGCTCGAGCAGCAGATGGCGCGGCGGGAGAAGCAGGCCCTCGACAAGATCGCCCAGGCCGAGGCCACGGCGCTCGCCGAGGTGCGGGACATGACCGTCGACGTCGCGATCGCGGCGACGCGGACCATCCTCGCAAAGGACCTGAACGGCGCGGCCGCGGCCAAGCTCGTGGACGACGCCATCGGCGACCTCGCGTCCAAGCTTCACTGAGACGCGACCGGACCGGGAGGGGCGTCGGCGGGCGATCCGCCGGCGCCCCTTCGTCTTTCGCAGGCCCGACGGACCGACTCGCCAAAGGGTCGGCACTTCGGTTATTGTCCGAACGTCGGTGACGGGGATTCGAGTCTGACATGGACGGACGCCGTGGGTAGTCTGCCCACCGGTCGCGATGCGCCGGACGAGCCCGCATCGCAATCGGTCCACGGCCCCGCGCACGTCTCGGACATCCTGGCCGACTTCATCGAATCGTTTCCCGGCAAGCGGATCGCGCTCGGCGACCTGATCGCGGCCATGGGGCCGCGGGCTTTCGGGATGCTCTTCCTCGTGCTCGCTCTCCCGAACGCGGTGCCGATCCCCGGCATCTCCACCATCTTCGGCCTGCCGATGATCCTGCTCGGCGCGCAACTCCTGATCGGCCTTCCCCGGCCCTGGCTGCCTGCCCGCCTCGCCCGCCTCGACCTGGAGCGGGCGACGATGCGCAACATGCTCCAGCGCACGAAGCCCTATCTGGCGAAGATCGAACGGCTGTCGCGACCGCGGGCGCTGCTGTTCACCGGTGCCGTGGCGGAGCGCTGCGTGGGCCTGATGGTGTGCGTGCTGGGAATGGTCCTGATCTTCCCCATCTGGGGCGGCAACCTGCCGCCCGCCGTCGCCATCGCCATCATGTCGATCGGGCTCATGGACCGGGACGGCCTGTTCGTCGTCGGCGGGCTCGCCTTCGGCTTCGTCGCCATGGCGATCGTGGGGGCCGTGATCGCCTTCGGCGCCACGCTCATCGCGTTCTCCGGCGATATCTTCACTGCCGTCAGCGGCGTCCTCGGGATCTGAAGGCCACGAACCGCATGTTGTTCGAGATCCTGATCATCGTCTTCCTGGTCGTGGTGAACGGCTTCTTCGCCATGTCGGAACTGGCGGTCGTGTCCTCGCGGCGCGTCCGGCTGCAGCAGATGGTCGAGGAGCGACGCTCGCGCGGCGCGCGGGCGGCGCTGGCGCTCGTCGACGATCCGGCGAACTTCCTGTCGGCGGTCCAGATCGGCATCACGCTGATCGGCATCCTCAACGGCGCCTTTTCCGGCGCCACCCTTGCCGGGCGCGTCGGCGACTGGCTCGACACCATCCCCGCCATCGCGCCGAACGGCCAGCCGGTCGCGATCGCGCTGGTCGTCGTCGCCATCACCTACCTGTCGCTGGTGGTGGGCGAACTGGTGCCCAAGCGCATCGCCCTCTCCAACCCCGAGGCCATCGCCGCCTTCGTCGCCCGTCCCATGTGGGTCGTGGCGCTGGTCACCTATCCGATGGTCTGGCTGCTCGGCCGCTCGACCAGCGCGATCCTGCGCCTTCTCGGCCAGCGGGGCCTGCGCGAGCAGACGGTGACCGAGGAGGAGGTGAAGAGCCTCATCGCCGAGGGCACCCTCTCTGGCGTGTTCGAGCCCGAGGAGAAGCGGATGATCGACGCGGTCCTGCGCCTGGCGGACCGCACCGTGCGCTCGATCATGACGCCGCGGCCGGACATCGTCTGGCTCGACCCCGCCGACGATCCCGCCCGGATCGTCGCGGAGATCCGGGAGAGCGGCCATTCGCGCCTCGTGGTCAGCCGCGGCGACATCGACGAGGTGATGGGCATCGTCCATGCCAAGGACCTGCTCGACCGCGCGCTCCAGGGCCTGCCGTTCGACCTCAAGGCGACGATGCGCAAGCCGCTCGTCGTCCACGACGGGACGCCGGTCTTCCGCCTGCTGGAGATGTTCCGCGAGACGTCGCTCCACATCGCGGTCGTGGTCGACGAATACGGGTCGGTCGAGGGCCTCGTCACCGTCACCGACATCCTTTCGTCCATCGCCGGCGAGTTTCCCGACGCGGGCGACACCGAAAAGGCGATCGTCCGCCGCGACGACGGCTCGTGGCTGATCGACGGGATGACGCCCATCGACGAGATCGAGGCGCTGATCGGCCAGAGGGACATGCGCGGCGACTCCGACTTCCAGACCCTGGCCGGCTTCATCCTGACCGAACTCGGCCATCTGCCGAAGCCGGCCGACAATTTCACCTGGCGTCGCCACCGGTTCGAGGTGGTCGACATGGACGGCCGCCGCATCGACAAGGTTCTGATCGTCCCGCCGACGACCGAGGCGGACGACGGCGGCGGCAGCGGGATCTGAGACGGGCCGGGGCGCGCCTCAGTCCGGCGCGCCGGTGCGGGGGATCCGCACCTCGCGGTGGATCGACACGCTCATCAGCACGCCGACGCCGATCATAAGCGTGAGCATCGCCGTCCCGCCGTAGGAGACGAGCGGAAGCGGGATGCCAACCACGGGGATCAGGCCGGTCACCATCGCCACGTTGACGAAGACGTAGAGGAAGAACGACGTGGTGAGCCCGATGGCGACGAGGCGGCCGAACTGCGAGCGGGCGGTGACGGCGATCACGAATCCATAGACGAACACGAGGGCGTAGAGACCGAGGAGGACCAGCGCCCCCGTCATCCCGAACTCCTCCGAAAGCACCACGAAGATGAAGTCCGTGTGCTTCTCCGGCAGGAAGCTCAGCTGGCTCTGGGTGCCCTGGCCGAACCCCTTGCCGAACAGCCCGCCGGACCCGAGTGCGATCTTCGACTGGATGATGTTGTAGCCGGCGCCCAGCGGGTCCGATTCCGGATCGAGGAAAGTGTGGACGCGCCGGCGCTGGTAGTCGTGGAGGAACTCCCACCCGACCGGGATCGCGGCGAGCCCCGCGCCGATCACCAGCGCGAACTTCCAGAGCCGGACGCCGGCGCTGAAGAAGATGGCCCCGCTCGCCAGCAACAGCAGCGTGGCCGTTCCCAGGTTCGGCTGAAGCAGCACGAGCGCCACCGGCACCAGCACCATGACGATGGGCGGGACGAGGACGAGCGGCCGGCGGATCTGCTCGACCGTCAGCCCGTGGAAGTAGCGGGCGAGCACGAGGACCAGCGCGATCTTCATCAACTCCGACGGCTGGAGGACGAAGACGCCGAAGTCGATCCAGCGCTGCGCGCCCATGCCGATCCGGCCCCGCACCTCCACCACAACGAGAAGGGCGAGGCACGCCGCATAGGCGAGATAGGCGACGCGCAGATAGAAGCGCACGTCGATCAGCGCCACGATGAACATCAAGAAGAAGCCGGGAATGAAGCGGACGAGCTGCCGCCACGCCCAGGGCTCCCAGCCGCTCCCGGCGGAGTAGAGCATCCCGATGCCGACGCCCGTGATGGCGCAGATCAGCCCGACCAGCCCCCAGTTCAGCAGGAACAGCTTCCGGCCGAGCGAGAGGTTGGCGTCGTCCGGACCGGTCAGGCTGTTGAACATCGCGCGGCGGACCTCGGTACGGAACCGGCGGCAGATCTATCATCGGCGGGGTCGACGGTCGAGGGGCGGGCGGCCCGGGCGCGGGGGGGAGGGGGGGGGCGCCCAACCCTTGGGCAATCCGTGACCAGGGCGGGACGGACGGCCCGGTGGACGGTTGTGACTGGCACCGGCGCGTTTGTTGCTGTCTGATGACCGTCAACCTGTGGGGAGATGACAGATGGTCTCGACCCTCCGTTCGGTTCTGTTCGCCGGCCTCCTCGCGGCCGGCCTCGCGACCGCGGCCCCCGCCGCCGCGGACGACCTCCCCGTCGATCTCGAACTGGTGCTCGCCGTCGACGTGTCCGGCAGCGTCGACGAGCAGGAGGCGCGACTCCAGCGCGAAGGCTACATCGCCGCCATCACCAGCGACCGGGTGGCCCAGGCCATCGGGAGCGGCGCCATGGGCCGCATCGCCGTCCTCTACCTCGAATGGTCGAACGACAATTATCAACGCGTCGTCGTCCCCTGGACGCTGATCGACGGGCCGATGACCGCCCGCGTCTTCGCCTCCGCGCTGACCGAGGCCGACTATGTGACGGGGCGGTGGACCTCGATCTCCGGCGGGATCGACCTCGCCGTCGCCAGCTTCGAGAACAACGGTTACGAGGGGATGCGGCGGGTGATCGACGTCTCCGGCGACGGCTACAACAACAGCGGCCGGCCGGTGACCGCCGCCCGCGACGACGCCGTGCGCAGGGGCATCGTCATCAACGGCCTGCCGATCCTCAACGACCGGCCGAACCCCTGGGGCGGGCGGCCACCGCAGGACCTCGACAAGTACTACGAGGATTTCGTCATCGGCGGGCCGGGCGCCTTCGTCGTGGCGGCGCGGGACTTCGAGGATTTCGGCCGGGCGGTGCTCGCCAAGCTGATCCGCGAGATCGCGGACCTCGACCGGACCCCCGACGTCCGTTACGCGGAACGATGAGCGGGAAGCGGACCGGCGCGGGGGGCGGGGGTCAGTCGACCTCCTCCGCCGGATAGACGCCCCAGACCTCGCTGCGCATCAGCCATCCGCGATGCCCGCTCGCGTCCACTTCGCACCACTCGGCGCGGCAGCGCAGCAGGCGGGCGACGACGCCCGGCTCGGCCCGGGCGACCGCGCCCGCCGTGGGCGCTGCGGTGGCGCGCAGGGTGCGCACGTCGCCCATCACGATCACCGTGCGGCGGCGCCCGCCGGTCAGCAGCGACTGGTGGACCCAGCCCTCGGTGCCCTCGATGTCGCGGATCCGGCGCCAGGTGTCGAACTCGGCCGTGATCTCCACCGGAAGGTCGCGGCGGCGGATCACCCAATCGACGGGATGGCGCGGCCCCGGGCCGGTGCGCAGGTTCACCTCGTCCGAGCGGAGCACGGCGAAGCGAGGAATCGGGAGGCCGGTCCCGACCGGCACGCCGGGAAGGGCCCGTGGCGCCGCCTCCTGCGCCACGACCGGTCCGGCCGCCAGCAGCAGGGCGCACGCGAGGGCGCCCCCCGTTCGCCGCAACCATCCGCCCATCGGCCGCTCCCCCGTCGAGGTCCCGCGCCGATTAGAGGCAAACGGACGGCAGGGTCAAGCGACCTGCCCGGGACGCGGCTGGCGTTCCCCGGGCGTGGGATGGACAGGGCCCGCGTCGCGCTGCTATGGCACGGGCGATCGCCGCGAGGAGCCCCATGACCGACCGCCGGAAGCCGACCGTCATCGTCACGCGCAAGCTGCCGGACGTGGTGGAGACGCGGATGATGGAACTCTTCCACACACGCCTCGCCCCGGACGACCGGCCGATGGACCGGGTGGCGCTCGCGGCGGCGATGGCGACGGCGGACGTGCTCGTCCCGACGGTCACCGATCGCATCGACTCGGGCCTGATCGCGGCGGCGGGGCCGAACCTGCGCCTGATCGCCTCCTTCGGCACCGGCGTCGACCACATCGACCTCGACGCGGCGCGGGCGCGCGGGATCACCGTGACGAACACGCCGGGCGTGCTCACCGAGGATACGGCGGACATGGTGATGGCGCTGATCCTCGCCACGGCCCGTCGGCTGGGCGAAGGGGAACGGCTGGTCCGGTCCGGCCGCTGGAACGGCTGGGGACCGACGACCATGCTGGGCCAGCGGCTGCGCGGAAAGCGCCTCGGCATCGTCGGCATGGGGCGGATCGGGCAGGCGGTGGCGGTCCGGGCGCGGGCCTTCGGCCTATCGATCCACTACCACAACCGCAAGCCGGTCCATCCGGAGATCGAGGCGGAACTGGAGGCGACGTTCTGGGAGAGCCTCGACCAGATGCTCGCGCGGATGGACGTCGTCTCGATCAACTGTCCGCACACGCCGGCCACGTATCACCTGCTGAACGCGCGCCGGCTTAAGCTCCTGCGACCGCACGCGATCCTGGTGAACACGTCGCGCGGCGAGGTGGTGGACGAGGCGGCGCTGACCCGGATTCTTCAGACGGAGGCGATCGCGGGCGCCGGGCTCGACGTGTACGAGCATGAGCCGGCGGTGAACCCGAAGCTGCTGGAACTGGAGAACGTCGTCCTGCTCCCGCACATGGGATCCGCCACCACGGAGGGCCGGATCGACATGGGCGAGCGCGTCATCGTCAACATCCGCAGCTTCTGGGACGGGCACAGCCCGCCCGACCGGGTGCTGCAGACGATGTTCTGAGCGGCGTCAGAGCTTCGCGTGGCGCGCCCGGCTGCCACGCTCGATCGCCATGGCGACGAGCGGGTCGATGTCGAGGCCGTCGCGGATGATCTGCAGGAACCGCATCTCCTCCCGCGAGGTCCGCTCGTCGGCCAGCACGATGTCGCAGGCGAGCGCGAAGGCGGTCTCGCGAAGCCGCGGCTCCAGCGCATCGCGGATGCGGGACACCGCCGCGTCGAGCCCGTCCGCCTCGCCCAGAAGCTGCACGCACTCCTGGGCGACGTTGGTCAGCTTCGACTGGTCGAAGCCTCGGAACGCCTGGAGGACCTTCACGTTGTCGCCGATGGTCTTCAGCTCGGCGTCGGTCATGTTGCCGTCTGCCGCCGAGACCAGGACCATGGTCAGGATCAGCGCGCGATGGGGATCGGTCATCGTCGTCCGGGATCGGGAGGAGAGGCGCCTGTCTTGCCGGGATCGGGACCACCGGTCAAGCGCGCTCGGCGGGACCGACCCGGCAGACGGGGCGGTCCCGCCCCCGGTCGTCAAGCGGCGCCGTTGCCGCCCCGGACCTGACGGAGGAAGGCGTCGCTTTCGCTGCGCAGGCGCTGGCTCTCCTGGCGCACCTCCTCCACCGCGCCGATCACCGTGTCGGTGACCGATCGCGTCTCCCGCGCGGTGCCGTGGACGACCTCGAACCGTCCGGCCATCGCCTCCACGCCCCTCGTCGCGGCGTCGAGGTTCCGGTTGATCTCGTCGGCGGCCATGTCCTGCCGCTCGACGGCGGCCGTGATCTCCATCGCGACCATCTGGAGGTGGCGGATCGTCTCGCCGACCGACCGGATCGCCTCGACCGTCGCGTCGGTGCCGCGCTGGATGTGGCCGATCTGGCGCTCGACCTCCTCGGTCGCGCGGGTCGTCTGGCTGGCGAGCGACTTGACCTCGTTGGCGACGACCACGAAGCCCTTGCCGGCCTCCCCCGCCCGCGCCGCCTCGATCGTCGCGTTGAGCGCGAGCAGGTTGGTCTGGGAGGCGATGTCGCGGATCAGCTTCACCACGTCGCCGATCCGGTTCGCGGCCTCGGCCAAGTCGCCGATGGTGCGGTCGGCCCGTCCCGCCTCGTCGACCGCGCGGCGGACGACCCCGTCCGACTGTTCGGCGTGGCTGCGGATCATCCGCACGTCGTCCTTCAGCGTGGCCGCGGTCCGGACGACCTGACGGGAGGTGTCGACCGCCTCGGCCGACAGGCCGGCGACGGCGCTCGTCTCGTCCCAGGTCCGCTGGGCGGCGCCGCTCAGACTGTGGGCGCTGCCCTGGAGCCGGTCGGTCGTGTCGATCAGGCTCGACACCACCTTGGACATGGTCGCGTCGAACCGGTCGGCGATCTCCGCCAGGGTGCGCCAGCGCCGCGCCTCGGCGTCGCGCCGCTCCTCCTCCTGACGCGCGCGCATCTCATGCTCGCGCTCGGTCGCCGTCTTCCAGACGCGCAGCGCCTCGAACATGTCGCCGATCTCGTCGGAGCGGCGCTTTTCGGGGATCACGACCGAGAGGTCTCCGGTCGCCAGCTTGCGCATGATCCCCGTCACCTTGGCGACCGGGTGCACGACGATCAGCCGGTTGATCCAGATCTGGATCGCGAGGTTGAGGCCGAGCACGATGATCAGGCTGACGAGCGCGGTGCGGATCGTAACCGCACGCTGGACGTCCAGCGTCGCCGGCGTCCAGGAGGAGACGAGATAGCCGCCCGACGCCCCGGTCTCGGTCCGGGCACGCGCGGCGACGAGGATGGTGCGTCCCAGCGTCTCGGTCGCCACGCCGGCCACGTCGAGGGCGGCGAGGTTCCGCCGGGCGAAGGCCGCGAGGTCGCGTCCGGTCGCATCGGCGACGGTGATCGGTTCCCAGGTCGGCGTGAAGGCGGCCACGGCGACCAGATCCTGACCGAAGGCGACGCGGAAGTTCGAAAGGCCCAGCTCGATCACATGGGGCTCGCGCCCCTGGATCGCGCCGGAGAGTTCGCGGCCCATGAGTTCGGTGTTCATCTGGGCGCCGTGGGCGAACTGCTCCACCACCGTCCGCTCGCTCGCCACGACGAGCGACCAGGTCTGGGCGGCCATGCCCGTGGCGACGCTCGCCACGATGGTGAGGGCGAGACGGCTACCGATCGTCCAGCGCATCAGGGTCTCCGGTCCTCTACGGTGCTTTGGGGAATCACAGGGCGGCGATCTGTCGCGTGGCCACGCCGGCGACGGAAATGTCTGGCGGGCCGTCCAGCCCGACCATCAAGATCAACAGTCCCATCTCGGCCACCACCGAAAGTCTCCACTCTCCGTCGGCGCCATTTCGGCCCGACGTCGTCTTTCACTGGTGACCGATATTCGACAGATAACCATGAATGTCCAGTTCCATTGCCGGCAACACGAAAAATCACTATCGATTAATCCTTACTTTGCTAATAAATAACGCGCAATCTAACTTCGATGTTGGTGTGGCTGAATCGTCATACCGCTTCTTTTCCCGGTTCTCGCCCTTCAGTTGTGCGATCGAATTGCCGTTTCGATGAACGCGATCGCGTTCGTCGCGTCCGCGTCGTGCTGGCGGATCCAGCCCATGTAGAGGGGCAGCCGGTGGGTCGAGACGCCCCGGAACCGGTGATTGATGATCGCCTTCATGC
>CANGXM010000028.1 GCA_947457845.1 Rhodospirillales bacterium | reverse complement strand
CCACGTCCTCCCGCCGCAGCACGAGGCGCGCGATCAGCAGCCGGCGCCGGAGTTCGGCCACCGGCGGGACCGACTCGACCCCGCCCACGATCCGGAGTTCGTCGGCGTCCGCCTCGCCCAGCGGCAGCATCCGCGGCAGCAGCAGCGGGCGACCGTCCGACCGGCGCAGGAACGCGTCGCGCAGGGCCCGCCCGGCCCGCCGGCTCGGCAGGAGGACGGTCACCGCGGCAAGGGCGAGGGGATCGTCGCCGGCCAGCGCCGACAGACCGTCCGCCAGCGCGTCGGTGAAGGCGCGGCCCGGGGGAATCGACCAGACGCCGGGCCCCGGCCTCATGCGGCCGCCCTCTCGTCGAGCCCCCTCACCCTCACACCTCGACCCAACGCGCGCGGCGCTCGTCGAGCAGGGCGTCGGCCAGACCCACGGACTCGGGCGTCAGCACCTGGAGGCAGGGGCCGTCGTGGACGAGGCCGTAGAGCCGGCCGTTCTCCTGCGCCCGCCGCCACAGGTCCTTGTAGGAGAAGGGGCCGTCCGGCGTGCCGGCGAACACGCGCGGGGCCAGGACCTGGACCGAGGCGAAGGCGTAGGGCGCGATCTCGCGCTCCTCGGGCAGGCGGGCGAGGCCGTCGGGATCGAGGAACATGACGCCGAAGTCCGGCATCCCGATGCTGCGGGCCGTCGGCACCACGAGGATGAGCGCGTCCATCCGCGCGTCGTCCCAGGCGGCCGCGAGGCGGCGGAGCGCCGGCGTCGGGCCGTCGAGGCGGAGCGCGTCGCAGTCGGCCGCGTAGAACGGTTCGTCGCCGAGGTGGGCCAGGGCCGCCCGGATCCCGCCACCCGTGCCCATCAGCCTGTCCTCGGGCGAGAGCACGATGCGCGGGACGGTCCGGCCGGCGAGGTGGGCCGTGACCTGGTCGGCGCGATAGTGGACGTTGACGACCGCCGTCTCGACCCCCGCCGACGCGAGGTCGTCGAGCGCATGGTCGATCAGGGTCTTGCCGCCCACGGTCACGAGCGGCTTGGGCATGTCGTCCGTGACCGGGCGCATGCGGGACCCGAGGCCCGCAGCCAGCACCATCGCACGGGTGAACCGTCGCATCGTCGGACGTTCCTCGACCAGCCGGATTGCCATGCCGAGGAGTCTAGTGTCCGGGTGGCGGCGACCGCAACCGCCGTCGCCGTTCAGCGCTGGAGCATCTCGTTGTTCGTGCGAACGTATTTGATGAGGGTCCCGATGATCATCCGCATCAGCGGGTCGAGGCCGTTCAGGTACCGGTCGAAATGCTCCCGGTTGATCAGCAGGCAGGTGACGTTCGTCTTCGCGGTGGCGGTGCCGGAGCGGACGCCCCGGTCGATCAGCGCGATCTCGCCCAGGAGGCGACGCTTCTCCATGATCCCGAGCTTGAGCGTGCGGCCGTCGGCGTCGCGTACGATCTCGACCGAGCCCTCCTCGATGAAGTAGGCGCATTCGCCGGGATCGTCCTGGCGGAAGATCACGTCGCCGGGGTGGAAGGTCAGGCGTTCGGGATCCATGGACATGATGGCCCTCGCGAATGGATCAGCACCGACCGCGCCCTCGCGACGCGATCCGACGTCCCCGACGGTCGCTCGACCGAACGGTTTGATCGACCATACCTTCGAATAGACAGGTTTGTCATGCCGCTCCGGGCATACCCTTCGAGGTCGAATACTCGAAGTGCAGGACCTCGCCCGGACGGATCATCGGAAAGGCGGCGTGCGCGGCCATCGCCGCCTCGTGGAAGCCGGACAGGATCAGCTTCAGCTTGTGCGGATAGGTGGCGATGTCGCCGATCGCGAAGACGCCGGGGGCGTTCGTCGCGAGCGTGAGCGGATCGACCGTCAGGTGGTTGCGCTCGAGGTTCAGGCCCCAGTCCGCGATCGGCCCCAGGTTCATCGCGAGCCCGAAGAAGGGCAGCAGCACGTCCGCCGGAAGGACCTTCTCGTGGTCGTCGAGGTCGGCCACCCGGACGCCGGTCAGCGTCCGCCCGTCGCCTTCCAGGCCCGAGAGCTGGTAGGGAACGACCAGCTCGATCCGGCCTGCCTTCGCCAGCTCGTCGAGGCGCGCGGCGCTCTCGGGTGCCGCGCGGAACTTCGCCCGGCGGTGGACCACCTGAACCGACGCCGCGACCTCCGACAGCGAGATCGCCCAGTCGACCGCGCTGTCCCCGCCGCCGGCGATGACGACGCGCTTGCCGGCGAAATCCTGCCGCCGCTTGACCAGATAGAACACCGACGTTCCCTCGTAGCCGGCGATGCCGTCGAGCGGCGGCTTGTTCGGGCCGAACGCCCCGACGCCCGCCGCGAGGATGACGCAGCGCGCGTCGATCGCCGTGCCCGCGTCGGTCACGAGCAGCCACCGCTCCTCGGCCGTGCGGGTGAGCGAGACCACCTGCTGGCCGAGGTGGTAGACGGGATCGAAGGGCGACGCCTGCTCCGCCAGCCGGTCGATCAGCACGCCCGCGTCGATGGCGGGGTGGCCGGGGATGTCGTAGATCGGCTTTTCCGGATAGAGGGCGCTGCACTGGCCGCCCACCATCTCCAGCGCGTCGACCACGTGGCACTTGAGGCGCAGCATGCCGCACTCGAAGATCGCGAACAGGCCCACGGGACCCGCCCCGATGATGGCGACGTCGGTGCGGTGAGGAACGGTGGACATGGCGGCTTCCGGCGGGGATCGGTTTCGGGACGGTCGAGGGACGGGCGAAGACATGCCCGCGGACGGCGACGCGTTCAAGTCCGGCACGTTCACGGTCGCGGACGAGGCGGCGACCGCGGCCCTGGCCGCGGCCTTCGCCCCCGGTCTGCGGCCGGGCGACGTGGTGTGCCTGGAGGGCGACCTCGGCGCCGGCAAGACGGCCTTCGCCCGTGCCGCCGTGCGCGCCCTGACCGGCGATCCGGACGAGGAGGTGCCGAGCCCCACCTTCACCCTCGTCCAGACCTATCCGGCGTCCGCCGGCACCGTCTGGCACTTCGACCTCTACCGCCTGTCCGGTCCCGAGGAGGTGTTCGAGCTGGGGTGGGAGGAGGCGACGGCGGACGGGATCGTGCTGGTCGAATGGCCGGGTCGTCTCGGCCCGCTGCTGCCGGCGCGGCGGATCGACGTGACGATCGGGGGGGCGGGCGAGGGGCCGCGGCGGATCGTCGTCGAGCGGCGGGGCTGACCCGTCAGGCGGCGACGCGCTCCACGTCCGCGCCGCACGCGGCCAGCTTCTGCTCCAGCCGCTCGTAGCCGCGGTCGAGGTGGTAGACGCGGTTGATCTCGGTCTCGCCGTCCGCCGCCAGCGCCGCGATCACCAGCGACACCGACGCGCGGAGGTCGGTCGCCATCACCGGCGCACCCGACAGGCGCTTCACGCCCCGGACGACGGCCGAGGCGCCGTGCACGTTGATGTCGGCGCCGAGGCGGCAGAGTTCCGGCACGTGCATGAACCGGTTCTCGAAGATGTTCTCGGTGATCAGCGACGCGCCGTCCGCCACCGTCAGCATGGCCATCATCTGCGCCTGCAGGTCGGTGGGGAAGCCGGGGTGCGGCTCGGTCACCACGTCGATCCCGGTCAGCGGCCCGTTGCGGCGGTGGACGCGGATGCCCTGGTCGGTGCCGGTCACGGTCACGCCGGCCTCGCGCATCTTCTCGACCGCGGCCGAGACGAGGGCGATCGACGTGCCGGTCAGCTCCACCTCGCCGCCGGTCACGGCGGCGGCCATCAGATAGGTGCCCGTCTCGATCCGGTCCGCCAGCACCCGGTGCGAGGCGCCGTGCAGCCGGTCGCGGCCCTGGATCACCATGCGCGACGTGCCGGCGCCCTCGATCGTCGAGCCCATGGCGACGAGGCACGCGGCGAGGTCGACGATCTCCGGCTCCTTCGCCGCGTTCTCGATCACCGTCTCGCCACGCGCCAGCGCGGCGGCCATCATGACGTTCTCGGTGGCACCGACGGACGGGAAGGGGAACGTCACGAGGCCCCCGGTCAGCCCGCGCGGGGCCGACGCCTCGATGTAGCCGTCGATCAGGTCGACGTCGGCGCCGAGCGCCCGGAGGCCGGTCAGGTGGATGTCGACGGGCCGGCTGCCGATGGCGCACCCGCCCGGCTGCGAGACGCGGGCGCGGCCGCAGCGGGCGAGCAGCGGGCCGAGGACGAGGACCGACGCCCGCATCTTGCGCACGATGTCGTAGGGCGCCTCGGTCGAGGCGATGCGGGCGGCCGTCATCACCATCTCGCCCGTCCCGCCGTCGCGGCCGACCAGCACGCCGTGCTGGGCGAGCAGTTGCGTCAGCATGCGGATGTCGGCCAGGTCGGGGACGTTGGCGAGGCGCAGCGCGCCGTCGGTCAGCAGGCTCGCGCACATCAGCGGCAGGGCGGCGTTCTTGGCGCCGGCGATCGGGATCGTGCCGTTGAGCGCACGACCGCCGCGGATGCGGATCTTGTCCATGGAAAAGAGCCTTTCGATCGACGCCCGCGCCGGACGATCCGGACCGCCATGCCCGAATCATGCCCAGGCCGTTCCTGGAGTGCAAGGATAAGATTGTGCTCTAACTGTGACGTTCACATGGGAAATTCGACTTCTTAAGTTTTCGACGACGGGTCCGTCGGGTGCGTCGCTTCCGCCCAGCGGCGGTGCCTGATATAGATTGCGGCGCTATTGAACATTCCGGGACCGGACCGTCAAGCGCATGAAGATCGCGGACCTCGCCGCCGCCCTGGGTGGCACGCTGCACGGCGACGGCACCCTCGACGTGGTCCGCCCCGTCCACCCGGCGGACGCGGCCGACGGGCGGGACGTCGCTGTCGCGATGGGGGCGAGCCTGCTGCCGCTGCTGGCCGCCACCCGCGCGCGGACCGCCCTGGTCCCGGCGGGGGCGCCGATCCCCGACGGCGCGCTGGCGGCGTGGATCGAGGTGGGACGTCCGCGCTATGCGATGCACAAGCTGAACGCGCTGTTCGAACCGCCGCCCTTCGCCCCGCCCGGCATCCATCCGACCGCGGTGGTCGAGGCGGGGGCCGAGATCGGCGAGGGCTGCGCGATCGGTCCGTTCGTCCACGTCGGCCCCGGCGCGCGGATCGGCGCCGGCACCATCTTGATGTCCCACGTCAGCGTCGGCGAGAAGGCGACGGTGGGGCGCGGCTGTCTCATCCACGCGGGCGTGCGCATCGCCCACCGCTGCACGATCGGCGACCGCGTCATCATCCACCAGAACGCCTCGATCGGCGCCGACGGCTTCAGCTTCGTCACGCCCGAGCGCGGCAGCGTCGAGGCGGCGAAGGCGACCGGCCGGGTGGAGGAGGGCACGCGCAACGTCGTCATCGAGCGCATCGCCTCGCTGGGCGGCGTCACCATCGGCGACGACGTGGAGATCGGGGCGCTGACCGCCATCGACCGCGGCACCCTGCGGGACACCCGGATCGGGCCGGGCACGAAGATCGACGACCTCGTTATGATCGGCCACAACGTCGTGGTGGGGTCGAACTGCATGCTCTGCGGCCAGGCGGGGATCGCCGGCAGCACCGTCATCGGCGACCGGGTCGTGCTCGGCGGCCGGGCGGCGGTCGCCGACAACCTGCGGATCGGCGACGACGTGGTGGCGGCGGGCGGTGCCGCCATCGGCTCGGACGTCGAGGCCAGGCAGGTGGTCATCGGCATGCCCGCCATTCCGAAGAGCGAGTTCTTCAGCCAGCTCCGGAACCTCAAGCGGCTGAAGGCCTTGTTCTCGGATGTCGCGGAGATCCGGCGCCGGCTCGGCTGATCGCGAGGGGGGTGGCGTCATGTCGGACATCGAGGACCGGATCTACGCCCTCGTCGCCAAGGAGACCCGCCGGGACCGGGCCACGCTCTCGCCCGAGATGACGATCGAGGACCTGGGCGTCACCTCGCTCGAGATGGTCGAGGTGCTGATGCAGCTCGAGGACGATCTGAAGATCGAGATCCCGCTGGACGCGACCGAGGCCGCGCGGACCCTCCGGACGCTGGGCGACCTCGTGGCACGGGTCCGCGAACTCGCGCCCACTCCCGGGACCTGAGCCGGTGCGCCGTCGCGTCGTGGTGACGGGGCTCGGCGCGGTCACGCCGCTGGGGCCGGACGCGCCGTCGACCTGGGCCGCGATGCGCGAGGGGCGGTCGGCGATCGGCCCGCTCCGCACCATCCCGACCGACGGGCTGAGATGCGCCGTCGCGGCCGAGATCCCGGACTTCGACCCGGCGGCGCGGATCGACGTCCGCCGCCTCGGATACATGGACCGGTTCACGCAGTTCGCGGTCTTCGCCGCGACGGAGGCGTTGGACGCGGCCGGGCTCCGGGGCGACCTCGGCGCCCGGGCGGGCGTCGTGATCGGGGCCGGCACGGGCGGGGCGGTCGCGACCGAGGAGGGCTACCGGCGGCTCTTCGTCGAGAACGCGGGACGGGTCCACGCCGCCACCATCCCCCGGGTGATGGTCTCCGCCCCGGCGGCGGTGATCGCGATGGAGACGGGCGCCAGAGGGCCCGTCTTCGCCGTCTCCAGCGCCTGCGCGTCGGCCAACCACGCGATCGGGACCGCGATGCAGCTGATCCGCGCCGGGGCGGCGGACGTGATCCTCGCCGGCGGGACCGAGGCGCCGCTCTGCTTCGGCGGGATCAAGGGTTGGGAGGCGTTGCGCGTGCTGGCGCCGGACACCTGCCGCCCCTTCTCCCGCGGGCGGGCGGGCCTCGTGCTGGCCGAGGGTGCCGCCGTCGCGGTGCTCGAGGACCGCGACCACGCCCGCGCCCGCGGCGCCCCCGTGCTGGGTGAGATCCTGGGGTTCGGCATGACGGCGGACGCCCGCGACCTGCTGGCGCCGTCCGTCGAGGGAGCGCTGGCCGCCGTCCGCGCCGCGCTGGCGGACGCCGGGCTGGCGCCGGAGGACATCGACCACGTCAACGCCCACGGCAGCGGCACCGTGCTGAACGACGCGACCGAGACGAAGGTGATCCGTGCGGCCTTCGGCCGTCACGCCGACCGGCTCTCGGTCTCGGCCACCAAGGCGATGCACGGCCACGCGCTGGGCGCGACGGGGGCGATCGAGCTGATCGCCGTGCTGGGGGCGCTGCGCGACGGCGTCGTCCCGCCCACGGTCAACCATCTGGGCCCCGACCCGGACTGCGGCCTCGACGTCACGCCGAACGTCCCGCGGCGCCGCGCGCTGCGGGCCGCCATCTCCAACGCCTTCGCCTTCGGCGGGCTGAACGCGGTGCTGGCGATCGGCCCGTCGTCGTTCAGTCCCGGCCCCTGAGGCGCGGGTCGAGGGTGTCGCGCAGGGCGTCGCCCAGAAGGTTGAAGCCGAAGGCGGCCAGCAGGATCGCCGCACCCGAAAAGACGCTCGGCCAGGGGGAGATTAGGAGGAAGGCCCGGCTCTCCGCCAGCATCAGGCCCAGCGAGGGCGTGGGCGGCTGGGTCCCGATGCCGAGGAAGCTGAGGCTCGCCTCCACCAGGATCGCGGTCGAGAGCGACAGCGACGCCTGGACGAGGATCACGCTGGCGAGGTTGGGCACGATGTGGCCCAGCATGATGCCCACGTCGGACACGCCCAGCACCTTGGCCGCCTGAACGAACTCGCTCTCGGCCAGCACCAGCGCCGGACCGCGGAGCAGGCGTGCGAAGATGGGGACGTAGACGATGCCGATGGCGACCGCCGTCGTGCCCGTCCGTGGCCCCAGCACGGCGATGATGCCGATCGCCAGCAAGATGATGGGGAAGGCGAACAGCACGTCCATCACCCGCATGACGATGCGGTCGGTCCAGCCGCGGTAGTAGGCGGCGATCACCCCGAGGCTGCCGCCGACCAGCAGCGCCCCCATCACGGAGGCCGCGCTGACCGCGAGGCTCGACCGGTAGCCGTGGAGCACGCGGGAGAGCACGTCGCGCCCGAAGTTGTCGGTGCCGAACCAGTAGGGGGCGCCGGGCGGGCGCATCCGCGCCAGGATCGTCTGCTGCAGCGGGTCGTAGGGCGCGATCCAGGGGGCGGCGACCGCGACGCCGACCTGCACCAGCACGAGGACGAGGCCGATCCACAGGAGCGGCGAACGGGGCAGGCGCATGCCGGTCAGCCCCCGCCCCGGGTGCGCGGGTCGATCACGAGATAGAGCAGGTCGACGACGAAGTTGATGACCACGAAGCCGGTCGTCACCAGGAGGATGGTCGCCTGGATCAGCGGATAGTTGCGCTCGGCGATGGCGCCGATGACGAGGCGGCCGAGGCCGGGCAGGGCGAAGACCTGCTCCACAACGATCGTGCCGCCGAAGAGATAGCCGGCGGTGATGCCGACCGCCGTGACGAAGGGGATGAGGGCGTTGCGCAGCGCGTGGCGAAGCACGACGGTCCGTTCCGGCACGCCCTTGGCCCGAGCGGTGCGGACGTAGTCCTGGCCCAGCGCGTCCAGCATGGCCGAGCGCACGATGCGCGACAGCGAGGCGAGGATCGGCAGGCCCAGCGCCAGCGTGGGAAGCAGCATGCGCTGGAAGTGGCCGGCCGGATCCTGGCCGATGGGGACCCAGCCGACCGCCGGCCACGCCGGCGCCCAGGCGTAGAAGCCGTAGATCAGCAGCGTGCCGAGCCAGAAGCCCGGCATGGTCACGCCCGCGATGGTGATCACGCGCACGATCTGGTCGGCCGCCCCGCCGCGGACATAGGCCATCAGCGACCCCGCCGGGACGGCGAGGATCACCGCGAAGCCCAGCGACAGGACGAGGAGTTCGGCCGTCACGCCGATCCGGTCGAGGATCTCCTCCAGCACCGGCTTGCCGGTCCAGATCGAGGTGCCGAGGTCGCCGCGAAGCACGCCGCCGATCCACGACAGGTACTGGACGATCATCGGCTGGTCGAGGCCCAGCCGGGCGCGCAGCGCCGCCATGGCCTCCTCGGTCACGGCGGCGTTGGCGCCCAGCATGATCTGCACGGCGTCGCCGGGGATCAGCCGGATCATCAGGAACGCGACGACCGACACCCCGAACAGGACGACGAGCAGGTCGACCGCGCGGTCGAGGATCAGGCGGAGCATGGGGGCGCCGCCTCGTGGTTCGACAGGCTCACCACGAGGCGACGCCGAGGGTTGTCCTCGTCCTGAGCCTGTCGAAGGGCGAGGACACCGCGCGTCAACGCAGGCTGGCCGAGCGCAGCGAGCGGGTGGAGCGGGTGGGCATCACCGTGAAGCCCTCCACGTTCTGCCGGTGCGCGGCGAAGAGCGTGGAATACGTCAGGTGTGCGATCGGCCCGCGGCAGGCCAGCGCCTGCTGCGCCTGCCGGTAGAGCGCCTGCCGCTGCCCCATGTCCGCGGTCGAGCGCGCGCGGTCCAGGAGCGCGTCGAGCTGCGGGTCGGAGTACTTGAAGACGTTGGTCGAGCCGCCGGTGCGGAAGGTCCGGTAGAGGTAGTCGTCCGGATCGACGCCGCCGCCGTTCAGCGAGGCGAAGACCTCGAAGTTCGACGCCCGCCAGTCCTGGATGAAGCGGCCCTGCTCCTGCACGTTCAGCGTCACCTCGAACCCGGCCTGGTTCATCTGCGCCTGGACGACCTGCGAGCTCTCCACCGCCAGCGGCAGTGAGCCGATGACGTTCATCGTGACCTTGAGCGGCAGGGTGACGCCCGCCCCCTGGAGAAGCTGGCGCGCCTTGGCGGCGTCGGGCCTGTAGCAGGGGAACTCCGACGTCGGAACCGCCCAGTCCTTCAGCCCCGGCGACAGCGGCCCGCCCGGCTCGCCGCGGCCGAACAGCACCGCCTGCACGATCTGGCTGCGGTCGACCGCCGTGTTGATCGCCTCGCGCACCGCCGGATTGTCGAACGGCGGCTTGGTCGTGTTGATGCCGATCAGGGTGTAGGCGAGGTCCTGGGTGTTCTGCACCTGCACGCCCGGGCGGCCCTGCAGCGTCTGGGCGATCGCCGGCTCGACGACCGGGATCAGGTGATAGGTGCCGCCGGCGAGGCCCACCTGCCGCGCGGTCGCGTCCGGCACGATGTTGAACTTGAGGGCGCCCAGCTTCGGCAGCCCGGCCTCCCAGTAGGCCGCGTGCTTCTCCAGCATCAAGAAGGTGTCGGGCACCCATTGGGTCAGCCGGAAGGGCCCGGTCCCGACCGTCTGGCGCCCGAGGTCGACGCCGGGTTCGGCCGGCAGGACCGCGAGGCTGGCGAGCTGCGAGAGCAGCGGGGCCGCGGGTTCCTTCAGTCGGAGCACCACCGTGCCCGCGTCCGGCGTCTCGACCGTGTCGATCACCACGAACCGGCTGGCCAGCGGGGAGCCGGTCTGCGGGTTGACGACCCTGCGAACCGAGGCCGCCACGTCGGCCGAGGTCATGACCTTGCCGTTGTGGAAGGCGACGTTCGGGCGGAGCTTGAAGGTGTAGGTCTTCCCCTCGTCCGTCACCGTCCATTCGGTCGCCAGCGCGGGCACCGTCCGCAGGTCGGTGTCGATCGCGGTCAGCCCCTCGTAGATGTTGCCGTTGATGAGGATCGTGGCGAACGCGGTCGCGAGGTGCGGGTCGAGGCCCGACGGCGAGGCGTCGGTCGCGATCTCCAGCGTCTGGGCCGAGGCCGACCCCATCAGGAGGACGGCGAGCGAGGCGGCCGCGGCGGCGGTTCGCAGCGAGCGGAGGAACATGGGTGGCGGCTCCCTGTCTATGCGTGGTCTGCGTGTTTCGGGTTCCCGTATGCATCTGATCAGATACGGGCTTTCCCCGATGGTCAATCGCGACGTCGGGCACGACGACGGGTTTGCGGGGCCGGCGGTCCCGTGCTGTCATGCCGCCGGTCGATCGGGGACGGGGAGGTGGCCGGTGCGGGCGCTGGGGCTGATGAGCGGCACATCGATGGACGGCATCGACGTGGCGCTGGTGGAGACCGACGGCGAGCGCGTCGTCGCCCGCGGACCGAACGGCACCTATCCCTATCTGGTTCCCGTGCGCGACGAGCTGGGCGCCGTGGTCGCCGATCCGCACCGGGGCGAGCACGACCCCCTGCCCGTGCTCGAGGCCGCCGTCACCGACGCCCACGCCTATGCGGTCCTGCGCTTCCTCGACGAGCACGGCATCGACCGCGCCGGCCTCGACCTCGTCGGCTTCCACGGCCAGACGGTGCTGCACCGGCCCGAGCGGCGCTTCACCCGGCAGATCGGCGACGGCGCGCGCCTCGCCCGGGCGCTGGGCGTGCCGGTGGTGAACGACTTCCGCACCGCCGACGTGGCCGCGGGCGGGGAGGGGGCGCCGCTGGTCCCCCTCTATCACGAGGCGCTCGCGGCCGACCTCGACCGGCCGGTCGCGATCCTCAACCTGGGAGGCGTCGGCAACGTCACCTGGCTCGGCGACGGCCCGCCGCTCGCCTTCGACACCGGGCCCGGCAACGCCATGATCGACGACTGGGTGCGCCGGCACACCGGCGACGCCTTCGACGACAGGGGTGCTCTGGCGGCCCGGGGCCGGGTGGACGAGCTGGCGCTCGCCGCCCTCATGGCGAACGACTACTTCCACCGGCCGCCGCCCAAGTCGCTCGACCGCAACGGCTTCTCCGCCGACCCGGTGGCACGCCTGTCGCCCGAGGACGGGGCGGCGACCCTGGCCGCCTTCACGGTGGCGACCGTGGCCGCCGCGCGCCGCCACCTGCCGGTCGCCCCGCGGCGCTGGCTCGTCACCGGCGGCGGTCGCCACAACGACGGGCTGATGGTTGGCCTCGGCCGGACCTTCAACGTGCCGGTCGACCCGGTGGAGGCCGTGGGCTGGAACGGCGACGCGCTGGAGGCGGAGGCCTTCGCCTTCCTGGCGGTCCGGGCCTCGCGCGGCCTTCCCCTCTCGCTGCCGACGACGACGGGCGTGCCGGCGCCGATGCCGGGCGGGCGGCTGCACCCGGCCGAGGGAGGGACCCCGTGAACCGGCTCACCGCCACCGTCGACGCCGCCTTCGAACGCGCGGCCGAGGCTGTCGCCGCCGGCCGCATTCCCGGCGCCGTGGTCGGCGCCGTCACGCCCGACGCGGGCCCCGAGGTCCTGTGGACCGGCCGGGCGCAGATCGTGCCGGACGAGGCGCCGATGGCGCGCCACACGGTCTTCGACCTCGCCAGCCTGACCAAGGTCGTTCACACCACCACGCAGGTGCTGCGCCTCGTGGAGGGGGGCCGCGTCGACCTCGACGACCCGCTCGCCCGCCACCTCCCGGACCTCTTCCAGTACCGGACCGACGCGCCCGTCCGGCGCATCACCGTGCGCCAGTGCCTCGCCCACCGGTCGGGCCTGCCGGCGGTGGAGCCGATCTACACCTGGGGCGAGGGGCCGGACCGGCTGAAGGCGCTGGTGCTCCAGAAGGACTGGGCGATCGGCGAGCACGTCTATTCCGACATCAACTTCATCCTGCTCGGCATCCTCGTCGAGCGGCTGACCGGCCGGCCGCTGGCCGACCTCGTGCCCGCCGGCTTCACCGCGCGCCCCGATCCGATGTCTTGCGCCGCGACCGAGCGCTGCATGTGGCGCGGGCGCGTGATGCGGGGCGAGGTGCACGACGAGAACGCCTTCTCGCTGGGCGGCCTCGCCGGGCACGCGGGGCTTTTCGGCACGGCCGACACGGTGCTGGGCTTCGCGCGGGACCTGATGGCCGGCCGGGTCCTCGCCCGGGCGACGCTGGAGGAACTGCGCCGGCCGCAGGCGGGCGGCGTCCGCGGCCTGGGCTGGGAGATCCGCGCCCCGGCATGGGCGGGCGGGTCGCTGTGCGCGCCGGGAACGATCGGGCACACGGGCTTCACCGGCGTGGGGCTCTGGATCGACCTCGACCGGGGGTTCGCCTGGACGCTTCTGACCAACCGCGTCCACCCCAGCCGTCACGTGGAGACGGGCATCCAGGACCTGCGGCGCGCGGTGGGGAACCGGACGGCGGCGGTCTGGACCGGGGCGGGGTGAACGGATAGATTGTGCTGAGGGCTCGGACGGAGGGTGGAATGGACGGCGGCGGACGCACGCGCATCACCATCGACCTCGACGACGACCTCGTCGCCGCGATCGACCATCTCGTGACGCTCACGCAGCGTGACCGGTCCTGGATCGTGACCCGGGCAGTGAAGGGCTATCTCCGGACGGACGGCGCGCGGATTCTGGAAGAGGCGGAAGCCTTCGCGTCGCTCGAGCGTGGCGAAGGCTACGACATGGAAGACGTCATGGCCGAGTGCCGCGCGATCATCGAAGCGGCCGAGCGTCGCCAAGCGCGGAAGGCAGGCTGAGCCGGGCGCGTCGCATACGCCTCGCGCCCGCCGCACGATACTGGTTGATCAATGAGATTGCCTACCTAACGAAGCAGAATCCTCTCGCGGCGCGCCGTGTCGCCCGCCTCTTCGATTCCGCCCGCCAACGGATCGCGCGCCATCCGCTGATCGGGCCGAAGGGGGATCTCGCGGATACCCGGATCGTGGTCGTCGGACCCTCCATCGTGACGCTCAAGGTTCGCGACGGCGAGGTCGAGATCGGCGCCATCCGCCACGGGCGACAGGCCGATGCCCGCGCGCCCACGAACCTCACGACGGCCGACGACCCCGACCCCACCTGACCCTTGCATCCGCCGGCCGCATCCGTCAGGGTCCGCGCCCTGGACAGACCCCGACGGGAGCACGGGACCATGCACGCACTGAGCGGTTATTGGATGGAGAAGCTTGGCGTCGCGATCAACAAGGCCACGGCGGCCGTCGCGCGGGACGAGCGCAAGGGCAAGAAGGAAGGCCCGAGGGTCAAGAAGATCAACGCCAAGACCGCGGTGAAGTGACGACGGTGAAGTGACGACGGTGAAATGACGACGGTGAAATGACCGGGACGCCCGGCGGGGCCGGTTCCCGTCGGGCTCTCTCCCGCCCCCGCGTCAGACCGGCGTGAGGAGGGGCCGCCCCGCGAAGTGGGCGGCCAGGTTGTCGACGACCAACTGGGACATCGCATCCCGCGTCTCGACCGTGGCGCTGCCGACGTGCGGCGCAAGCACCACATTGTCCATCCGGATCAGCGCGTCCGGCACCCGCGGCTCGTCCTCGAACACGTCGAGGGCGGCGGCCCCCAGCTTGCCGCTGGCCAGCGCCTCGATCAGCGCGGGCTCGTCGCAGACGCTGCCGCGGGCGACGTTCACGAAGGTTCCCGTCGGCCCCAGCGCCTCGATCACCTCGCGGCTCACGATGCGCCGCGTCTCCGGCCCGCCGGGCAGGATCGCCAGCAGGATGTCGACGTCGCGCGCCATGGCGACGAGGTCGGCATACCAGGGATAGGCGACGTCGTCCCGCTTGCGGCGGGTGTGGTAGACGATCGTCAGCCCGAACGGCTCCGCCCGCCTGGCGATCGCCATGCCGATGCGGCCGAGGCCGAGGATGCCCAGCGTCTTGCCCCTGAGGCTGGTGGTGAGCGGCATCGGCCCCTTCGCCACCCACGATCCGTCGCGCACGTAGCGGTCGGAGAGCACCAGCTTGCGCATGGACGCGATCAGGAGGCCCATGGCCGTGTCGGCGACGCAGTCGTTGAGCACGTCGGGCGTGTTCGTCACCGCGATCCCGCGCGACCTCGCGTAGGGAAGGTCGACCGCGTCGACCCCCACCGCCATGCAGCCGACCACCTTGAGGTTCGGCAGCCGGCCCATGACGTCTGCGCTCGCCCCCGCCGTGCCCGTCGTCACGATCGCCTCGATCCTGTCGCCGACCTCGGCGAGGAAGGCGTCCCGGTCGGCCGCCCTGTCGAGCCGGTGGAGCCGGTAGGTGGCCTCCAGCTGGGTCATCTGGCGGGTCAGGATCGGGGCGACGACGAGGACGTCGGCGGTCATGGCTCAGGTCTTCCCGGACAGGGGGCGGGGCGGGGGCGGCAGGATGGGGCGGGCGGGCCGCCGGATCAAGCGGGGCGGATCAGGCGGGGCGGATCAGGCGGGCCGGTCGAGGCCGTTGGCCGCGATCCAGTCCGTCGTCTCGGCCAGCGCGCGGTCGAAGCGGGCGAACATCTCGTCCAGCCCCCCGCCGTCGATGATCAGCGGCGGGCAGAAGGCGATCACGTCCATGATCGCGCGCAGGATGAGGCCATGCTCCTGCGCCCGGGCGATCAGGTAGGGCGGCACCCCCGCCGACGCTGGGAACGGCCGGCGCGCCTCGGGATCGGCCATCAGCTCGACCGCGCCGATCAGCCCGACCGACCGCGCCTCGCCGACGAAGGGCCGGTCGCGGAAGGCGGCGACGTGCTCGGCGAAGCGCGGGCTCAGCCGGCGGACGTGCCCGCCGATGTCGCGCTCCTCGTAGATCTTCAGCGTTTCCAGCGCGACCGCCGCCGGCACCGGATGGCCCGAATAGGTGAAGCCGTGGCCGAAGACGCCGATGCGGTCGCTCTCGGCCTCCAGCGCCTCGTAGACACGCTCGTTGACCAGCACGGCCGAGATCGGCAGGTAGGCGGACGACAGCGCCTTGGCGCAGGTGAGGATGTCCGGCTCGATCCCGAAGGTCTGGCTGCCCCAGAAGTTGGCCGTGCGCCAGAAGCCGCAGATCACCTCGTCGGCGACCATCAGCACGTCGTACTTGCGCAGGACCGCCTGGATCTTGGGGAAGTAGGTCTCGGGCGGCATGATCACGCCGCCGGCCCCCATGATGGGCTCGGCGATGAAGGCGGCGACCGTGTCCGGATCCTCGGCGATGATCCGCGCCTCGAGTTCGGCGGCCAGCCGGTCGGCGAAGGCGACCGGCGTCTCGCCCGGCTGCGCCTCGCGGTACCAGTGCGGGCAGCCGACGTGCAGGATGCCCGGGATCGGCAGGTCGAAGCTTCGGTGGTTGTTGGGCAGGCCTGTCATGCTGGCCGATGCCACCGTGACCCCGTGATAGCCGCGCTGGCGGGCGATGATCTTCTTCTTCTTCGGCCGGCCCAGTGCGTTGTTCATGTACCAGACCATCTTGACGACGGTGTCGTTCGCCTCGGACCCGGAATTGGCGAAGAAGACCTTGGACATCGGCACCGGCGCCAGCGCCTTCAGCCGCTCGCCCAGGTCCGCCGCCAGGTCGTGCCCCTTGTGGGTGAACTGGTGATAGAAGGGCAGGCGCGACATGGCCTCGGTCGCGGCCTTGACGAGGCGCTGTTCGGAAAAGCCGAGCGACGCGCACCACAGCCCCGCCATCCCCTCGATGTAGGACTTGCCGCCCTCGTCGATCACGTGGATGCCGTCGCCGCGGGTGATGATCAGCGGCCCGACGGTCTTGTGCTTCTTCAGGTTCGTGTAGGGCTTGACCAGATGGGCGACGTCGCGGCTGGCGGCGGAGTTGCCGAAATGCGTGTCCATGGGGGCGGGTCCTGCGCGTATCGATGGCCGCTCGGATGCTAGGGGCGGAGCGGGGCGGACGGAAGGGGATTCGGGTGGAGGGGGCGTCAGGTGGCATTTCCAGGGTGGAGGCATCCACTGGCCGTCGGAGACTTTGCTACGTGCCCGAACCGCTATAGACCGTTGCGGAAGAGGCAGTAAACGGCCAAAGAAAGTCGCGATACTGGGAGATCTGACCATAGAAAATGAAATAAAAACATTAATAATGGAACCGGTGACGAACCGGTGGACGAACCGGTGACGGGTGGACGAACTGGTGGAACCGGTGACAGTTTACAGATTCCCAGACGAACCGGTGACAGACGAACCGGTGACAGTTTACAGATTCCCAACAACGAACCTCTAAACTGTCACCAAATCAAATCAGCAAGCTGTAACTGGAATGAGGCTCGCCGGACTGGGGAGGGTGGGGGCGTCAGTCCGGGAACAGGATCGCCCGGACGTGTTCCGCCACCGTGTCCGTCAGGTCGGCCGGGGCGGTTCCGATGAACTCCGCCCGTCGCGCCAGCCAGTCGAGCGACCGGCAGTGGGAGGTGAGGACGACGCCGGTAGGGCGTCCGCCCACCGGCAGGGCGATCTCGAACGGGCTCCCCTTCAACTGGTTCGTGATCGGACAGACCATGGCGAGACCGGTCGCAACGTTGAAGACGCGCGGCGACAGGACGAGCGCCGGTCGCCGTTCGGCCTGCTCCGTCCCGGCGTGCGGGGAGAAGTCGAGCCAGACGAAATGGCAGCGGTCGGGCTGGTACGGCGGCTGCGGCGGCGCCATCAGATCCGCTCAGCGCCGACGTCCGACCCGGTATCGATCGCGTCGTGCCGGTGATGCGGCTCGAACCGGCCGAGCAGGTCGCTGAGCTTCACGGGCGCACGGGCGGGGGTGACCACGATGCGCCCGCCCTCGACCGCCAGGTCCACGACGGTGCCCTCGGTCAGGTCGGCGTCCCCGGCGATGCCGCGGGGAAGGCGCAGGGCGAGGCTGTTGCCCCATTTGGCGACGGTGGCGCGCATCGGCGGACGTCCTGTCAGCGATGATCTACATCGTAGATACTGCCACTGGTGCGGTCAAGCCGATCACACCCTCAGCCTCCCTCACCCCGCCACACCCCCCGGCACCCACCCCCGCCCCGGGATCGCGTCGAGCAGCGCGCGCGTATAGGGGTGCGCGGGGGCGCCGAAGACCTGCCCGGTCGACCCCTGTTCCACGATCGCGCCGTGGCGCATCACCGCCACCCGGTCGCAGACCTGGGCCGCCACCCGCAAATCGTGGGTGATGAACAGCATCGTCAGCCCCAGCCGCGCCCGCAGGTCGGCCAGAAGGTCGAGGATCTGCGCCTGGACCGAGACGTCCAACGCCGAGACCGGCTCGTCCGCCACCAGCAGTTCGGGCTCCAGCGCCAGCGCGCGGGCGATGCCGATGCGCTGGCGCTGGCCGCCGGAGAACTCGTGCGGATAGCGCGCCGCCGCCGACGGGTCGAGGCCGACGAGGCGCAGGAGTTCCCGCGCCCGTTCCAGCGCCGCGCGCTTCGGCGTCCCGTGGGCCCGCGGCCCCTCGGCGACGATGTCGCCCACCTTGCGGCGCGGGTCGAGGGAGGAGAAGGGGTCCTGGAAGACCATCTGCACCCGCTTGCGAACCGGGTGGAGGGCACTCTTGCCGAGCGGGCGCAGGTCGGTGCCGTCGAGCCGGATCTCGCCCGCCTCCGGGTCGATCAGGCGGATGACGCAGCGGGCCAGCGTCGACTTGCCCGATCCGCTCTCCCCCACGAGGCCCAGCGTCTCGCCCCGGTGGAGCACGAAGTCGGCGTCGTGGACCGCCTTCACGATCTTGCCCGGCCGCAGCAGGCCGCCGCCCCGGCGGAAGGTCTTGGCGATGCCCTTCGTCTCCAGAAGGATCGGGCCTGCGGCTTCCGCCGCCCGTGGCACGAGGCGCGGCACGGCGGCGATCAGCGCCTTGGTGTAGTCGTGCGACGGCCGGTCGAGCACGTCCCGCGCCGGCCCCGTCTCCACCACCCGCCCGTGGCGCATGACGACGACGCGGTGCGCCACCTCCGCCACCACGCCGAAATCGTGGGTGATGAACATCACGCCCGTGCCGCGCTGGGCCTGGATGTCCTTGACGAGGCGCAGGATCTGCATCTGCGTCGTCACGTCGAGCGCGGTCGTCGGCTCGTCGCAGATGAGGACGGCCGGCTCCAGCATCAGCGCGATCGCGATCATCACCCGCTGCCGCTGCCCGCCCGACAGGCGGTGCGGGTGGGTGTCGACCAGCGCCTCGGGATCGGGCAGGCCGACGGCGGCCAGCATCTCCACCGTGCGCGCGCGGCGTTCGGCCGTCGTGCCGACGCCGTGGACGCGCATCACCTCCTCCACCTGGTCGCCGATGGGGAGGACCGGGTTGAGGGCCGACATCGGCTCCTGGAACACCATGCCGAGGCGCCGGCCGCGCAGGGTGCGCATCCGCGACGGCGACAGGCGCAGCAGGTCCTCGCCCTCGAACCCGATCGTGCCCGCCACGGGATCGAGGCCGCGGGGCAGCAGGCCCATCATGGCGGCGGCGGTGATCGACTTGCCCGAGCCGCTCTCCCCCACCACGCACAGGATCTCGCCGGCGTGGAGGTCCATCGACACGTCCTCGACCGCGTGCGCCCGGTCGGCCCCGCGGGGAAGCCGGACCGTGAGGCCGCGGACGGACAGCAACGGGGCGGTCACACGTGCTGCCCGCCGTTGATGTGGATCTCCGCACCGCTGACGTAGCCGGCACCCGCCGTGCACAGGAAGTAGATGACCGCGGCCACCTCCTCCGGCTTGCCCAGGCGACGGAGCGGGATCTGCTCCACCAGCTTCTCGGTGCCGGGCGACAGGATCGAGGTGTCGATCTCGCCCGGCGCGATGGCGTTCACCCGCACCCCGTGGGGTCCGAAGTCGGCCGCCATCTCGCGCGTCAGCGCATTCAGCGCGGCCTTGGACGTGGCATAGGCGATGCCGGCGAAGGGGTGGACCCTCCCGCCCGCGATCGAGGTCACGTTGATGATGTTGCCCTGCGCCGCCTTCAGCTCGTCGAACAGGCCGCGGGCGAGCAGCGCCGGGGCGAGCAGATTGACGTTCAGCACCCGATACCAGGTCGCGATGTCGGTCTCGACCGTGCCCATGCGGGACCCGCCGGGCCCCTTGGGGGACGTGCCGGCGTTGTTCACCAGCGCGTGCAGCTTGCCGCCGTGCAGGCGGGCCTTCAGCGTCTCCACCCCGCGCTCGATCGCCGCGACGTCGGCGAGGTCGATCTGGACGTGGCTCTCCTCCCCGCCCTCCCAGGGGCAGTTCGGGTTGAACGCCTTGGAGGAGACGGTGACGATGCGCCATCCCGCCGCCTGGAAGCGGATGGCGGTGGCGTGTCCGATGCCGCGGCTGGCACCGGTCAGGACCATCGTGGGGCGGTCCGGCATGCGTGGTCCTCGGGCGTTCGGTTCGGTGGCGATCCTACGGCAAACCGCACGGGGCGTCAGGTGATTTCCCGGGCGATCTTCGAATGTGCCCGCACGCGCCCGCACGACTTGCGGTGGCCGTCGCATGATCGTCCCGCAGGCGTGACGGACAGGGCGAGAGCCCCTAATCCCCCCGCCGCTCGCGCATCCGCGGGTCGAGCAGGTCGCGCATCCCGTCGCCCAGCAGGTTCAGCCCCAGCACCGTCACCGCGATCGCGAGGCCCGGCACGACAGCCAGCCAGGGCCGGTTGAACATGTGGTTCTGGGCGTCTGCCAGCATGCGGCCCCAGCTGGGGTTGGGCGGCTGCACGCCGAGGCCGAGGTAGGAGAGCGCGGCTTCGGCCAGGATGGCGGTCGCGAAGGAGACCGTCGCCTGCACGATCAGCGTGCCCGCCACGTTGGGAAGCACGTGCACCAGCAGCGTCGACAGCGGCCCCCGCCCCATGGCGAGGGCGGCGCGCACGAACTCCCGCCCCAGGACCTGGAGCGCGGCACCCCGCGTCACCCGGGCGAAGACGGCGACGTTGAAGATCGCGATGGCGAGGATGGCGTTCACCGCACCCGGCCCGAGCCAGGCGGTGATGAGCAGCGCCGACAGGATCGCCGGGAAGGCGAAGACGAGGTCGGAGAACCGGCTGACGACGTCGTCGGTCCAGCCGCGCTTCAGCGCCGCGATCAGCCCGATGGGCACGCCGATCGCCATGCCGATGCCGACCGCGACCGCGCCGACGCTGAGCGAGTTCTGCGCCCCGACCATGATCATCGAGAAGATGTCGCGGCCGAAATGGTCGGTGCCCAGCCAGTTGATCCCGCTCGGCGGGCGGAATCGGGCGATGATGCGGACCTGCCCGGGCGGGAAGGGCGTCCAGACGAAGGCGACCGCGGCCATCACCAGCACGGTCGCCGTGATCAGCGCCCCGATCAGGAAGCTGGGGTGGCGGAGGATGCGGGAGATGGTCACGCGCGTGCCTTCGGGCGCGGGTCAACCAGGGCGTAAAGCACGTCGACCAGGAAGTTCACCGTCACCACCATCGCCGAGACCAGCAGCACGACGTTCTTCACCACCACCACGTCGCGCTGGGTCACGCCCTGATAGACGAGGCGGCCGATGCCGGGCAGGTAGAAGACGTTCTCGATCACGAGCGCGCCGGCGAGAAGGAAGGCGAAGATCAGCCCGCCGATCGTGAGCACGGGGATCAGCGCGTTGCGCAGGACGTGGCCGTAGAGGATGCCGTTCTCCGACACGCCCTTGGCCCGTGCGGTGCGGACCCAGTCCTCGCGCAGCGTGTCGAGCACGGCGGCGCGGGTGACGCGGGCCAGGATCGCCGCCTCCGTCAGCGCGAGCGCCAGCGACGGCAGGAACAGGGACTTCAGCGCCGCGACCGGGTCCTCGCGCCAGGGCGTGAACCCGCCCGCCTGGAACCAGCCGAGCCAGACGGCGAACAGCAGGATCAGGATGATGCCGAACCAGAAGCTCGGGATGGCGATGCCCACCTGGGCGAAGCCCATCACGCCGTAGTCTCCCACCCGCTGGTGGTTGCGCGCGGCGAAGATGCCGAGCGGCACCGCGATCACGACGCTCATCAGCATCGCGAGGCCGGCCAGCGGAGCGGTCACCTGAATGCGGTCGGCGACGAGCGAGACGACCGGCACGCCGTAGGTGAGGCTCCGGCCGAAATCGAGGACGAGCAGCCCGCCGATCCAGCCGAGATAGCGTTCGAGGACGGGCCGGTCGAGGCCCATCTCCCGTCGCAGGGCCGCGAGCGTGTCCTCCTGCGCCTCGGTGCCGAGCGCCATCTGCGCCGGGTCGCCGGGCAGGACCTCGAGCACCGTGAAAACGACGACGGAGGCCAGCGCCAGGGTCACGAGGACCGAGACGAGGCGGCGTGCGAGAAAGCCGATCATGCGGGCACGCGGCCACGGTCCGTCGCCGAGGGGCGACGGACCGTGCGCCGGGTCAGCGCCAGAAGACCTCGCTCATGTCGTTGGCGAAGACCGGCTGGTCCTTCCACATCCCCACGAGGTTCGGGCGCGTGATCATCACCTTGGGCAGCTGGAACAGGAACCCGTTGGCCTGATCCTCGGCCAGGATGCGCTGCATCTGGCCGTAGATCTCGGCCCGCCGGCCCTGGTCGACGGTCTGGTTGAGCGACGTGACCAGCGTGTTGAACTGCGGGTTCTTGTAGTTCCAGTAGTAGCTGTCGCGCCCGTAGTTGGGAATGTCCAGCGGCTCCACGTGGGCGATGATCGTCATGTCGTAGTCGAACTTGCGGAACACGACGTCGAGCCACTGGGCGAACTCGTAGGGCTCGATGCGGGCGCGGATGCCGACCTCGGCCAGGAAGGCCTGGATCAGCTCGCCGCTCTTGCGCGCATAGGCCGGGGGCGGCAGACGCAGCGTCGTCTCGAAGCCGTTGGGGAAGCCCGCCTCGCGCAGCAGCGCCCGGGCCTTCGCCGGGTCGTAGGGCGTCACGCCCGTCAGATCGACGTAGCCTGCGCGGTGCGGGGCGAAGTGCGAGCCGATCGGCGTGCCGAAGCCGGCGAGCACGCCGTCGATCAGCTGCTGCCGGTCGATCGCGTGCTGGATGGCCTTGCGGACGCGGACGTCGTTGAACGGCGGCTTGGCGTTGTTCATCGCCAGCACCGTCTCGCCCTCGGTCGAGCCGACGACGACCTGGAAGCGCGGGTTGTTGCGGAACTGCGCGACCGCCTCGTAGGCGCCGAAGAAGGGGATGACGTCGACGTCGCCCGACAGCAGCGCCGCCGTCTGGGCGGCCGGATCGGCGATCACCCGCATCTCGACCCGCGACAGCCTGGGCGCGGGGCCCCAGTAGTCGGGGTTGCGGACGAGGATCACCCGGTCCCCCGGGATCTGCCGCTCGAACCGGAACGGGCCGGTGCCGACCGGGGTCTGGCGGTTGGTGGCGGCCGTGTCCGGGTGGACCATGATGGCGGCGCCCATGCCCATGTTCGCCAGGAACAGGCCGTCCACCCGCGACAGCCGCACTTCCACCGTCAGCGGGTCGACGACGGTGACCGTCTCGATCGGGGCGAAATACTGCTTCTGCGGGTTCGTGCTGTCGTCCGCCTTCGCCCGTTCGTAGGTGAACTTGACGACCGAGGCGTCGAACGGCTTGCCGTCGTGGAATTTCACGCCGGGCCGCAGCTTGAAGCGGAAGACCCTGTCGTCGGTGACGGTCCAGCTCTCGGCGAGGCCGGGGGCCACGTCGCCGTTGGCGGTGATGCGCGTCAGGCCCTGGAACACGTTCCAGTAGACGACGTCGTTGATCGCCGCGGCGGCGTTCGCCGTCGGGTCGAGCATCGGCGGCTCGAGCGAGAAGGCCAGGACGACGTTGTCCCTGGTCTGCGCCGCGGCCGGCATGGCCAGCGTCGCCGTCGCCGCGGCCAGAAGGCCGAGGAACGCGAACACCCGCATCGTGTGTCTCCCGTTTCACACTGGACTGATGGTCGGGGATGATGCTTCGGCCGGCGGGGCGCGGCAAGGCCCGAAAGGGTCAGGACCGGGCGAAGGCTTCACGGTAGCCGGGTTTCGCCCCCAGCGTCTCGGCCTCGAAGACCCCGCGGGCGACCGCCCGGGCGACGCAGTCCGCGGCGACGGCGCCGAGATTCGCCACCCGGCGCGCCCGGTTCGGCCCGGCCTCGCACCGGCCGGTGGAGAGCGCGAACACCACGTCGCCGTCGAAGGGCGTGTGGACCGGGCGGATCGCCCGCGCGAACCCGTCCTGCGCCATGATCGCGAGCCGCAGGCACTCGTCGCGGGTGAGGTCCACGTCGGTCGCCACCACGGCCAGGGTGGTGTTCGCCCCGGGTTCGGCCGAGGTCGTGATCTCCGGGTCCATCGTGACGGGCGCCGTCGGCGGGCGCTGGCCGCCCAGCTCGCCCGCCTGCTCGAAGGCCCAGGCCCAGAAGGTGCCGGTCCCCGGCATCACGACCGATCCGACCGGATTCGCCGCGACCAGCGCGCCGATCGTGGCCCCGTCCGGCATCACCGCCGAGACGCTGCCGAGCCCGCCCTTGAGCGGCCCGGCCTTCGCCCCGTGCCCCGCACCGGCGTTGCCGAGCGCGAAGTCCGGGCCGGCGCCCTCGCAGGCCGCCAGCGCCAGGGCGCGATAGGGCAGGGTCGCCCACCCCTTGTCGCCGCCGTTCAGCAGGTCGAACAGGATCGCGGCCGGCACGATCGGCACGCGCGCCGATCCGACCGCCACGCCGCGACCGCGGGCGGCGAGCCAGTCCATGGCCCCCTGCGCGGCGTCGAGGCCGAAGGCGGAACCGCCCGACAGCACGATCGCGTCGACCGTGGGCACGCCCGACGACGCGTCCATCGCCGTCGTCTCCCGCGTGCCGGGTCCGCCGCCGCGCACGTCGACCGCGGCGACGACGGCGCGGTCGGGCAGGACGACGGTCACGCCGGTCCACGCCCGCCGGTCTTCGGCGTTGCCGACGGCGATGCCAGGGACGTCCGTGATCAGGTTGCGCGGGCCGGGGCGGATCGTCATGGGCGGTGAGGGCGTCCCGGGGTTCCCGTCACGCGAACGGCCGCCTCACGCCCCTTCGGCCAGGTCGTGCAGGGCGTCCATGTCGTTCAGGCGCACCTTGCCGCCCTCCAGCAGCGTGATGACCCGCTCGGTCTTCAGCTGCGTGAAGGTCCGGCTCACCGTCTCGGTCGTCAGGCCGAGGTAGTCGGCGATGTCCGCCCGGCTCATCGGGACCGTCACGGGGTTCTCCTTGAAGCCGCGGCGAACCGCCCGCTGGGAGAGCATCAGGAGGAAGGAGCAGATCTTCTCCCGCGCCGACTTGCGGCCCAGCATCAGCATCTGGTCCTGCGCCGCCGCCAGTTCGTTCGATGCCATCGAGAACAGCCGGCGCTGCATGCGCGGGAATTCGTCGAGCAGCGCCTCCATCTTGCGCCGCGGGAACCGGCAGAGCGACGTGTCGGTCACCGTCTCGGCCGAATAGGCGTAGCTCTCGTTGAGCGCGAGGCCGAGGAAATCACCCGTCATCAGGAAGCCGGTGATCTGCCGGCGCCCGTCGGGCAGCAGTTTGTAGAGCTTCACCGTGCCCGCGGTGACGTTGTAGAGCGCGTCCGCCGCGTCGCCCTCGCCGAACAGCGTGTGGCCGGATTCGTACCGCACGGTCTGCGTCAGGTCGGCGAGCCGGCGCAGTTCCTCCGGCTCCAGCGCGGCGCACACGCTGAGCGAGCGGGCGGCGCAGGCGCTGCAGGGATGGATTTCCTCGGTGCTCGTGTCTCGCGTCCGCGACAGGTCGAACGGCGGCATGGCGCACATCCTCACCGAGACCGGGCCTTCCCCCGGACATGTTATCTTCGAGTGTGGACACAAACCCGTCTTTCCGCAACTGGCGTGAGGTGATGCGGACAGTGGCACTTTGATCCACGTCAACGCGGCCCGTGCCGGACGGTGGGATCGTCCGCCGTCGCTCCGGGGATCCCAGCCACATGCCATTCCTACGTCGCTCCGGGGATCCCAGCCACATGCCATTCCTAACCATCGAGCCGGGATATGAGGTGGTTCCGCTGCGTCCGCAGCAGGTGGACCAGGCGTTTCCCCTGGTCTCCACCATCGCGCCGGAACTCGGCCGCGAGCAGTGGTCCGCGTTCGCCCGCGGCATGCTCGACGCCACCGGCGATCCGCCGCGCGGCATCGTCTCGCTCCAGAACCGCCGCGGCTACATCACCGGCCTGTTCACCTGGGCGGTCGAGCCGCACCTGCGCCACGGCCGCACGCTCACGGTCGCGAACTTCGTCGTGCTGGACCTCTTCAACCTCGATGCCGCGGCCGACCAGCTGATCCGGGAGATGGAGACCATCGCCCGCCTGAACGGCTGCACGGCCATCCACACCGAGCTGCCCGAGGCCTACTCGAACCTCGCCGAGAGCGCGCATCTCGTGCTCTCGCGCTTCCGCGACGAGGGGCACCTGCTCGGCACGCTGCACTTCTGCAAGGAGCTGCAGGCCGCGCGGGGCTGACCCGCCCCCGCCCGTCCCCCCGTTGCGCGCGGGCCCATCGTCGCCATCTGGTGGCGATCATGACGACGACCGAGACCGGCGCGACCGCCGCTGCACCCGCATCCCCCGCCCGCCGCCGGGCCACGGTTGCCCTCCTCAAGGACCACCAGCGCCGACTCCGGCAGGGCCATCCCTGGGCCTATTCGAACGAGGTCCACATGGAGGCGCACCTCAAGGCGCTTCCGCGGGGTTCGATCGTCCGGCTCACCGACGCGGGCGGCACGCCGCTGGGAACGGCGGCCTTCAACCCGCACGCCCTCGTGGCGGTGCGGATGCTCACCACCGACCCGACCGCCGCGATCGACCGCGCCTTCCTCGCCGGCCGCCTCGCGAAGGCCGCGGCGCTGCGGGCGCGGCTGTGGGACGGGCCGTTCCACCGTCTCGTCCACGCCGAGGCCGACCGGCTTCCGGGCCTCGTCGTCGACCGCTACGGCGACGTGGTCGTGGCCCAGCTCAACGCCGCCTGGATCGACGCGCTGGCCGACGACCTCGTGGACGCGATCCGCGACACGCTGGCCCCGCGCGCCGTCGTGCTTCGGCGCGACAGCCCGGCCCGCCAGCAGGAGGGGATCGAGGCGGGCGACGTGACGGTCGCCCACGGCACCGTCGACGGGCCGGTCGCGATCGAGGAGAACGGCGCGCGCTTCCTCGCCGACGTGGTCGGCGGGCAGAAGACCGGCTGGTTCTTCGACCAGCGCGACAACCGCGCCTTCGTCGCCGGTTTCGCCAGGGACGCCCGCGTCCTCGACCTCTACACCTACGGCGGCGGCTTCGGCGTGCTGGCCGCGATGCGCGGTGCCGCACAGGTCACGCTGGTCGACCGCTCGGCCCCCGCGCTGGATCTGGCGACCGGGGCGGCGGCGCTGAACGGCGTCGCCGACCGCGTCGCGACCCGCAAGGGCGACGTCTTCGACGTGCTGGAGGCGCTGGTCGCCGAGGGCGCGCGGTTCGACGTCGTGATCGGCGATCCGCCGGCCTTCGTGAAGTCGAAGAAGGATCTCGCGGCCGGCGCGAAGGGCTATCGCAAGCTCACCCGCCTGATGGCGCAGGTGACGGCGCCGGGCGGCATCCTGTTCGCCGCCTCGTGCAGCCACAACGTCGACGTCCCCGCCTTCGCCGCCGAGGTCGCGCGCGGCCTGTCGGAGGCGAGCCGGACGGGACGCGTGCTGCGCACCTCGGGTGCCGCGGCGGACCACCCCGTCCACCCGAACCTGCCCGAGAGCGCGTACCTCAAGGCGCAGACCCTGCAGGTGGACTGACCCCCCGGCGCCCCCTCGCCCTCCGGCGACGAATCGGCGGGAGGGCGAGGGGGACCGCGACGCGGCCGGACACTATCCCCGAGCCCGCCCGAACGTCCCCACCAGCTCCACGTGCGCCGACCAGACGAACTGGTCGACCGGCGTCACCGCCGTCAGCGCGTAGCCCCCGTCGACCAGCGTGCGCGCGTCGCGGGCGAAGCTGGCCGGGTTGCAGGAGACGCCCACCACCCGCGGCACCCCGCTCGCCGCGATCTCCCGCGCCTGGCCGTCGGCGCCCGCGCGCGGCGGATCGAAGACGACGGCGTCGAAGCGGGCGAGATCGCGCGCCGGCACGGGGTCGCGGTCGAGGTCGCGGTGT
>CANGXM010000027.1 GCA_947457845.1 Rhodospirillales bacterium | reverse complement strand
CGACCGGCGAGGGGAGGAGGAGCGCGTGGCCCGCCGTCATGGTCGTCCCGAGGACGGCGGCGGGGCGTGCCGCATCGCCGCCGAGCGCGCGCCGCAGCGGGCCCAGCACGGCGAAGGCGACGGCCGGCGACGAGCCCGCGCCGGCGACGAGCCCGAGAATCCAGAGCGTCCGGAGCCGGGCGCCCGACGATAACCGTCCCGCCACCTTGGCCAGCCGGTCCAGGCCCCCCGTTCCCTCCGCGATCGCACCGATGAGGGCGCCGGCCAGGACGGCGAGCCCGACCGCCTGCACCGTCTGCGCGAACCCCGTCCCGAAGGCCTTGCTCATATGGCCGATCGACAGGCCGGCGGTCGCGGCGAAGACCAGGGCGCCCGCGACGACGGCGAGCGCCGCCGGGATCCGCCGCCATTGGGTGAGCGCGACGACGGCGAGGAGGGCCAGCCCCAGACAGGCGGCATGAACGAGGGACGACATCGGGGGGCGGGCCGTGAACAGCGTATGGGACCACCCGGTTATTGTCCGACGGGGGCCGCTCTGGCTAGTGTCCTGCGACGTCCACGCGCAGACACCCGACGATGCACACCCGGTTTCGACACCTTCTCCTTCCCGTGGCGCTTCTCGCCGCCCTCCTCGTCGCGTCCGCCGCGCGCGCGACCGAGGGGTTCGTGCGAATCGAGGGGCGGAACTTCGTCACCCCGGACGGGCGGCCCTTCGTGATCCGAGGCATCGGCCTCGGCAACTGGCTGATGACCGAGGGCTACATGTTCCGCTTCCGCGTCATGAAGGCGCCGCGGCAGATCGAGCAGGTGATCGAGCACCTGATCGGGCCGGAGGACGCGGCGCGGTTCTGGGAGATCTATCACGAGCGCTACGTGGCCGAGGCCGACGTGCGCTTCATCGCGGCCGCGGGCTTCAACACCATCCGGGTGCCGCTGCACTGGGACCTGTTCGTCGACCGGCGCGACCATACGCGGTTCGAGGGGCCGGGCTGGCGCCACCTCGACGACCTGATCCGCTGGTCCCGCGCGGCGGGCGTCAGGGTGATCATCGACCTGCACGCCGCACCCGGCGGGCAGACCGGCGTGAACCACGACGACGGGCCGGGCTATCCGATCACCTTCTACGTCCCGGCGCACCGGCGCCTCACGGTCGAGCTGTGGCGCCGCATCGCGCAGCGCTACAAGGACGAGCCGGCGGTGCTGGGCTACGACCTGCTGAACGAGCCGATCTCGCCCTACGCCGACACCGACTATCTCAATCCGCGGCTCGAGGACTTCTACCGGGAACTCGTCGCGGCGATCCGGCCGATCGACCCGGACCGGCCGATCATCCTGGCGGCGAGCCAGTGGAGCACGAACTTCGCCGTCTTCGGCCCGCCCTTCGCGACGGGCCTCGCCTACACCTATCACAAGTTCTGGGCCTCGCCGAAACGCGACAGCATCCAGGAATACCTGAACTTCTCCTACCGCTGGAATGTGCCGCTGTTCCTCGGCGAGGCAGGCGAACTGACCGACGACTGGAACCGCGAGTACGTCGCCTTGCAGGAGCGGTTCGGGATCGGGTGGAGCTTCTGGCCCTACAAGTACATGGACAGCGACAGCAACGTGGTCGCCGTGCGGATGCCCGACGGTTGGTCGAAGATCCAGGCCTTCGGCAATTCGCTGCCCCGCGCGTGGCCCGGCCTCCCGAAGCCCAGCCGGGAGGAGGCGAAGGCGATCCTCTGGGCCTATCTCGACGCGATCCGGCTGGAGAACGGGCGGGTGAACGAAGGCTACCTGCGGTCGCTCGGGATGCGGGTGCCTTAGCGGATCTCCTTCCCCTCGAACGGGTTGCGTCCCGTCCGGTCCTCCACCTCCACCACCCACACGTCGGGGTCCCGCGCCACGGTGCGGGCGATGTAGGCGTCGGCGTCGGCCTCCGGCACCAGCCCGCCGCCGAGCGCCGCCATCCAGCCCGCCCGCCCCTGCGCGTCGCGGACCTGGGTGAGGACGCGGCAGCCGAGGTCGCGCTGATTGATCTTCACCAGCACCGTGCCCCCCATCGGCGCGCCCTTGCGCACCAGCACGGCGGGGATCCCCTCGCCGTAGGAACGGCGGATGTGGGCGCGGACCCACAGTTCGGTGGGGATGCGGTCGTCATCCATGGCGGCGCGCCCTTGCCAAGCGGTGCGGGGGCGTGACTATGCGCACGTCCGTCGACGAAAGGGCCCGTTGCATGTCCGTCACCCTCCCCTCGCTGTCCGAGATCGAGGCCGCCGCGGCGCTCGTCCATTCGGTCATGCCGCCCACCCCCCAGTACGCCTGGCCGCTCCTCTCGGCCCGGGTCGGGACGGAGGTCTGGCTGAAGCACGAGAACCACACGCCGACGGGGGCGTTCAAGGTCCGTGGCGGGATCTGCTTCATGGACGACCTGCGCCGTACCCGGCCGGACGTGCCAGGCATCGTCAGCGCCACCCGCGGCAACCACGGCCAGAGCCTGGGCCTCGCCGCCCGGGCGGCGGGCCTGCGCTGCGTCATCGTCGTGCCGCACGGCAACAGCCGGGAGAAGAACGCGGCGATGCGCGCGCTCGGCGTGGAGCTGATCGAGCACGGCGACGACTTCCAGGAGGCGTCGGAGCACGCGGCCGCCATCGCGACGCAGCTCGGCCTCCTGCGCGTCCCCTCCTTCCATCCGACGCTCGTGCGCGGTGTCGCGACCTATTCGCTCGAATTCCTGCGCGCGGTGCCGGACCTCGACGTGGTCTACGTCCCGATCGGCCTCGGCTCGGGCATCTGCGGCATGGCGGCGGCGCGCGACGCGCTGGGGCTGAAGACCCGCATCGTCGGCGTCGTCTCGACCGAGGCGCCGGCCTATGCCCTCAGTTTCGAGGCCGGTCGGCCGGTCGATCACGCGGTCACGACCTGGATCGCCGACGGCATGGCCTGCCGTTCGGCCGATCCCGCAGCCCTCGCGATCATCCGCGAAAAGGTCGAGCGGATCGTGCTGGTGTCGGACGACGCGGTCGAGGACGCGATGCGGGCGCTGTTCGCCGACACGCACAACGTGGCCGAAGGGGCCGGGGCGGCGTCACTCGCCGCGATTCTGCAGGAGAGCGAGAGCCTTCGTGGCCGCAAGGTCGGGGCGGTCCTGTGCGGCGGAAACGTGGATACGGATGTTTTCGCGCAGGTCCTCGGCGGCGCATGATTCGGTCTCGCCTGCGCATTTGGGTTGGTGTATGAGCCTGATCCCTTCAACCCAACGATAGCCGACGCCATGTCCCGCCAGACCCCCACGCTGCTGACCCCGGGCCCGATCACCGCCTCGGAAGCCGTGCTGGCCGCCATGGCGTTCGACTACAACCCCGGCGACGTCGAACTCCTCGACATGACCCGGCACATCCGCAGCTACGTTCCGGCGGTCGGCAACGCGTCGGGGACGCACGTCTGCGTCCCCCTCCAGGGCAGCTCCAGCTTCGGGATCGAGGCGTCCCTGCTGGCCTGCGTGCCGGCCGACGGCAAGATCCTCGTCGTCTCGAACGGCTTCTACGGCCTGCGGGCCTGCGAGGCGATCGAGGGCGTCGGCCGGACGGCCGTGGCGTTCGAGGTGCCGGACTTCGGCCTTCCCGACATGCGGCGGCTCGCCGACGCGATCGACGCCGACCCGGCGATCACGCACGTCTTCGTCTGCCACGTCGAGACCGGGAGCGGCGCGCAGAACCCGGTGGCGGAGATCGGCGCCGTCGCAAAGGCGCGCGGCAAGGGGCTGATCGTCGACGCGATCGCCGCCTATGGCGCCGTCCCGCTGGACATCGCCGCCGTGGACGCCGAGGCGGTGATCGTTTCGCCCAACAAGTGCTTCGAGGGCGTGCCCGGCATGGCGCTGCCGATCATCCGGCGCGACGTGCTGGCGGCGTCGAAGGGCCGCTACGGCAGCTTCGTGCTCGACCTCCACGCCCGCCACGAGCAGTACGAGCAGAGCGGGCACTGGAAGTTCACCCCGCCCACCCATGTGGTCGCCGCGGTCCACACCGCCTTGAAGATCCACGGGGCCGAGGGCGGCCAGCCCGCCCGGCTCGCGAAGTACCAGCGCAACTGGCGCCGGCTCGTGGACGGCATGCGCCAGCTCGGCATCTCGACGCTGATCCCGGACGAGGTCGCGAGCCCGATCATCGCCACCTTCCACCGCCCGTGCGACGCGAAGTTCGACTGGGCGACGTTCCACGCAGGCGTGAAGGCGCGGGGCTTCTGGCTGTTCAACGGCAAGCTGACGACGATCCCCACCTTCCGCATCGGCTGCATGGGCGATCTGAACGAGAACGACGTGGGCCGCCTCGTCGAGGCGATCGCCGACACGCTCGACGCGATGGGCGTGCGCGAGCGGGCGCCGAGGCTGATCGCGGCGGCGTGATCATCGTTGCGCCCGACGGGTCAAACCGTTCGGGCCGCCCCGATTGACCGGACCGATCGTTTCGGGGATGACGAAGGGGACCGGCGTCGCATCGTGCGGCGCCCTCCCGCCCGAGGACGTTTCGATGACGACCCTCTATTTCTCTCCCGCCGCCTGCTCGCTCTCGCCGCACATCGTGCTCCGCGAGGCCGGAATGGCCTTCACGCTCGAACAGGTGGACCTGCGTTCGAAGGCGCTGAAGTCGGGCGGCAGCCTGACCGACATCAATCCCAAGGGCCAGGTCCCCACCCTCACGCTCGACGGCGGCGAGGTGCTAACCGAGGGGCCGGCGATCGTCCAGTGGATCGCCGACCAGGTGCCGGCGAAGCATCTCGCGCCCGCCAACGGCACGATGGACCGCACGAAGCTCCAGATCTGGCTGAACTACATCTCGACCGAGATCCACAAGGGCTTCAGCCCGCTGTTCAGCCCCACCCTGCCGGCCGAAACGAAGAGCGTCTTCGCCGAGATGCTGCTGAAGAAGCTGGCCTGGGTCGACGGCCAGCTGGCCGGCAAGGACTATCTGATGGGCGCGCAGTTCACCGTGGCCGACGCTTATCTCTTCACCGTCGCCAACTGGTCGCACTACGTGAAGCTGGACATCTCGGGCTTCGCGAACCTCCAGGCCCACATGGGCCGCGTCGCCGCGCGTCCCGCCGTGCAGGAGGCGATGAAGGCCGAAGGTCTCGTGACGTGAGCCGGCGGGAAGGGGCGGCCTACCGCCCCTTCCCCTCAAGCCAGAGTTCCACCTGGGGCAGCCGGTCGGCCCCCCAGAAGCCCTCGCCGTCGACGATGGTGAAGGGCGAACCGAAGACGCCGGCGGCGATCGCCGCATCGACCTCCGCCTTCAGCCGCTCCTTCACCACCGGGTCCTGCGTCCCCGCGAGAACCTCCGTTCCTTTGAGCCCGACCGCGCGGGCCGCCCGGAGGATGCCGGCATCGCTCGACGGGTCGACATCGTCGGCGAAAAAACCGGACAGGAGCGCCCGGCAGAGTGCCCCCGTCTTTTCCGGCGCGTGCGCCTCCACCCAGTAGACCGCCCGCGACGGCGCCACGCCCGAGATCGGAAAGACCGTTGGCCAGCGGAACGGCAGGCCCACGAGACGGGCGAACCGCGACGCATCCTGCCTCATGTAGTCGCCGCGCATCGGCATGTCCGGCCCCGGCCGCATGCCGGTGATCTTGAAGATCGCGCCCAGCAGGATCGGCCGCCACTCGACCGTCCGGCCGTGGCGAAAGGCGAGTCTCTCAATCTGCATCGCGGCCAGATAGGCGTATGGGCTGGAGAAATCGAAACAGAACCGGACCGGCGCGGACATCCCTTCCTCCCCATTGATGGCCGCTCAGCGGCCGTACCGTTCCTCGGCCCAGGGATCGCCGCGGCGGTGATAGCCCCGCGCCTCCCAATAGCCGACGTTCCCGGCGTCGGTCAGCCAGATCTGGCGGATCCACTTGGCCGACTTCCAGAGATAGAGCTTCGGCACGATCAGCCGCACCGGCCCGCCGTGAGCGCGGGTCAGCGGCTCGCCGTTGCGGTGGGTGGCCAGCAGCGTCGCCGGGTCGGCCAGATGCTCGATCGGCACGCAGGTCGTGTAGCTGTCGAACGACTTGACGATGGCGAACCGCGCCTCGGGCCGCGGCCTCAGAAGGGCCAGCAGGTGGGCGCCCGACACGCCCTGCCAGAGATTGTCGTAGACCGACCAGCCGGTGACGCAGTGGATGTCCGACATCGTCTGGACGACCGGCAGCTTCAGGAAATCGGCGCCGGTCCAGGAGATCGTCCGCGCGCAGAGGCCCCCGGCGGCGAAGCGCCACTCGCGCATCGGGATCACGGGCTGGGTGCCGAGGTCCAGCACCGGCCAGTCGCGGACCAGCCTCTGCCCGGGCGGCAATCGGTCGGTCGCGGGATCGGCCCGCCGGCCGGTCAGGAGCCGCCCGTCCCGCGCCCAGCCCTCCTTGGAGCGGGCGAGCCTCGCCCAGCGGTCGGCCTCCGGAACGGTCACGCCCGCCCCGCGACATCGTCGACCCGGACGCGGGCCAGGATGTCGGCGAGCACCGCGCGGACCATGGCGGCGAGGACCGGCCCGCCGATCAGGCGCTGCTGCACCGCATAGCCGTAGGCCGTGGCCGACAGTTCGAAGGCGAGGCGGTCGGCGTCGGTGCCCGGCCGCAGGTGCCCCAGCCCCGTCGCCAGCCGGGCGGCGCGGACGAGCGTGTCGCGCCAGAGCGCCTGTTCCCGGCGGAGCATGTCGCGGATCGGTCCGGGGCGGTCGTCGAATTCGACCGCGGCGGCGAGAAGCGGGCACCCCCCCGGAAGCCCGCAGGCCTCGATCCAGCCGATCCAGTGGGTGACCAGCGCCTCCAGCCGGGGCAGGCCGGGCGGACGGGCGAGCGCCGGGCGCACCACCGTCGCCACGAAACGCGCGACCGCGGCGTCGAGCACCGCGCGCTGCAACGCCTCCTTCGACCCGAAATGCGCGAACAGGCCACTCTTCGAGAGCCCCAGCCGCCCGGCGAGGTCGCCGATCGAAAGCCCGTCGAGGCCGGCGACGCTCGCCACCTCCAGCGCGGTCCCCACGATGGTCTCGCGCGTCTGCTGTCCCTTACCCATCGGAAGAGGATAACGAACGGTCGTGCGGAAAGGAAGGGGCAGAGGGTGAGGGCCAGGGTGAGGGTGAGGGTCCTCGACGCCTCACTCCGCCGGCGTCGGCACCATCCCCGACGGCATCCCGGCCGCCGCCCGACCCGGGCGCGCCGGCACCGCCACCCGGAACCATGCGGCGTAGAGGGCCGGCAGGAACAGGAGCGTCAGCAGTGTCGCCACCGCCAGCCCGCCCATGATCGCCACCGCCATCGGCCCCCAGAAGACCGACGGCACCAGGGGCACCATCGCGAGGATGGCCGCCGCCGCGGTCAGGAAGATCGGCCGGGCGCGCCGGACGGCCGCCCCGACGATCGCCTCGTAGGGGGTGTGGCCGTCGCGGATGTCCTGCTCGATCTGGTCCACCAGGATGACCGAGTTGCGCATGATCATCCCGGCGAGCGCGATGACGCCCAGCATGGCGACGAAGCCGAACGGCAGCCCCGAGAGCAGCAGCGCCGCCGACACGCCGATCATGCCGAGCGGTGCCGTGAGGAACACGATCACGAGGCGGGAGAAGCTCTGCAGCTGGATCATCAGCACCGTGAGCATGATCAGCACCATCAGCGGCATGACCGCGAAGATGGAGGACTGGCTCTTCACGCTCTCCTCGATCGCCCCGCCCATGTCGATGCGGTAGCCGTCGGGCAGGCGGGCGCGCAGGGGCTCCAGCGCCCGGTCGACGGCGGTGGAGACGACGGGCGCCTGCACCCCGTCCACGATGTCGGAGCGCACCGTCATCATCGTGCGTCCGTCGCGCCGCCAGAGCACCGGCTCCTCCAGCACGTGGCGGATCGTGGCCACCTGGGACAGCGGCACCGTCGTCCCGCGCGCCGTACCGATGTTGACGTCGCCGATGCGTTCCAGCGAGAGCCGCTCTTCGGGCACCGCGCGGGCGACCACGTCGACCAGTTCCGTCCCCGCCTTGATCTGGGTGACGACCGTACCGGACATCAGCGTGGCGAGCGTGCGGGCAAGGTCCTGGTTGTTGACGCCGAGCGCGCGCGCCTTCGCCTGGTCGACCTCCAGCCGCACCGCCTTCGACAGTTCGTTCCACTCGAAATGGACGTCGCGGGTGTCGGGGTTCGCCCGCATCACGGCCCGCACGTCCTCGGCGATGCGCCGGATCGTCGCCGGATCGTCGCCGATCACGCGGAACTGGACGGGGAAGCCGACCGGCGGCCCGTTCTCCAGCCGCGTGACGCGGCCGCGCAGTTCCGGTTCCTCGGTGTCGAACCGTTCCCGGAGCCGCTTGAGCAGGCGCTCCCGCGCCTCCAGCCCCTTGGTCATCACCACGAACTGCCCGAAGCCCGCGTTCCGCAGCTCGGGGTTCAGCGGCAGATAGAAGCGCGGCGTCCCCGCGCCGGTGTAGGCGACGAAGTGCTCGACCTCGGCCTGCGCCGCCAGCCAGTCCTCCATCCGCTTCACGGCCCGCTCGGTCGCCTGGAACGACGATCCCTCGGCCAGCCGCAGGTCGACCATCAGTTCCGGTCGGGAGGAGGAGGGGAAGAACTGCTGCTGGACGAAGCCGAAGCCGAAGATGGCCAACGCGAAGGTCGCGGCGGTGACCGCGATCACGCTTTTTCGCCAGCGCACGCACCAGCCGACGGTCGCACGGATCGCCCGGTAGAGGCGGGTGTCGTAGATGTCGTGGTGCGCCCCCTCGGCGTGTGGCTTCGGCTTCGGCAACAGGTGATAGGCGATGAAGGGCGTGAAGAGGACCGCGACGAACCACGACACGACCAGCGACAGGAAGACGACCCAGAAGATCGCGTTGGTGTACTCGCCGGCGGCCGATTTCGCGAAGCCGACCGGCACGAAGCCGGCGGCCGTCACCAGCGTTCCGGTGAGCATGGGGAAGGCGGTGGAGGTGTAGGCGAAGCTCGCCGCCTTCATCCGGTCCCAGCCCTGCTCCAGCTTCACCATCATCATCTCGACGGCGATGATGGCGTCGTCGACGAGAAGCCCCAGCGCGATGATGAGGGCGCCGAGCGAGATGCGGTGGAGGTTGATGCCCATCACCGCCATCAGGAGGAAGGTGATCGCCAGCACCAGCGGCACCGACAGCGCCACGACGATGCCGGTGCGCAGGCCGAGGCTGATCAGGCTGACGGCCAGCACGATCGCCAGCGCCTCGGCCAGCGACATCACGAACTCCTCGATCGAGCCGGAGACGACGTGCGGCTGGTCGGCCACCTGCTCGACCTCGACGCCGACGGGCAGCGCGCGGCCGATCCGCGCCATCTCGGCCGCGACGGCGGCCCCCACCTCCAGGATGTTGCCGCCCTTGGCCATGGAGATGCCGAGGCCGACCACGGGCTTCCCGTTGAAGCGCATGGTGAAGACGGCCGGGTCCTCGGTGCCCACGCGCACCTCGGCCACGTCGCCCACGCGCACGAGACGGCCGTTGACGAGGATGGGCACCTGCCGCACGGCCTCGGCCGTGTCGGGCGTGCCGTCGATCCGGATGGCCACCCGGTCGGTCGCGGTGTCGATCCGCCCGGTGCCGGTGACCGCGTACTCGCGCACGAGGCCGTCGAAGATCTGCTGCGGCTGGATGCCGGTGTTGGCGAGAAAGGTGTGGGAGAACTCCACGAAGACCTTGGGGTCCTGGGTCCCGTAGAGCTCGATCTTGCCGACGTCCTTCATCCGGAGGAGACGGCCGCGCACGTCCTCGGCCACCCTCTTGAGCTCCGGCATCGACCAGCCATCGCCGGAGAAGGCGTAGATGATCCCGAAGGTGTCGCCGAACTCGTCGTTGAAGAAGGGGCCCTGCACGCCCTGCGGCAGGCGGTTGCGGACGTCGCCCGTCTTCTTGCGGACCTGGTACCAGACGTCCATGACCGCGGACGGCGGGGTGTCCTGACGCAGGTTGACGCGGACGACCGATTCGCCAGGGCGCGAATAGCTGACGAGGTGCTCGAGCCAGGGCGTCTCCTGGAGCTTCTTCTCGATCTCGTCGGTGACCTGTAGTTCCACCTCCCGCGCGGTGGCACCGGGCCATGCGGTGCTGACGACCATCGTCTTGATGGTGAAGTCGGGATCCTCCGCCCGGCCGAGGCGCAGGTAGGAGAGCACGCCCGCGACCGAGAGGAGCAGGATGGCGAAGACGATCAGCGACGGATGGCGCAGAGACCATTCCGAAAGGTTTGGCCCCGTCATCGCCGCGCCTCCTCGGCCAGCAGCCGGACGCGCCTTGTGGCGTCGAGCTTGTGCACCCCGGCGGTGACGACGGTCGCCCCCTCGGCCAACCCGCCGCGGACCAGCACGGCGTCCCCCCGCCAGCCCGCCACCTCCACCGGGACGAGGCGGACGCTGCCGGCCGCCGGGTCCACGGTCCACACGGCGGGCCCCGTCCCCTGCTGGAAGATCGCGGCGGCGGGCAGTGCCGCGACCGGTCCCTCCCCGACCCGCTCCACCGCCAGCGTCGCGGTCATGCCGAGCTGCGCGTAGGACGGCACCTCGTCGAGGGCGAACCGGGCGCGGAAGGTGCGGGTCTGCACGTCGGCCGCGGGCGACAGCTCGCGCAGGCGCGCCGGCCGCGGCGTGTCGGGATCGGCCCAGAGCGCCCAGCGGACGCGGTCGGCCCGCACCACCTCGGCGAGGCGGTGTTCGGGCAGGTCCACCATCACCTCGAGCGCACCCGTCGCCGCGACGCGGACCACCCCCTGCCCCGCCGCGACCACCTGCCCCGGCTCCTGCAGCACGGCCGTGACGACCCCGGCCACCCCCGCCTTCAGTTCGGCGTAGCGCACGCGGTTTCCGGCGAGCGCGAGGTCGCTGCGCGCCTGGTTCAGCCGTGCTTCGGACGAGCGGGCGGCCGCGAGGCGCTGGTCGAAGACCGCGGGATTGAAGATTGTGCTGGCGCGCAGCTGCTCGTAGCGGTCGAGATCGGCCCGGGCCTGCCGCAGCGTGGCCTCCGCCCCGGCGACGGCCTCCTGCGCCGCGCGCAGCGACAGGTCGAGGTCGACCGGGTCGAGACGCGCGATCACCGTGTCGGCCTCCACCCGGGTGCCGACGTCCACCGGCCGGGTCGTCATCCGCCCGCTCACCTGGAAGGCGACCGTCGCCTCGGTGCGCGGAACGACGGTGCCGGAAAAGACCTGCCGGTCGACCGGCGTCTCGAACCGCACCTGGGCGACGCGGACGGGCTTGGGCGGCTCCTCCGTCCGGGCCTGCTTCTCGGTACAGGCGGCGAGCACGGCGAGCGACAGCACGAGACCGGCGACGGTGGCGCGCGACCGGGGCGAGGAAGAGGGGTGGACCGGGGTTGCGGACATGACGATGATCCCTTCGCCCATTGAAGATCGGCAGGTCGCGGTTGGCCTGTCGCGGGAACGACTGTAATGTAGATTACGTTACGGTCAACGGGGGATGTGCGAATGGATCTGTCCGCGACCACGGACGGGCACGCCGATCCGGCGGCGAGCCGGCGGGAGGCGCGTCGGCGCGCGTTCATGGACGCGGCGGCCGAACTGTTCCTCACCAAGGGCTACGCGGCCACGAGCCTGTCGGACGTGGTGAAGCGGTCCGGCGGGTCGTTGTCGACGCTCTACGCGATGTTCGAGAGCAAGGACGGCCTGTGCCGCGCGCTGATCCAGGACCGTTGCCGACAGGTGATGCAGGGGATGGTGGCGCTGGGCCGCCATCCGGACCTGCGGGCGACGCTGGTGGGCATCGGCGAGCGGCTCTACGGGCTGGTGCTCAGCGCGGACGCCATCGGCGTCTTCCGCCTTCTGGCCGCGGAGGGCCGGCAGAGCCCGGAGGCGGCCGACGCCTTCTTCGAGACCGGGCCGGACGCCACCAAGACCATGCTGGCGCAGCTCCTCGCCGACGAGGCGTCACGGGGTGGCCTCGCGCTCGCCGACCCGGTGGTCGCGGCCCAGCAGTTCTGCTGGCTCGTGATGGGCGACCACCACATGCGCGAAGTGTGCGGAAAGGACGCCCGCCTGGAGGGAGTGGCGCGGCTGGCGCACGTGGAACGCTCGGTCGACCTGTTCCTGGCCGCCCACGCCCCGCGGCGATGAGGGGTCAGGCGCGCTGGACGATGCGGCGGTAGAAGAGACCGGTCGTCGCGCCGAGCGACAGCCAGAACAGCAGGCTCGTCGCCGTCGCGATCAGGACGAAGCGGCGGGTGAGATCGTCGGGAACCGTGCCGCCGGGCGCGACCGGCTGCGGCGCCCCGACGACGTGCGGGAGGGCGATCAGCATGACCGCCAGCGCGATCCAGGGCAGCCGGCGGCGGAAGGCGATCAGCGCGAGGCCCGACGCGGTCAGCACCGCCGTCGCCAGCCACCAGACCTGCCGGTCGAACACGGGCGACTCCGCCGCGCCCGGCAGGCGGAACGGCAGGCCCAGCGACGGGGCGAGGGTGAAGACCACGAAGCCCGCCGCCCCCCAGATGAGGCCGCGACGCGGGCTCATCGCCCCGCCGCGGAGCGCGTAGGCCGAGACGAGGAGAAGGGCGAACCCGATCCCGGTGAGACCGTCCGCGAGCGCGGTGAAGAAGATGCGCTCAAGCCCCGCCGCGGGCTCCCAGGCGGCGTGGCCGTGGCCCTCGTGCCCGACGGCCGGGGTGGGCTCGTGGCCCTCCGCCGCCAGGATCACCGGGACGGTGCCGAACTGGTGCGCCAAAGTCGCCACGGCCCCCGACAGGAGGCCGGCGCAGAGAGCCGCGAACAGCAGACGGCGGAACAGCGCCATCGCGTCGAACCGCTCAGTGGCAGGGGAAGCCGTTCGAGTGCCGCGTGTCGTGCGCGGCATTGTGCAGACGATCGTTCTGGGCGAAGCCGACGCCCCAGACCAGGAACGCGCCGAGGAAGGCCGCCAGGAAGACCGGGGCCAGCGCCGCGACGCGGAGCCCGTCCGCCGTGACGACGCCCGTGGGGGCAACAACCGCTTGATCGTTCATGAACCGTCTCCACACCGGAACCGTGTCCGCCCGGGCCGAAGTCTACAATCTCGGACGAGGGGAACAAGCGTCGAACGCACGATGTCGAAACGAAACGCCCCGGCCACTCGTGATGGCCAGGACGCGACGGGATCGACGGGTGCGCGGAAGGGGCCGGTCAGGCCGCCTCCGCCTCCTCGGCATCGGTCTGCACCGGGCCGCTGTCCTGGCCCTTGGCGTCCGGGTCCCGATCCATCAGCTCGATCATCGCCAACGCCGCCATGTCGCCATAGCGGAAGCCCGCCTTGAGCACGCGGCAGTAGCCGCCGGTTCGGCTGCGGTAGCGATCGGCCAGCGTGGTGAACAGCTTCTCGACCATCCTCTCGTCGCGAATCTCGGCGATCGCGCGCCGCCGGTTGGCGAGGCCGCCCTTCTTGCCGAGCGTGATCAGCTTCTCGACGACGGGGCGGAGTTCCTTCGCCTTCGGAAGCGTCGTCTTGATCTGCTCGTGCTTGATCAGCGCGACGGCCATGTTCGCGAACATGGCGCGGCGGTGGGTCGAGGTGACCCCCAGCTTGCGGTACCCGTTGCCGTGACGCATGACGACGCTCTCCTCTCCGGTGGCCGGCCCGCGGGGCGGACCGATGACGAACCCGGTGCGGCCTCGCCTTGGTGCGAGAGAGGCCCGGGGCGGGTCGACGCGACCCTGGAAACGGCGCTCCCCGCCGGACGGCGGGGAGCGGGGACGATCAGTACGGCTCCTCGAGGCGCTTGGCGAGGTCCTCGATGTTCTCCGGCGGCCAGTTCGGGATCTCCATCCCGAGATGGAGCCCCATCTGCGTCAGCACTTCCTTGATCTCGTTCAAGGACTTGCGGCCGAAATTCGGGGTGCGGAGCATCTCGGCCTCGCTCTTCTGCACGAGGTCGCCGATGTAGACGATGTTGTCGTTCTTCAGGCAGTTCGCCGAGCGAACGGACAGTTCGAGTTCGTCGACCTTGCGGAGGAGGTTCTTGTTGAACGGGATCTCCTCATGCTTGGCCTCCGGCTGCGCCGCCTGCGGCTCCTCGAAGTTGATGAAGAGCTGGAGTTGGTGCTGGAGGATCCGCGCCGCATAGGCGACCGCGTCGTCCGGCTTGATAGCGCCGTTCGTCTCAAGGTTGAGCGAGAGCCGGTCGTAGTCCGTCTTCTGGCCGACGCGGGTGTTGTCCACCTTGTACGACACCTTGCGGACCGGGCTGAACAGCGCGTCGACCGGGATGAGGCCGATCGGCGCGTCCTCGGGCCGGTTCTCGGTCGCGGGCACATAGCCCTTCCCGGTCTGGACCGTCAGTTCCATCGTGAACTTCGTGCCGGCATCCAGCGTGCAGATCACCAGCTCGCGGTTCATCACCTCGATGTCGGCGCCGGTCTCGATCATGCCGGCGGTGACCTCGCACGGGCCGTCGGCACGGATCCGCATCCGGCGGGTACCTTCGGCGCCCATGCGCAGCGCCAGCTGCTTCACGTTGAGGACGATGTCGGTCACGTCCTCCTTCACGCCGGCGACGGACGAGAACTCGTGCAGAACGCCCTCGATCTGGATCGAGGTGACGGCCGCGCCCTGGAGCGAGGAGAGAAGGACGCGACGGAGCGCGTTGCCGAGGGTCAGGCCGAAGCCGCGCTCGAGCGGCTCTGCGACGATGGTGGCGATGCGCTGGGGCTCGTCGCCGAGCTGGACGTCCAGCTTTTCGGGCTTGATCAACTGCTTCCAGTTGTTCTGGATCACGGGCTCACCTCATGCCATCGAAATGCCGCGCGGCCCGCCGTCCCTTTCGTTGCGCCCGATGGCTGGGGCGCTGTCCCGGACGGGGGCCGCTCGATGCGGCGACAGGAAACGATGCGTCAGACGCGGCGCTTCTTGGGCGGGCGGACGCCGTTGTGCGGGATCGGGGTGACGTCGCGGATGGACGTGATCTGGAAGCCGATCGACTGCAGCGCGCGAAGCGCCGACTCGCGGCCCGACCCGGGGCCCTTCACCTCGACCTCGAGCACCTTCATCCCGTGCTCCTGCGCCTTGCGGCCCGCGTCCTCCGCGGCGACCTGCGCGGCGTAGGGGGTCGACTTGCGCGAGCCCTTGAAGCCCATCGTACCCGACGAGGACCACGCGATGGTGTTCCCCTGGGCGTCGGTGATGGTGATCATCGTGTTGTTGAACGACGCATTCACGTGAACGACGCCGGACGTGATGTTCTTGCGCTCGCGGCGGCGGAGGCGCTGTGCGTTTGCGGCGGCAGGCTTGGCCATCGATCGATCCCCGTCTTACTTCTTCTTGGCGGCGATCGGCTTCGCCGGACCCTTGCGCGTGCGCGCATTGGAATGGGTGCGCTGACCGCGGACCGGAAGGCCACGACGGTGACGCAGCCCGCGATAGCAGGCCATGTCCATCAGACGCTTGATGTTCATCGCGACTTCACGGCGAAGGTCGCCCTCGACCGTGAACTCGCTGTCGATGACCTCGCGGATGCGGAGCACCTCGTCGTCGGTCAGCTGGTTGACCCGACGCTCGCCGGGGATGCCGACCTTCGTGCAGATGTCCTGGGCCCTCTTCGGGCCGATCCCGTGGATGTACTGGAGCGCGATCGACACGCGCTTCTGCGTCGGGATGTTCACGCCAGCGATACGCGCCACACCAAGTCTCCTCGTTGCCCCCGCCGCGGGCGCAGGCGCCATCGGTCGGTCCGGACGTCACCGACACGGGCGGAGGCCCGAATTGCCGGCATATGGACGAATAAAAGCATTCGGACCCCGAGAGGACCGAAGGCCGCGTAGTATAGTGTGCGCGGCCGCCCTGTCAACAAATCCCTGCGGCCCCGTGTGGCCCTCAGGCCCGCCCATCAATGATCGTGGCGACCGCCTTCGCGACCTCCTCGACCGGCTTCATGCCGTCGACGACGGTCAGGACGCCCCGCCCCCGGTAGTAGGGAAGGATGGGCGCGGTCTGCGCATGATACACCTTCAGCCGGTTGACGAGCGTCTCCGGCGTGTCGTCCGCGCGCCGCTGCTCGGGCGGCGTCTCGGCGATGCGCTTCTTGATGCGGTCGACGAGGATGCTCTCGTCCACCTGGAACTCGATCACGCGGTCAAGCCGCAGGTTGCGGACCGCCAGCATTTCGTCGAGGGCCTCGGCCTGCGGCACCGTCCGCGGGAAGCCGTCGAGGATGAAGCCCCTGGCGCAGTCCGGACGGTCGATCCGCTCGCCGATCATGGAGATCAGGATCTCGTCCGGAACGAGTGCGCCCGTCGCCATGATCGCGGCAGCCCGCTCGCCCAGCGCCGTCCCGCTGCCGCGCAGCGCGCGAAGCATGTCGCCGGTGGAGAGCTGGACGAGGCCCCGCTCTTCCTCGAGCCTCTTGGCCTGGGTGCCTTTGCCCGCGCCCGGCGGTCCGATCAGGATCAGGTTCATCCGCGCCTCCCCCGCAACTTGGACTTCTTGATGAGCCCTTCGTACTGATGGGCCAGGAGATGAGAGTGGATCTGTGCGACCGTGTCCATGGTCACGGTGACCACGATCATCAGGCTCGTTCCGCCGAAGTAGAACGGGATCGAGTACTGAGAGATCAGGAACTCGGGAAGGAGACACACCACCGACAGGTAAGCGGCGCCGACGACGGTAAGGCGTGTGAGGATGTAGTCGAGGTGGTCGGCCGTGTTCTTGCCGGGTCGGATTCCTGGCACGAACCCGCCGTACTTCTTCAGATTGTCTGCCGTCTCCACGGGATTGAAGACGATCGCGGTGTAGAAGAAGCAGAAAAAGATGATCAGCGCCGCGTAGAGGCCCATGTAGAGCGGCTGGCCGTGGGCCAGCCACGTCGTGATCGTCTGCAGCCACTCGGGCCCCTGCCCGCCCGTGAAGCTTGCGAAGGTGAGCGGCAGCAGCAGGAGCGAGCTTGCAAAGATGGGCGGGATGACGCCCGACGTGTTCAGCTTCAGCGGAAGGTGGGACGACTCGCCGCCGAACATGCGGTTGCCGACCTGGCGCTTGGGATACTGCACCAGCACCCGGCGCTGCGCCCGCTCCATGAACACGATGAACATGATCACGCCGACCGCCATGATCAGCATGAAGATGATGAAGAATGCGGAGACGGCGCCCGTGCGGCCCAGTTCGAGCGTCCCGGCGAGCGCGCGGGGCAACTCGGCCACGATGCCGGCGAAGATGATCAGCGAGATGCCGTTGCCGATGCCGCGGGCGGTGATCTGCTCGCCGAGCCACATCAGGAACATCGTACCGCCGACCAGCGTGATGACGGTCGAGATGATGAAGAACATCCCGGGCTCCGCCACCGCGGGACCGGTCGATCCGGTCATGCCCTGCAGGCCGACCGAGATGCCCCACGCCTGGAAGATCGCCAGCACCAGCGTCAGGTAGCGGGTGTACTGGTTGAGCTTCTTGCGGCCCGACTCGCCTTCCTTCTTCAGCGCCTCCAGCGTCGGCGACACCGCCGTCATGAGCTGGACGATGATCGATGCCGAGATGTACGGCATGATGTTGAGCGCGAAGATCGTCATGCGGCTCAGCGCGCCGCCGGCGAACATGTCGAACATCCCGAGGATGCCGCCACCCCCTGCCTGCTGGAAGATGTCCTGCAGGATCTGCGGGTCGATGCCCGGGATCGGGATGTATGTGCCGATGCGGTAGACGATCAGCGCGCCCAGCGTGAACCAGATGCGCTTCTTCAGCTCGGTCGCCTTGGCGAAGGCGCCGAAGTTGATGTTCGCAGCGAGCTGTTCGGCGGCGGATGCCATGGGGCGCCTTCGGTACGACCGTGAGGGAACGGCTCTAGATAAGGAGAGCCCGGACGACCGACGCAAGCGCCGGACCCCCGGGCTCCCGGTCCTCGGTCACTCCGCCGCGGCGGCCACGGCCGGCAGCGTCACGGTTCCGCCCAAGCCCTCGACGGCGGCGACGGCCGACGCCGACGCGCCCTCGACGACGAAGCTGGCCTTCGTGGTCAGCACGCCCTTGGCGAGGAGACGGATGCCGTCCTTCGCCTTGCCGACGACGTTGGCGCCAAAGAGCGCCTCGGTCGTGATCGGCTGCGAGGCGTCGAGCTTGCCCGCATCGATGAACTGCTGAACGCGGCCCAGGTTCACCACCGCGAATTCCTTCGCGAAGATGTTGTTGAAGCCTCGCTTCGGCAGACGCCGATGCAGGGGCATCTGGCCGCCTTCGAACCCCTTGATGGCCACACCGCTCCGGGCCTTCTGGCCCTTGCCGCCGCGGCCCGAGGTCTTGCCCTTGCCGGAGCCGATGCCGCGACCGACGGTCATCTTCCGCTTGCGGGCCCCGGGATTGTCCCGGAGTTCGTTGAGCTTCATCGTTCGGTCCCTCCGCTCACTCGCCGCTCTCGACGCGGACGAGGTGGGCGACCTTGTTGATCATGCCGCGCACGGCCGGAGTGTCCTCCAGCTCGCGCGTGCGGTGAAGTTTGTTCAGGCCGAGGCCGACGAGCGTCGCCCTCTGGTCCTTCGTGCGACGGATCGGCGAGCCGACCTGCGTCACGATCACGGTCTTCTTCTCGGCCATGGTCGGTGTCCTCAGGCGGCGGTCTGCGCCTCGCCCGGACCGTCGCGCCGGCCGAGGATGTCGGCCACGCGGCGACCGCGGCGCGCGGCAACCGACCGCGGGCTCTGGACGTGGGTCAGGGCGTCGAACGTCGCCTTGATCATGTTGTGCGGGTTCGACGTGCCGATCGACTTCGCGACGACGTCGGCGACGCCGAGCGCCTCGAAGATCGCGCGCATCGGACCACCGGCGATGATGCCCGTGCCCGGAGGGGCCGCGCGCAACGTCACCTTGCCCGCGCCGAAGTGGCCGTGGGCGTCGTGATGCAGCGTCCGGCCCTCGCGGAGCGGGACGCGGATCATCCCGCGCTTGGCCTGGTCGGTCGCCTTGCGGATCGCCTCGGGCACCTCGCGGGCCTTACCCGCACCGACGCCGACGCGACCCTTGCCGTCACCGACGACGACCAGGGCGGCGAAGCCGAAGCGCCGGCCACCCTTCACCACCTTTGCGACACGGTTGATGCCGACCAGCTTCTCGATCAGCTCCACCTCGTCACGGTCGCGCTGGGAGCCACGGTTGTCGTCGCCCCCGCCACCGCGCCGACGGCGCTCCCCGCGCTCGCGGTCCTCACGTTCTGCCATGGTCGTCTCCCTCAGAACGAAAGGCCGGCTTCGCGGGCGGCGTCGGCGAGCGCCTTCACCCGGCCATGGAACAGATAGCCGCCGCGGTCGAACACCACCTCGGTGACGCCCGCGGCCTTTGCACGCTCAGCCAGCAACTTGCCGACCTGGCGTGCCGCTTCGACGTCCGCGCCTGTCTTGAGTTGCGTGCGCAGGCTCTTGTCGAGCGTCGACGCCGCAGCGAGCGTGTGCCCGCCGGTGTCGTCGATCACCTGCGCGTGGATATGTTTGGAGGACCGGAACACCGATAGACGGGGCCGGCCCTTGCCGAAGCGCCGGACGCGGAAGCGAACACGCTCCTGGCGCCGGGCGAACTTGTCCTTGGAGGTCAGCATCTGGGCGGCCCTTACTTCTTCTTGCCTTCCTTGCGGATGATCGTCTCGTCGGAATATCGGACGCCCTTGCCCTTGTAGGGCTCCGGCTTCTTCATCCCGCGGATGACCGCGGCCACTTGCCCGACCTTCTGGCGGTCGAAACCGCTGATGGCCACGGCGGTTGGCCGATCGCACTTGATGGAGACCCCCTCGGGGATCGGAAAGCGGATCGGATGGCTGAAGCCGAGGGACAGGACCAGGTCCTTGCCCTCCACCGCCGCCTTGAAGCCGACGCCTTGGATCTCGAGGTTCTTCGTGAAGCCCTCGCTCACGCCCTTCACCATGTTGGCGGCGTTGGCGCGCGTGGTGCCCCACAGCGTACGGGCCCGGCGGCTCTCGGTCCGCGGCGCGACGACGATCTTGCCGTCCTCCACCGTGGTCGAGACGTCGCCGGAGATCGGCATGGTCAGGCTGCCGAGCTTGCCCTTCACAGTCAGCAGGGAGCCGACCACCGACGCGGAGACGCCGGCGGGTACGGGCACGGGGTTCTTACCGACACGGGACATCTTGCGGACCCTTCCTCAGAACACCCGGCACAGCACCTCGCCCCCGACGTTCTGCGCCCGTGCCTCGTTGTCCGAGAGCACGCCGCGCGGCGTCGAAAGGATCGAGATGCCGAGGCCGTTGTAGACCCGGGGCAGGTCGGCGATCTTGGAATAGACGCGCCGGCCGGGCTTTGACACGCGGTCGATCGACCGGATGACCGGCTCGCCCTCGTGATACTTCAGTTCGATCTTGAGGCTCGCCAAGCCGGGACGGACCTCTTCCTGGGCGAAGCCCCGGATGTAGCCTTCCCGCTTCAGCACCTCGAGTACGTTAACCCGGAGCCGTGAGGCCGGGCTGTCGACCGCGTTCATCCGCGCACGTTGACCGTTGCGGATGCGCGTCAGCATATCGCCGAGAGGATCGCTCAACGCCATGTCCGCCTCCCTTACCAGCTCGCCTTGACGACACCGGGGATCTGGCCCAGATGGGCGAGCTCCCGCAGCACGTTCCGGCACACCTTGAACTTCCGATAGTACGCCCGCGACCGGCCCGTCAGCTCGCAACGATTGCGGATGCGGGTCGGGTTGGCGTTGCGCGGCAGCTCCGCCAGCTTCAGGCGGGCGGCGAAGCGCTCCTCCATCGGACGGTTGCGGTCATTCGCGATCGCCTTCAGACGCTCGCGCTTCGCCGCGTACTGCTTCACAAGCGCCACGCGGCGCTTATTCTTCTCGATCATTCCGGACTTGGCCATGTCGGGTCCTCCGGCCTCAGCTCGTGAACGGCATGTCGAAGGCCTTCAGGAGAGCCTTGGCCTCCTTGTCGGACTTCGCGCTCGTCACGATGATGATGTCCATCCCCCGGACCTCGTCGACACGGTCGTAGTTGATTTCCGGGAAGATGATCTGCTCCTTCAGGCCCATGGCATAGTTGCCGCGGCCGTCGAAGCTGCTGCCGGAGACGCCGCGGAAGTCGCGGACGCGGGGCAGCGCGATCGTGATCAGGCGGTCGAGGAACTCGTACATACGGTCCCGGCGCAGCGTGACCTTGCACCCGAGTGGCATGCCCTCGCGCACCTTGAACTGCGCGATGGACTTGCGGGCCCGGGTCACCACCGGCCTCTGGCCTGCGATGGCGGTCAGGTCGGCGACGGCGTTCTGGACCTTCTTGGTGTCCGAGGTCGCCTCGCCCACGCCCATGTTGATGACGATCTTCTCGATCCTCGGAACCTCCAGGAGGTTGCCGTAACCGAAGTCGTCCTTCAGCCGCGGGCGGATGACGGTTTCGTATTGGTCCTTGAGACGTGCGGGCATGGTCGGCCTCAGAGGTCGATCTGCTCGCCGGACTTCTTGGCGACGCGCACCTTCCGGCGTGCCTCGCCTTCGCCGACGAACTTGTAGCCGATACGGGTGGCCTCGCCGGTCTTCGGGTCGACGTGCATCACGTTCGACACGTTGATCGGGGCCTCGATCTCGATGATGCCGCCCTGCTGGGTGGCGGTCTGCCGCTGGTGCTTCTTGACCAGGTTGACCCCGCGCACGCGCACGCGGTTCTCCTTCGGCAGGGATTCGATGATCTCTCCCTGCTTGCCCTTGTCGCGGCCGGTGATCACGACGACCTTGTCGCCCTTCTTCACCTTGAGCTTCGGCTGGGTCATCACAGCACCTCCGGCGCGAGGCTGATGATCTTCATGAACTTCTTGCCGCGAAGCTCGCGCGTCACCGGCCCGAAGATTCGGGTGCCGATCGGCTCGCCCTGCTTGTTGATCAGCACCGCCGCGTTCTTGTCGAAGCGGATGTAGGTGCCGTCGGTGCGGCGAAGGGCCATGGCCGTGCGGACGATGACGGCGCGGTGCACGTCACCCTTCTTCACGCGGCCACGCGGGATCGCCTCCTTGACGGAGACGACGATGACGTCGCCGATCGACGCCACCTTGCGCTTGGAACCGCCGAGCACCTTGATGCACTGCACCCTGCGCGCGCCGCTGTTGTCGGCCACGTCCAGGTTCGTTTGCATCTGGATCATGTTCTACCGCCTCCTCAGGCGCCGGTGCCGGCGACGGCCCCGTCGCGGACCGGCGGATGGCTGATCACCATCCACCGCTTCCGCTTCGAAAGCGGCCGGCACTCCTCGATCTCCACCACGTCGCCCGACTTGAACTGGTTGTTCTCGTCGTGCGCGGCGTACTTCTTGGACTGCTTGATGTACTTTTTGTAGACCGGGTGCATGACACGACGCTCGACAAGAACGGTGACCGTCCTGTCCATCTTGTCACTCACCACGGTGCCCTGCAGAACGCGTCGGGGCATCTCGCTTTACTCCTCAGCCTCGACCGCGGGTCACGCGGACGCCTGGGCACGCTGGCCCAGAATGGTCTTGATGCGGGCGATGTCGCGCCGCACCTCGCGCACCCGCGCCGTGTTCTCAAGCTGGCCGGAGGCCCGCTGGAAACGCAGGTTGAATTGCTCCTTTTTGAGCTGGAGCAGCTGGTCGTTCAGCTGGTCCAGGCTCTGCTGACGAAGATCGTCGGCCTTCATGCCGCGGACTCCTCACCACCCAGTCGCGTCACGACCTTGGTCTTGATCGGCAACTTCGCCGCCGCGAGTTCGAACGCCCGCTCGGCCACATCGGCCGGCACGCCGTCGATCTCGAACATGATCCGGCCCGGATGCACGCGGGCCACCCAGTACTCCGGTGCGCCCTTGCCAGAGCCCATGCGGACCTCGGCGGGCTTCGTGGACACCGGAACGTCCGGGAAGATCCGGATCCAGACGCGGCCCTGGCGCTTCATCTGGCGGGTGATCGCGCGGCGGGCCGCCTCGATCTGCCGCGCCGTGACGCGCGCCGGCTCCATCGCCTTCAGGCCGTAGGCGCCGAAGTTGAGCGTGGCCCCGGCATAGGTGATGCCGTGGATCCGCCCCTTGTGGGCCTTGCGATACTTCGTCCGCTTCGGGGACATCATGGCTCAGGGTCCTCCCGTCAACGGGCGGGCTGCTGTTCCATGGCGCGCTTGTCCTGCGCCATGGGGTCGTGGGCCAGGATCTCGCCCTTGAAGACCCACACCTTGACACCGCAGGTGCCGTAGGTGGTCTTCGCAGTCGCGGTCCCGTAGTCGATGTCCGCGCGCAGCGTGTGCAGCGGCACCCGGCCCTCGCGATACCACTCCAGCCGCGCGATCTCGGCGCCGCCGAGACGGCCGGAGCAGTTGATCCGGATGCCCTGGGCGCCGAGGCGCATGGCCGACTGGACCGCGCGCTTCATCGCGCGGCGGAAGGCCACACGACGCTCCAGCTGGCTCGAGATGTTCTCGGCGATCAGCTTGGCGTCGATCTCGGGCTTGCGGATCTCGACGATGTTCAGGTTCACCTCACCGCCCGCCAGCTTCGAGAGTTCCTGACGGATCTTCTCGATGTCGGCGCCCTTCTTGCCGATCACCACGCCCGGGCGGGCGCAGTGGATCGTGATGCGGGCGCGCTTGGCCGGCCGCTCGATGACCACGCGGGACACGCCGGCGGCGTTGGCCCGGTGGAACAGGTAGCGGCGAAGCTTCAGGTCGTCGTGGAGCAGCTGGGCATAGTCGCGCTTGGCGAACCAGCGGCTGTCCCAGGTGCGGTTGATCCCGAGGCGCAGGCCGATCGGATTGATTTTCTGACCCATGTCAGGCGGCCTCCTCAGTGGTGGCTTCGGCGCGCTCGCGGACGATGATCGTCAGGTTGGAGAAGGGCTTCTCCACCCGGCTCGACCGGCCACGGCCACGCGCGTGGAAGCGCTTCATGACGAGCGTCTTTCCGACCGTCGCCTCGCGGACGAACAGACGATCGACGTCCAGCTGATGGTTGTTCTCGGCATTCGCGATCGCAGCCTGGAGGACCTTCTTGACCTCGTTGGCGACGCGGCGCTTGGAGAACGACAGGTCGGCGAGGGCCGCCTGCGCGGCTTTGCCCCTGATGAGCTGGGCGACGAGGTTCAGCTTCCGCGGGCTCGTACGGATGAGCTTCGCGTACGCGCGCGCCTCGTTCTCGGCCACCCGGGCCGGATTGGCGGGCTTGCCCATGATTACTTCCTCTTCGCCTTCTTGTCCGCCGCGTGACCGTAGTAGGTCCGCGTCGGCGAAAACTCCCCGAACTTGTGACCGATCATGTTCTCGGTCACGAGCACCGGCAGGAACTTATGGCCGTTGTAGACGCCGAAGGTGAGGCCCACGAACTGCGGCAGGATCGTCGAGCGACGCGACCAGATCTTGATGATCTCGTTGCGGCCCGACGCCCGGGACTTCTCGGCCTTCTTGAGGAGATAGCCGTCGATGAACGGCCCCTTCCAGACGGATCGTGCCATGGATCACACCCTCACTTGGCGTTCCGGCGGCGCAGGATGAACTTATCCGTCCGCTTGTTGCTGCGCGTCTTCTTGCCCTTGGTCGGCTTGCCCCACGGCGTGACCGGATGGCGACCGCCCGAGGTACGGCCTTCGCCGCCGCCGTGGGGATGGTCGATCGGGTTCATCGCGACGCCGCGGACAGACGGGCGCACGCCCAGCCACCGGTTCCGACCGGCCTTGCCGATGACGACGTTGGAGTTGTCGGGGTTCGAGACCGCCCCGATCGTCGCCATGCAGTCGGACCGGACGATGCGGAGCTCGCCCGACGCCAGCTTGATCTGCGCGTAACCCTGGTCGCGGCCGACGATCTGGCAGTAGGTGCCCGCCGCGCGCGCCAGCTGCCCGCCCTTACCGGGCTTCAGCTCGACGTTGTGCACGATGGTGCCCACCGGGATTGACTTGAGCGGCATCGCGTTGCCGGGCTTCACGTCGACCTTTTCGCCCGCGACGACCTGGTCGCCGGCCTTCAGACGCTGCGGCGCCAGGATGTAGGCGAGCGAGCCGTCGGCGTACTTGATCAGCGCGATGAAGGCGGTGCGGTTGGGATCGTACTCCAGCCGCTCCACCGTCGCCGGCTCGTCGAACCGGCGGCGCTTGAAGTCCACGAGACGATAGCGCTGCTTGTGGCCGCCACCCATCCGGCGCGCGGTGATGCGGCCGGTGTTGTTGCGGCCGCCCGAGCCGTGGAGACCCTCGGTCAGCGACTTGACGGGCTTGCCCTTCCACAGCTCCGACCGGTCCACCTGCACGAGCTGGCGGAGCGACGGGGTGATCGGGCGGAATGTCTTCAATGCCATGGCTGTCGACCTCCCGTCAGACGCCCGTGGCGATGTCGATCGACTGGCCCTGGGCCAGCGTCACCACCGCCTTCTTGAAGTCCGACCGGCGTCCCATGATGCCGCGGAACCGCTTGGTCTTGCCCTTCTGGATGAGGGTGTTGACCGCAGTCACCTTGACCTTGAACAGCCCTTCGACGGCCGCCTTGATCTCCGGCTTCGTGGCGTCGAGCGGAACCCGGAACGTGACCTGGTTGTGCTCGGAGACGCGCGACGACTTTTCGGTGATCACCGGGGAGAGGATGACGTCGTACATCCGCTCCTGGGTGAGCTTCGGCTTCGGCCAGATCTTCATTTCAGGCGGGCCTCCAGCTGCTCGACGGCGTTCCGCGTCAGGACCAGCGTGTCGTGCCGCAGGATGTCATAGACGTTGGCGCCGTGCTCGGGCAGCACGTCGATCTTGGGAATGTTGCGTGCCGCGCGGACGAAGTTCTCGTCGAGGTTCGACCCGTCAATGAACAGCACGTTCTGGAACCCGAGCTTGGCGAAACGGGCCACCAGCGCCTTGGTCTTGTGCGTGTCGGTCTTCGCCACGTCAAGGATGACGAGCTTACCCTCCTCGCGCTTGGACGACAGAGCCGTCTTCAGCGCGAGCTTGCGCACTTTCTTCGGCAGGTCCGTCGCATGGCTGCGCGGCGTCGGGCCGAAGATCACGGCGCCGCCGCGGAACTGCGGCGAGCGCAGCGACCCCTGGCGGGCGCGGCCGGTGCCCTTCTGCTTGTAGGGCTTCTTCGTCGTGCCGGCGATCTGGCTGATGATCTTGGTCGCATGGGTTCCCTGGCGGCGCTTGTTCAGCTGCCAGTTCACCATGCGGGCCAGGATGTCGGCGCGCGTCGGAAGGCCGAACACGTCCTCGGACAGTTCGATCTGGCCGACGGTCTCGGCGTCGAGGTTGAGGATGTCGAGCTTCATGGGATCAGCCCTCCTGCGCGTCGGCGGCGGGCGCGTCGCCCGAGGGCGCGGAGGCCTTCAGCGCGGCCGGGAACGGCAGGTTGAGGTCCTTCGGCGCCGGACGCTTGACCGCGTCGCGCACCATCACCCAGGCACCTTCGTGACCGGGCACGGAGCCCTTCACGAGGATCAGCCCCTGGTCCTCGTCGATGCGGACGACCTTCAAGTTCTGGGTGGTGACCTGCTCGACGCCGAGGTGGCCAGCCATCTTCTTGTTCTTGAACGTCTTGCCGGGGTCCTGCCGGTTGCCGGTCGAGCCGTGCGAGCGGTGGGACACCGACACGCCGTGCGTCGCGCGCAGGCCGCCGAAGTTCCAGCGCTTCATGGCGCCCGCGAAGCCCTTGCCGATCGTCGTTCCGGTCACGTCCACGAACTGGCCGGGAACGAAGTGGGCGGCCGAAAGCTCGGCGCCGACCTCGATCAGACCCTGCGGATCGACACGGAACTCGACGACCTTGCGCTTGGGCTCCACCTTCGCCTTCGCGAAGTGGCCGCGCATCGGCTTCGTCACGTTCTTCGTCTTGATTTTTCCCGCGCCGAGCTGGACGGCCGAGTAGCCGTCCGCTTCGACCGTGCGCTGGGCGACGACCTGGACGTCGTCGATCCGGAGCACGGTGACGGGCACGTGTTCACCCTCGTCCGTGAAGACGCGGGTCATGCCCACCTTCTGCGCGATCAGACCGGATCGCAGCATCATCTCTTCTCCTCGTCGGGGACGTACTCGGCGTCAGCGGTCTGCCGGCAGAGGTCCCGGGTTCGTCGAAGGCCCGGAGGCCTCAGAGCTTGATTTCGACGTCCACGCCGGCGGCGAGGTCGAGCTTCATCAGCGCGTCCACCGTCTGCGGGGTCGGGTCGACGATGTCGAGCAGCCGCTTGTGCGTGCGGATCTCGAACTGTTCGCGCGACTTCTTGTCGATGTGCGGGCTGCGCAGCACCGTGAAGCGCTCGATCTGGGTCGGGAGCGGGATCGGACCCCGCACCCGGGCACCGGTCCGCTTCGCGGTGTTCACGATCTCGCTCGTCGACTGGTCGAGCACGCGATGATCGAACGCCTTGAGGCGGATCCGGATGTTCTGGCTGTCCATCGTCTTCACCTGTGTTTCGGTCCCGGCGCCGCGACGCACCACCGCGCCGGGCCGATCGATCCTTGGTCTTGCTGTCTGGACTACTCGATGATCTTTGCGACGACGCCGGCACCGACGGTGCGGCCGCCCTCGCGGATGGCGAAGCGCAGGCCCTCGTCCATGGCGATCGGCGCGATCAGGTGCACCTCGATCGAGATGTTGTCGCCCGGCATCACCATCTCGGTGCCCTCGGGCAGCACCACCTGACCCGTCACGTCCGTCGTGCGGAAGTAGAACTGCGGACGGTAGTTCGAGAAGAACGGCGTGTGGCGGCCGCCCTCCTCCTTGGTCAGGATGTAGGTCTCGGCCTTGAACTTGGTGTGCGGCGTGATCGTGCCCGGCTTCGCCAGAACCTG